>CAYGGL010000103.1:0-7277 GCA_964349215.1 uncultured Acidimicrobiaceae bacterium | reverse complement strand
AGGCGACCGATGTTCCTCCGTGCCCTTGCGGGTCGGTGAGGACCACTCGGATTAAACGTGTCCCTGGAAACAGAGCCCCCAATAAGGGAATTATGTCTCCGGGTTATGTATCGGAATCCCACAGAGCCACTTGAGTATGAATCTGTTAATCGGCTGAATCCAATATGCTTCGCCTATCTCAGGGTTTCGGCAACTACATAAAGGGAGCCCGTCACAAGAATTGCGTCATTTGGCTGTGCCAATGAGGCCGCCTTCTTCATGGCCTCCTTCACCCTTGGCACCACCAACGTTTCTACGCCCATTTCTTGAGCAACTTTTGCAATCTCGTGAGCCGGCATCGCTCGAGGCGAATCTGGTTCGCAGGCAACCAACAAGCGGGCTCGAGAAACCTCCAGAGCTTCGAGCATCTCTTTGGGGTCACGCCCGGAATTCATTCCCAGGACCAGTAAATAACCTTCCGTATGAAAGTCTGCAAGGGTTGCGATCGCAGCCAACGCGCCGGCTGGGTTATGCGCACCATCAACGACCACTAATGGCTGGCGCCCAACAATTTCAAAGCGACCCGAAATCTCTACATTGGCGAACGCATGACGCACAGCGTCCTCATCTAAAGGCCTACTAAAAAAAGCCTCTACAGCGGCCAACGCCAAGAGCGCGTTGGTCGCTTGGTGGGCACCATGAAGGGGCAGGAAGATGCTCTCATATGAGCCACCTGGGGTATTCAGATCTACAAGCCTTCCCCCAACTGCCAGATCATTTGAACTGCAACTGAGCTCGTCTCCAACCTTCCATAACTTGGCTGCGCCTTGATCGTTGGCCATCGCCACAACCAGCTCTAATAGTGAGGGCTCTAGTTCACCCATGATCAAGGTGGCTCCAGGCTTTACTATGCCCACCTTTTCAATGGCCACTTCTTTGGTCGTAGGGCCAAGAATGTCGAGATGATCATTTGAGATATTCGTGATTACAGCAACTGTTGCGTCTGCAATATTGGTTGCATCCCAACGCCCGCCCATCCCTACTTCGACAATGGCTACGTCTACAGCCATCTCGGCAAACCAACGAAACCCAGCGAGGGTTAGTACTTCAAATCTCGACAACTCAACTTCAGCCAACTTTTCGAGTTCTTGAATGCTGTCCAAGATTTCAGTTAAGGCTTCGTCTCCAATCGGCTCGCCATTGCACTTCATCCGATCATTGACTCGACCCAAATCAGGACTGGTATAGGTGCCTACCGACAGATCATGAGCCATAAGTAGCGCCGTGATAATCGCAGCCGTCGAGCCCTTTCCATTGGTACCCGTGAGCTGTATTACCGGCTGGGCAAATTGGGGGTCAGCCATGAAATGTGCAACGCGTTTCATGCGATCAAGAGTTGGAACGTCGTGCTTGTCGAGATTCTTCGACTCCAAGTTCACGTGACTATCCAGATAGGCAATAGCCTCATCGAAGCTATTCACTTTGACAACGCCACCAGTTGTGTCATATACCTCACCATTCACTCAGTTCTACTTTCGCGTAACTTTTGCGCAGGGGGCGCCATCACCAATGAGCTTGTCATCATCAGCACCAGCCATTGTGGTGGAAGGAATCACAAAAAGTTTTGGTAAGACTCAAGCCCTTGCAGGAGTTGATCTAGAGGTCCCTCAAGGTCATGTGATTGGACTTCTTGGCCCCAATGGAGCAGGCAAAACAACGATCGTACGTATTTTGGCAACTCTTTTGCGTGCAGATAGCGGGCGAGCGACAGTCGCAGGCTTTGACCTTAAGACCCAGCCGCAAAAAGTTCGTAAATCGATTGGGCTTACTGGTCAATACGCGGCAGTTGACGAAAATCTCACAGGCGTTGAAAACCTTGTGATGATTGGTCGTCTCAATCAGTTGAAAAAGTCCCAAGCAAAAGTTCGAGCAAATGAGCTTCTTGAACGCTTCGATCTGGTCGATGCCGCCACTCGTCCGGCTCGGACCTACTCAGGGGGCATGCGCAGACGCCTAGATCTTGCTTCTAGCCTTGTGGGGCGTCCTCAGATCTTGTTCCTAGATGAGCCAACTACCGGCCTTGACCCACGCAGCCGCCTTGGCCTTTGGGATGTCATTCGCGAACTCGTTGCCGAAGGAACCACCTTGTTGCTGACAACCCAATATCTTGAAGAAGCAGACCGTCTGGCCGACGGCATTGTCGTTATAGATGAGGGATCCATCATCGCAAGGGGCACCGCTAACGAACTGAAAGAAAGTGTCGGTGGTGAGCAATTGGAACTGACTCCAAGCGACCCAAACAGGCTCGATGAAGCCGCCAAAGTGCTCTCTTCGATTTCAAACTCCATCGTGCGAATCGACAGAGAGAAGGATCGCATCACTCTTCCAGTTGGTAACGACCGAAATCGATTGGCCGAAACGATCAGACGTCTTGACGAAGTCGGCATCGACATTGCCGACCTGGCAATTCATCGTCCAAGTCTTGATGACGTCTTTATGTCCCTTACCGGCCGTGCATCATCTACTTCTTCTGAGGAGGAATAAGAATGGCAACCGTGGCCGTCACTACGACCCCATCTGAACGCAGCCGGATAGTTTCCACCGTCTCTGACATCTCAGTTGTCATAGTCCGTAATTTGTACCGCTATGTTCGCCAACCCCAGCTCTTGGTTTTCACATTCATCCAACCGGTGATGTTTGTTCTGCTCTTTAGATATGTCTTTGGCGGAGCAATCGCCGTGCCTGGGTTTAACTATGTTGACTTTCTTATGCCCGGCATCATTGTGCAATCGATTTCGTTTGGGACTGCCGGCACATCAGTTGGCCTCGCCGAAGACATTGCCAACGGCATGATCGATCGCTTCCGCTCTCTTCCAATGGCAAGATCAGCCGTCCTGGCCGGCCGGACTCTGGCCGACACCATCAGAACCTTGTTCACGATCCTTTTGATGGGTGGGGTGGGAGCCCTAGTTGGCTTCCGTATTCATACAGATCTGCTACACACAATGGTGGCAATTGGTCTGTGTCTGTATTTTGCAATGGCCTTTTCTTGGATCGCAGCCACTATTGGTCTAAGTGTCAGCAGCACTGAAGCCGCTCAAACCGGCGGATTCATATGGCTGTTTCCTTTGACCTTCGCCAGCTCTGCATTCGTACCCGTTGCAACGATGCCAGGTTGGCTACAGGTCATTGCCAATGCCAACCCCATCACTCTTACCGTCAACGCAGCCAGAGCCCTGACCATCGGGGGCCCAACCAACCCGGTTCTCTACCAATCTCTAGCTTGGATAACCGCGATACTGTTGGTCTTTGGTCCAATTGCGATTCGCAAATACCGCAGGATGAGCAGCTGAGTTTAAGATGCCGCTCGTCTCGGGCGGCTGTTACGAGCAACTTCAGCTCTTGGCACAAGAGTTGGATTGACCTTATTGAGAACAACTTCAGCGTCGATAACGCACTTGCCGACATCTTCACGACCTGGCAGGTCATACATAACGTCTAGAAGTACCTCTTCGAGAATCGCCCGCAGCCCACGCGCACCTGTGCCACGCAGTAATGCTTGATCGGCAATGGCTTCAAGGGCCTCGGGAGAAAACTCCAACTCGACGTCTTCAAATTCGAATATCTTCTTATATTGCTTGGCGAGCGCATTCTTAGGCTCAACCAAAATCTTGACCAAGGCCTCGTTATCGAGATTTGAAACTGCTCCTATAACCGGCAAGCGCCCGATGAACTCGGGAATAAGACCAAATCTCAGTAAGTCTTCAGGTAATACCTTGGTCAAGATCTGACCAAGTTCTTTTTCGCTGGAGCGGCGGATGTCAGCTCCGAAACCAATGCCCTTCTTTCCGATTCGGTTCTCGACAATATTTTCGAGTCCGGCAAAGGCCCCCCCGCAGATGAACAAAATGTTTGTCGTGTCTATCTGTATGAACTCTTGATGAGGATGCTTGCGTCCACCTTGAGGCGGCACAGAAGCGGTAGTGCCTTCAAGGATCTTAAGCAGCGCCTGTTGAACGCCTTCACCCGAAACGTCACGGGTAATGGAAGGGTTCTCAGCCTTACGAGCAATCTTGTCGATCTCGTCGATGTAGATGATTCCGGTTTCGGCCTTCTTCACATCGAAGTCAGCCGCTTGAATCAACTTCAACAAGATGTTCTCAACGTCTTCACCGACATAGCCGGCTTCAGTCAGCGCTGTTGCATCTGCAATAGCAAACGGCACGTTGAGCATGCGAGCCAATGTCTGTGCAAGAAGGGTCTTGCCACAGCCTGTTGGGCCTAACAGCAAAATGTTCGACTTGGAGAGTTCTACATCTTCCCCGTGAGTGGCCCGAAACTGAACCCTCTTGTAGTGGTTATAAACAGCCACCGAAAGAATCTGTTTCGCATGATCTTGACCGACTATGTAGTCGTCCAGAAACTCATGGATTGCACGAGGCTTTGGCAACTCATCGAAATGAAGCTCTGAAGTTTCAGAAAGCTCTTCCTCAATTATCTCGTTACATAAATCGATGCATTCATCGCATATATAAACCCCAGGCCCGGCAATGAGCTTCTTGACCTGCTTTTGAGATTTACCGCAAAACGAACACTTCAACAGGTCGCCGCCGCCGTCTCCGATCCGTGCCATATTTCCCCCGAGTGTCCGTAGTTAATTAGGGTCGTTGTGTTGTTCTGATGGTGTAGAAATTACTTAAGTTAACGAAGTCGCTGCTGCGTCTTTGGGGGCTGATTCCCTTGCAGAGATGACTTCATCGATAATGCCGTATTCTTTGGCCTCTTGTGCTGACATCACAAAGTCTCGGTCTGTGTCCTTGTGAATTCGCTCTGCCGACTGACCTGTATGTTCAGAAAGCAGTTCTTCCAACATCGTTCGCATGCGGTCAATTTCTTTAGCCGCTAATTCAATATCGGTCGCCTGGCCCATGGCTTGACCATATGGCTGGTGAATCAAGACCCGAGCACGAGGTAGCGCCATGCGCTTGCCCTTTGTACCGGCAGCCAACAACACGGCAGCCGCAGATGCAGCTTGTCCAAAGCAAATGGTCGATATGTCAGGTTTTACATATTGAAGCGTGTCGTAAATAGCGAACAGAGCAGTGATGTCACCACCCGGCGAATTGATGTAGATGTTTATGTCTTTGTCCGCGTTCTCTGACTCCAAATGCAACAGCTGTGCACATACCAAGTTGGCAATCGTGTCGTCTATGGGGGTGCCCAAGAAAATGATGTGCTCTTTGAGCAGGCGAGAATAAAGATCGAACGCGCGCTCCCCTCGGTTGGTCTGCTCAACGACTGTGGGAACTAGATACCCAAAAGCATTAAGGCGTTGTTCGCCTCCTGCAAGTATCTGGAGGTTGCGAATTGAATCTGTCATTCCTGCTCCTCAACTGTCTCGTTATCTGCTTCTAACGCATCGGTTTCTTCGAGAGTCGAATCGTCAATCAACGGCTTTATCGCTTCACGATCGATGATCTTTCCATCTTCATCAACAATTTCAACGTGTTCGACCAACCACTGCAACGCCTTTCCTCTCTTGATATCCGAGCGTACTGCCTGAAGCTGTTCGGCGCGCTCAAGTTGGCGACGTAATGCCGCAGGTTTTTGCTTTACTCGAGAGGCGAAGCGTTCAATTTCTATGTCGAGGTCTTCATCGGTAGCTTCGATGCCTTCAGCCTCGACAACTGCCCTAAGGGCGAGATCACTCTTTACGGCAGCTACTGCCTGCTCACGGAGCTGGGCACCAAGTTCTTCTCCACTGGTTCCCATGGCCTGAAGGTACTGATTTACATCTGCCCCCTGGGCTTCTAGGCGACTCACCAAATCATGAGCACGACGATCGACCTCTGCCGAGATCAAGGCCTCTGGGGGCTCTATATCCACAAGTTCTACAAGTGCCTCAACGGTCTTCTCATGAAGAGCCAGCTGGGCCTGAACGCGCTTCATGCCTGATAGGCGGTTTTCCATGTCTTTACGCAGTTCGGCGACCGTGTTGAATTCTGAAGCCTCATTTGCCCACTCGTCATTTATTTCAGGCAAGACCTGGTGCTTAATTTCTTTGACCAAAACCTTAAAAGTGAAGCCGGCGTCTTCGTCAGGGTCGGGATGCGATGCTTCGAACGAGATGATGTCGCCGACTTTTGCTCCCCGTAGCTCAGCATCGAGTTCGGGTACGACAGACCCGCTACCAAGCTTGTAGAGATAGTCGTCGGCAGTAAGGCCTTCAACGGGTTCACCGTCTTCAGATGCCGAAATGTCGATAGTGACGTAGTCGTCATCTTGAGCTGGTCTATCAACGGCTTCAAGTTCACCGAACTGGCTGCGCAAACGCTCGATTTGGGCATCAAGCTCTTCTTCGCTCACCTCGGGCGAGGCAATAGTGATTCGAAGGTTCGCATAGCCGGGAACCGAGATCTTTGGACGTACCTCGACTACTGCATCGAATACAACCGGGCCGGACTCTTGGCCCGCGGTGATATCAATTTCTGGAGGGGCAATGACGTCAACGTCATGCTCATTGACGGCTTTGATGAAGTATTCGGGAAGGGATTCACGAAGTGCTTCTTGGCGAGCAGCCTCTGTGCCAAAGTGAGCCTCAAGTATGCGCCTAGGCGCTTTACCCGGACGAAACCCTGGTATTCGTACTTGTTGGGCAATTCGTTTGAAGGCCGATGTAATGGCGGTTTCGAACTCTTGCTCGTCAACTTCGACTATGAGTTTGACCTTGTTGCCCTCTAGGGTTTCGACGCTTGTCTTCACAAGGCGATGAGCTTACTTGCCTATAGGCAAATGCCCGACAGCGAGACAGGATTTCCTTAAGAGCAGGCAGAACAGGTGGCTTGGGCGACAAAGCCACTAGGGTGGATAAGTCAACGGGGAGTGGCGCAGCTTGGTTAGCGCACCTGCTTTGGGAGCAGGGGGCCGGAGGTTCGAATCCTCTCTCCCCGACCATGCCGTAGTTGCTACGGTATAGGGCGCCTTCGGGCGCTCTTAAATTGCGGGTGTAGCTCAATGGTAGAGTTCCAGCCTTCCAAGCTGGCTATGCGGGTTCGATCCCCGTCACCCGCTCCACTCCGCTCGTTGAAATCTCGTGTTTAAACGGTGTGCACTCTGGGAACTTGAAGCACATGAACACAACAATCCTTGGGCTCATTGCAGCCATTCTGGTAATTGTCGGGATCGTGCAGATTTTTCAGGGACAGATTCTCTTGGGAATAGGTCTGATTGTCTTGGGACTGATTGTTGGTCCTGGCGGTTACAGCATCTTTAGTCGCCAAGGTTGACCACTCTTAGGC
>CAYGGL010000102.1:0-7366 GCA_964349215.1 uncultured Acidimicrobiaceae bacterium | reverse complement strand
GGCGCAAGTTCATCGACGATACCGAGTTCGATTGCCCAGTAGTTCAGATAGTCATGATCGAGGTGTTTTTGCACCTTCATCATGGCCACTACGTCGCCAAATTGGCGTTGCGAACCTCCCTCTTTCCCCCATTCAAGCTTCGCCAAAATAGTGTCTTCAGCAGTGGCGACAAACGTCGCCACCCCAAGGATCGTGACCGGTTGGCGACGTTCAAACTCTGAACGGCTGAAGGGCCGGTCTTTCCGTAACATCAGATCGACCTTCCAACCGGTGAGGGTGTCGATGAGATTGAAATGATCTCGTAATTTCCCTTCGGCAATATGTTCGTTTAGGTAATAACGGCTCGGATCGAAACAATTCACAAATGTCGTCACCTGCTCGACCTCAGCAAGGATCACTAGGTCTATATCTTGGGTTGAACGAGGTTCGCCATAGTGCGTAGAAGCAATTGATCCTGCGATCATGTAAGCGATGCCAGCACGATCAAGCTGGGCTGACAGCATCATGAGAGTCTCAGCAAGCGACATTAGAGCGGTCTTTGATCGCCGATTTCGACATTATGAGTAATGCGAATGAACGTCTTCATCACTTCTCGTTCGGTTAAGGACGGATTCCTGGAGCGGATTGCTGCGATGGTGATGGAACGCAGCTCTTCTGACATATTGATGGCAGTCTCAACCCGTTGTTCAGGGGTCATCGTGCGATATACCTCGAGATGTCGACTGCGAACAACGGCATCTGTATCCATGCTCACTTGGTGATCGTATGTCACCCGAGGATTCATAGACAGTTAAGGTGGACCTCATGCCTGAGTTCAAGCCTTTTCGTGGTCTTCGTTATGACGAAGCCATTGATATGAATGCCACGTGTGCCCCGCCATATGACGTTATTGGTGAGGCCGAGCGGGCTTCGCTTGCCGGCCAAACTCCTTACAACGTGGTCAATATTGACCTTCCCATAGCGAGTGCCGATGGGGATGATGAAGACCCATATGCCCGATCGGCTCGTTTATTGCATGAGTGGCAAGAAGAAAAAGTCCTAGTCACCGACGATGAACCGAGCTTTTATATCTACCGGATGGGCTTTCACGATGAGCAAGGCAAGGCTCGCCAAACAACTGGAGTGATCGGAGCACTGACCCTTTCGCCACCAAGCGAAGGCCATATCTTGCCCCATGAGCAAACCACTCCCAAGGCCAAGAGTGACCGACTCGATCTCCTCAGGTCAACACATGCGAACCTCTCACCCATCTGGGGGCTTTCCCTCGCCGAGGGATTGACTGAGTTGTGCGAAGTTCCCGGCCCCCCGGTAGCTAGGGCAACCGATGCGAATGGCGTTCATCATCGCCTATGGAAAGTGACTTCAAGCGGAGTCCTTGATGCCATTTCTCAAGCAATAGCTTCAACGCCCATTGTCTTGGCCGACGGCCATCATCGTTTCGAAACTTCCTTGGCTTATCGCGACGAACGCCGAGCAGCCAACAATGGAGCGAGCGGAGGATATGACGCCACCATGGCTTTGGTTATTGAACTGACAGAAAGCCAGCTTTCAGTTCAGGCCATCCATCGACTCTTTGCCGGAGTACCGGGCCCTCTTAAGGCACCAGAGGCGCTTCTCGCTGCCCTTGAACCCTACTTTGAGCCATTCGATGCAGGACCAAGCGCTCCGGAGCTTTTGGCTCGGATGAACGATGCAGGGGCACTCTCATTGGTGTTCCCAAATGGACATTCATGGCTGTTGCGCCCACGACCAGACGCATTTCCAAACGACACTCCAGATCTTGACTCTGCGCGCCTTCAATATGTTGCGAGCAAAGTCTTTCCAGATGCAGAGGTCATCTATCAACATGGCATCGAACACATCCTCGGCCGCATTGGCGAACCAAGTGAGGGTTTCGATATCGGGGTACTACTTCGCCCAGTTGGTGTCGCTCAAATTGCAACATGTGCACACGGCGGCGACCGCATGCCGCCCAAGTCGACTTACTTCCATCCAAAACCTATGACAGGCATGGTCTTTAGATCGTTAGATGACTAAGTCACTTCCCAGGTGGAACCAGAGGCCAAGAGTTTTGCAAGATCACCCGGGCCGCTCTTCTCGCGAGCAGCAGCAATCTGGCTGTTTACTCCCTCGCCATATTCAGATCGGTTAACCGCTCTAAATACCCCGATTGGACTCGGCATTGTGGGGCCAGTCGCAAGACGTGAAAGCGCAAACGCCAAGGTCGGATCGACACGAGTTTCATCATGAACGAGCACAGCTTCTTCGCCTACATCGCTGATCAAAGCGATGTTGACATGCCCCTGAGAATCGAGGACAACTCCAAATTCAGAGTTGTCACCAAAACGTATTGGTTTGCCGTGTTCAAGCGGTATCAGGTTTGACCCTCGATTGGCTTTGGCAGTGATGGTCTCGAATGCGCCATCATTGAACACATTGCAGTTCTGGTAGATCTCGACAAAAGCAGCGCCCTTATGCGCATGCGCCCTTCGAAAGGTCTCCATCATGTGTGCACGATCAAGGTCGTGAGTACGAGCGACAAAGGTTGCCTCTGCACCAATGGCCAAGCTGATTGGGTTGAAAGGATGGTCAAGTGAACCAAAGGGTGTCGACTTGGTGATCTTGCCCTCTTCGCTTGTGGGTGAATACTGCCCCTTGGTCAAGCCATAGATTTGGTTGTTGAACATCAAAATCGTCAGGTTCACATTGCGACGAAGCGCGTGGATGAGGTGATTGCCACCAATCGACAATCCATCGCCATCGCCCGTAATGACCCAAACATCCAAATCGGGTCGTGACACAGCAAGTCCTGTGGCAACTGCCGGCGCACGGCCATGGATCGAGTGCATGCCATAGGTGTTCATGTAATAGGGAAAGCGACTTGAACAACCGATGCCCGAAATAAACACTGTGTTTTCTCGGCTAACTCCCAACTCGGGCATCAGCAATTGCACTGCCGTCAAGATCGAATAATCACCACAGCCCGGACACCAACGAACCTCTTGATCGCCCGACCAGTCTTTACGTGAAGTAACAGGAATAACCGCAGTATCAGTCATTGTGAGACCCCATTTCTGGTATGACTTTCACCAAGCCCATCCGAATTAAGCATCGCCAAGATCTGCTGTTCTATCTCGCCTGCCGTAAAAGGTGAGCCTTGCATCTTGGACATCACCTGAGCGTCTACCAAGAACTCGGCTCGTACCATTCGACTGAGGTGGCCCAAATTCATTTCAGGCACCAGAATCTTTTCGTACCCTCGAAGAACCTCACCGAGGTTTGTTGGGAAAGGATTGAGGTGCACTAAATGAGCCTGAGCGACTCGCTTTCCAGATGCACGGACTCGATCGACTGCGGTTGTGATTGCGCCCCAAGTTGATCCCCAACCGAGCACCAACAAATCGCTATCTTCGTCACCTCTAACTTCAAGGCGAGGAATATCGTTTGCGATGCCGGCGATTTTGGCAGCACGGGTATGAACCATGTGTTCATGATTAGCCGGGTCATAAGAAATGTCGCCAGTGCCATCGGCCTTTTCGATTCCACCAATGCGATGCATCAGCTCTGGAGTTCCCGGCAACGCCCATGCTCGCCCGAGAGTTTCGGGATCTCGTTTATACGGCCAAAAACTCGTCGTGCCGTCCTCGTTGATGTGGTTTGTTTCTGTCGTCCAATTTGGGTCGATCGTCGCAAGAGTAGAAACGTCAGGGAACAACCATGGCTCAGCACCGTTTGCCAAATAGCCGTCGGACAAAATGATTACCGGCGTTCGATACTTAACAGCAATACGTGCAGCTTCAATCGCCACCATAAAGCAATGTGATGGGCTGTAAGCAGCTAACACTGGCACTGGGGCTTCACCATGGCGGCCATACATCGCCTGTAATAAATCTGCGGCTTCTGTCTTTGTAGGGAGACCAGTCGATGGACCACCACGTTGTACGTCAACGATCAACAAGGGCAGTTCCAGACTGACTGCAAGGCCCATGGCTTCTGATTTCAGAGATAAGCCCGGCCCGCTTGTTGTGGTCACACCAAGGTGTCCCCCAAATGAAGCACCAAGCGCTGCGCCTATGCCCGCTATCTCATCTTCAGCCTGCATGGTCCGCACTCCAAAATTTTTGTGCTTTGAGAGTTCATGCAAGATGTCTGATGCGGGAGTAATCGGATACGAACCCAAGAACACATTCATTCCGGAAAGCTCACCTGCAGCAACTAGCCCCCACGCGAGAGCCGTGTTGCCTGTGATGTTTGTATAAGTGCCTTTCTGTAACTCGGCCGGACGAATCTCATAAGCATGATCAAACAACTCGGCGGTCTCGCCGAAGTTATAGCCGGCCTTGAACGCTGCGGTATTCGCCTCTGCTACTTGTGCCTTGTTGGCAAACTTCTTTGCAATCCAATCGAGAGTGGGATCAATTGGACGGGTATACATCCAGCTGACAAGTCCAAGAGCAAAGAAGTTCTTCGATCTCTCGGCATCTCTTGGTTTGACACCTAAATCACGCACCGCCTCCATCGTCATGGTTGTCATCGGGACTTCGTAGAGGCTGTAGTCGCCAAGACTTTGGTCTTCAAGCGGATTGTTTACATAACTGGCCTTCGCAAGATTGCGTTCCTCAAAGGCATCGCTGTTGACCACCAAGGTGCCGCCCGATCGCAACTTGGATAGCTCTGATTGCAGCGCCGCTGGATTCATCGCAATCAAAACATCACAGGCATCGCCTGGCGTCATGATGTCGTGGTCCGAAACATGAACCTGAAAAGCAGAAACCCCTGCCGGCGTGCCGGCAGGGGCTCTTATTTCAGCGGGGTAATCGGGCAACGTTGAAAGATCGTTGCCAAAGAGTGCACTCGCCCCGGTAAAACGATCACCAGTGAGCTGCATGCCATCACCAGAATCACCGGCAAATCGTATGACGACCTCATCCAAAATCTCGCTCTCAGCGTGACTTGATGAAGCCTGTTCTTTTGAATCAGTAATGGCCACGAGTTCCCCCCCTTGGCCCGACGATTTATGTTGTTGTATCTCTTTCTAGCTGAGACCTGGATCACG
Organism: uncultured Acidimicrobiaceae bacterium; assembly: GCA_964349215.1. Lineage (GTDB taxonomy): Bacteria > Actinomycetota > Acidimicrobiia > Acidimicrobiales > CADCSY01 > JACOTK01. The sequence continues at coordinate 2,310 of CAYGGL010000102.1, read as the reverse complement.
CTAGCGGGCGCGAACTCCTATCGGACAGATACTCAGATCCATAAAGATCGACCTCAAGCAATTGTGACGGAATTATCCAGATAAACATCTTGGATGGCATTCAAAAGAGCCACGCCGTCAGCCGTAGGGCGTTGGAAAGCTTTTCGCCCTGAAATGAGCCCGGCACCACCCGCACGCTTGTTGATCACGGCCGTGCGAACTGCTTCAGCGAGATCAGACTCTCCAGATGATGCTCCACCGCTATTGATCAAAGGCGAGCGACCCATGTAGCAATTGGCTAGTTGCCAGCGGGTCAGGTCGATCGGATGGTCAGTAGTGAGGTTTTCGTATACCAACTTAGAAGTCTTGCCGTATTTCGGTAATGCGTTATAGCCACCGTTGTTCTCAGGAAGTTTCTGCTTGATGATGTCCGCCTCGATGGTTACGCCAATGTGGTTCGCTTGGCCGGTGAGGTCTGCAGCAACGTGGTAGTCAGTTCCGTCAACGTTAAAACCTGGATTGCGCAAGTAACACCACAATACGGTGAACATTCCAAGTTGATGTGCCGCCGAGAAGGCCTCATGCACTTCTTCAATTTGTCGAGTCGCCTCTTCAGAGCCGAAATAGATCGTCGCTCCAACACCTGCGGCGCCCAAGTCATAGGCTTGTTCAACCGAGCCAAACATCACTTGATCAAACTTGTTTGGGAAAGTCATCAGCTCGTTGTGGTTGAGCTTTACGATAAATGGAATCTTGTGCGCATAACGACGAGACATCGCGCCCAACACTCCAAACGTTGATGCCACCGCATTGCATCCACCCTCAATTGCCAGCTCAACGATGTTCTTCGGATCGAAATAGCGGGGGTTCGGAGCAAATGATGCAGCAGCTGAATGTTCAATTCCCTGATCGACAGGCAAGATCGAGACATAGCCCGTTTTGCCCAGACGACCATGATCGAACAAAGACTGTAGATTTCTCAGAACCTGAGGCGAACGATCAGTGCCGGCAACGACTCGATCGATGAAGTCGCCCCCAGGCAAGACAAGGTCTTCTTTGGGAATCCCTTTAGCTTCATATGACAGTAACGACTCAGCATCTTTCCCAAGAATTTTTTGAATATCCATGCCATAAACCTAGCTCAGGTTCGCCAACCTTTGGTCAACGTCAGCGAAACCAGGGGCTATCGCTCGAAGTTGTTTAAACATCGCTCTCGCTCGGGGAATATCACCCGCCGACTCATATGTAGAAGCCAATGCATACCAGAGCCGAAGATGGTGCTCTCGGGGCTTTTTAACCGATACCGGGCCCTCTTCCAACAAACGGATTGCTTCTTTAATCTTGCCGTTATCGGCCCTCGAGCCTGCTGTCACGATGCGACCTTCGGTCAATATCTCGACTCCGACACCCGCCTGGCGAAGCTGATCCCACAAACGTTCAACATCGCCGTGACGACCAAGGGCTCGAAAGCAATCGGCCAGGACTGGGTATTGATCGTAAGTGCCACTTAATTCTCCAAACGCTTCAAATTGCTTTATTGCTTCTTTCCATCTTCCCATCCGATAGAGCACCAAACCATGGAGCTCTCTGATTGCAATAACGTCGGGATACTGCTTGACCAGTGGACTAAGCGTCGAGCGGGCATCGTTCCACCGCTCCCTTTGAAAGGCATGAGTCGCCTCGCTCAAACGAGTTATAACTCGTTTAGCGAACTCTGAACCTACGACCTTTGTAACCTCATCTATTACCTCAGACGGCAGCTCACCTTTTTGGCTACGCCGAGCTGGCCGGGCAGATTTTGATTCTTTTTCATCACTATCGACGAGTCCCTCATCGGTCCAGCCGTCGACATAGCGATCCGGTCGGCCAGGGACTTTGTCGATGTAGTCGCTATTGGGCTCTTTTAATTGTTTCGCCCCACGTCTTGCCACAGATCCCCAAGACCTGGTTCGTTCATCTGACTTTTTACGAACATCTTGACGATTACGGTCATTCGTAGCGCCACCTGGAGAGGCGCGACGATTTGGCGATCTTTCCGAGGGCATCTGGTAAGCCTATCTGGAAAACGAACAAAGGGCCCCCTGGAGAGGACCCTTTGTTTAGAAATAATCCGGCGACGACCTACTCTCCCAGGGGGAATCCCCCCAAGTACCATCGGCGCTGACAGGCTTAACTTCCGTGTTCGGAATGGGAACGGGTGGATCCCCGTCGCTATGGTCACCGGAAAAATGTGAATGCTCCTTTGAGCGTTCAATAGCGAGCACGAAGCAAATTAAAACCAAGCCCTCGGCCGATTAGTACCGGTCAGCTGAACACATTACTGTGCTTACA
>CAYGGL010000101.1:0-7373 GCA_964349215.1 uncultured Acidimicrobiaceae bacterium | reverse complement strand
ACCCACACCAACAAACATCTCCATGAAATCTGAACCGGTGACAGAAAGGAAAGGAACCCCCGCCTCGCCGGCAACCGCTCGTGCAATCAGAGTTTTTCCGGTTCCGGGAGGACCAACAAGAAGAATGCCCTTTGGAATTCGGGCGCCAATTTCAGAAAAACGTGCCGGGGTTTTTAAGAACTCGACAACCTCGTTGATCTCTTGCTTTACACCTTCGTAACCCGCAACATCGGCAAAGGTTGTTCCAGGTTTTTCGCTGGAATACGTCTTGGCTTTCGAGCGGCCAATCTGCATAACGCTTCCGACCTGGCCTTGTGTGCGCCGTTGCATCCAAACGAAGAAGCCGATTAGCAATAGCACCGGCAATAAAAGAGGAGCGAGGCTGGTGAAAATATTTGCCTGAGGAGTCTTGAACTCTAACTTGACGCCCTTGGCTTCGAGCAGTTCTCTGTCAGAAGCGAGGAGTTCGATTGGCCCGGTTGTCCTAAAGGACTGACCATCCTTAGTTTTGCCTGAGATGGTCTTGCTCTCATTGTTGACTGTCACCTCTTCAACGTTTCCTGCACGCACCTGAGACAAGAATTGTGAGTAAGTAACCGATTTCCCTTGCGGGGTAGAAAATGCTTCGGTGGCAATAAGAATTGCTAAAACAGCGCCAAGGCCTATCCATAAAGCCCGACGAGTCCATGACTTTTCCGGCTGATCCGGATCAGATCCAAGACCTTTCGCCGGACCTTTGTCTGCAGACTTCGGATGGTGAGGTTGAGGCGGACTCATAGATTCCAATGCTAGGTGGCCACGCGACATGTAACACTTCGCTACCATAAATCTTTATGTCTCGTATTTGTGCACGACCAACTTGTGATTGTGGCGCTACGGCAACGATGACTTATGGATACGCAGTGCGTACTGTTTGGGTTGATGATCTGATACCCGAAGCTTATCCAGAGAGCTATGACCTATGTTCTCGTCACGCGGACAAGCTCACTGTTCCTCAGGGGTGGGTACTGACCGATCGGCGCACGCTCTTGCGTTTACCGTTTTCAAATATGGGTGACGACGTCGCTGTCTAACCAAAACGAATCTGAATCCCAAGCTGGCGATACCAACGTTCGTTGGGGGTTGGGCGATGCAATAGCAGGCCTGTCACTTACTCTCGTCGTGCCCGCAATTGTCGGCGCAGCGGCGATAGCTCTTGCTGGACTCAAGCCAGACGACGAAATACCGCTTTGGGGTGTGGCTTTGCTGCAGATACCTCTATGGGTAGGCCTGTTGGGAGCGCCACTATGGGCTAGCTATCGAAAGGGCAACTCAAGTCTGTCAAAGGACTTTGGTCTTTCGATGCAGTTGCGAGATATTCCAATTGGGCTCGGTGTTGGTTTATCTGCCCAAATCGGCCTCGGCATCATGTTGCAGGCTATTTATCGTTTTTTCAATGTAGATACAGACCAGGTCGGACAAACAGCCAAAGAACTTACCGATCAGGCGAGTGGTCCAGTTGGTGTGGTGCTTCTCATTCTTGTTGTGGTGGTAGCAGCCCCAATCTTGGAAGAGCTTTTTTATAGGGGGCTATGGCTTAAAGCCATAGAAGCAAGGTTGGGAACAGCTTGGGCGGTGGTGCTTTCATCTGTCCTATTTGGGGCCATTCATTTTCAGCTTTATGACTTCCCTGCCCTTGCGACCATTGGGCTTTTGGCAGCAATTCTTACTGTGAAATTCAAACGGCTTGGGCCGGCCATCTGGCTTCATGTTGCCTTTAATCTGACTGCAGTCATCGCCCTTTTATAACTATGAGTCCTCAAGATTGAGATGGTTCCGCCGACTAGATGTCGTGGCTTCCGTTGAACTCGAAGGAAATTGTCCAAAATGTGCGCACACCTTGGTGGTGATTCCACTGGTCTTGGGTGATGCCAGAGTTGTAATGCGCTCTTGTTCGGCGTGTGACACGCGCTGGTGGCAAGAAGGTGAAGAAACATTGCCATTTGGCAAGGTTCTCAGAGCGATTACAGAAAACCCCCCTGGGTCAAGGCGTACTCGCGTACGAGCAGATTCGCTGCGTTCGGACAAAGTGTCGACGGGAGTCAGAACAAGTGTTTGACGATCTGGCCTGAAACCAGTCTCAGTTCATGACAACATGAGTGACGTCATGGAACCTTCAGATCCGAATACATCATCAAACCCGCCTTCCAGCGATTCAGAAGAGTTTCCACATGAAGACTCTCAGCTTATGGAAGTTAACAAGTTGTCACGGTCTAAAGGGCAGAGCTTTTGGGCTTGGTGCACTACCAATATTTGCCTGAAAAGCAATGGCATTGTTACAGCCATACTGGTGGGCGGTTCGGTTCTTTATGTATTACTTACGCTGCACCCAGAGTTGCTGGTAGCCAATACAACCCCTACCGGTGGTGACATGGGGGCTCACGTTTGGGGTCCTGCCTTCTTGCGCGAGCATCTGCTGCCCCAGGGTCAGTTGAGCGGATGGTCCCCAGATTGGTATGCAGGATTTCCTGCCTATCACTTCTATATGGTTCTTCCGGCTCTGGCGATTGTCGCCCTTGATGTCCTGTTTCCTTATGGAGTGGCCTTCAAGCTGGTCACAATTTCCGGGATTTTGGCAATGCCGATTGCCGCATATGTATTAGGGCGCCTGGTTCGTCTTCCATTTCCAACCCCGGCTCTCATGGCAGTTGGGGCCACCATGTTCCTCTTTGATCGATCCTTCACGATCTACGGAGGCAATATTGCTTCGACAATGGCCGGTGAGTTTTCTTTCACGATCTCTTTGTCGATCGCATTGGTTTACCTCGGATTGATTATCCGTGGTGTGCACACCGGAAAACAAAGAGCACTGGCGGCTGCACTCTTTGCACTCGTGGTTCTTTGCCATGTAATTCCCGCACTTTTCGCTCTTGGGGCAACCGTTGTGGTTTGGTTGCTATATGGACCACGCCGGTCATTCTTGTATCTTGCGACTCTTGGGGTCGTAGGCAGCGCCATCACAGGTTTTTGGGCCATTCCGTTCCTCATAAGACGTGGATACATGACCAATATGGCGTATGAAAAAATGACCCATTTCGCCGAGCGGTTGGTGCCGGGGCGGATAGGCCTCACATGGTCTGAGTTATTTGGAGGAAAACACGACCCCGACATCACCAGCGACATCACAATCTTGTTCGTGTTGGCCTTGGTTGGGGCGGGCATCTCGATTTTCTATAGTCAACGATTTGGGATTTTCCTCACCGGATGCGCAGCGCTCTTTGCTATAGCCTTCGTTTTACTTCCAGATGGTCGGCTTTGGAACCCACGTCTGCTGCCGTTCTGGTATCTATGTCTTTATCTTCTTGCCGCCCTTGCTGTTTCCGAAGCAGTGCAATCAGTCGCAGTACTTCTGGCTGATCGATCTAACCAGCCCAACCGCTTTGCCCTCGCCGGTGGGACAGCCCTCAGTTTCTTAGTTGCTCTAGTTGTCATCTCACTTCCTTTACGTGTCCTTCCAGGCGGCAAGCCTTCAGCAGATGGGACTTACTCTTGGCTTGGGATCTCCACCAAAGACAACAACTTCGTCAGAGGATGGGCAGAGTGGAATTATTCGGGCTACGAACGCAAAGAGGCTTTTCCTGAATACCGAGACGTCATTGCAACGATGAAATGGATCGGTGAGAACCAGGGCTGTGGGCGTGCCATGTGGGAGTACGAAGCCGACCAGAATCGTTTTGGCACCACCATGGCTTTGATGCTGCTTCCTTATTGGACCGATGGATGCATTGGCTCTATGGAAGGTCTTTATTTTGAATCAGCCTCCACGACTCCATATCACTTTCTAAATGCTGCGGAACTTTCCAAGACACCTTCCAACCCGCAACGCGGTCTTCCCTATGGCTCACTTGATATTGACAAAGGTGTCGACCATCTTCAGTTGTTGGGCGTTAAGTACTACATGGCCTTTTCTTCAGCGGCCGTGGCAGAGGCCGATCAAAATGCCGAGTTACAACTCGCTGCTTCAACAGGGAAATGGCGTATGTATACGGTAAAGAACTCGCCACTTGTTGAGGCACTAGGCGTTGAGCCCGCCGTTCTCACCGGTATCGATCCCAAGGGTGTTGATTGGTTGGAGCCTTCGGTTGATTGGTATGTAAATCCCGAGTCGTGGAAGGTGCCTTTGGCGAGCGGAGGTCCGTCGAGTTGGCCAAGAGTCGAAGTTGGGAAAAAGCCAGAAGTTGATGAGACACGTAAAGCCAAAGTAACCAACATTAAGTCCGACACCGACAGCATTTCCTTTGATGTGGATCGCCCTGGAACTCCTGTTGTGGTCAAGGCAAGTTACTTTCCAAACTGGAAGGCTTCGGGGGCGCAAGGTCCATGGCGCATTACGCCTTCCATGATGGTGGTGGTCCCCACCTCTAATCATGTTGAGCTGTCATACGGCTCTACCGGAGTGGATTGGTTCGCTCGCTTGGTAACCCTGATAGGCATCGCTGCTCTGATCATGTTTTTGAGAAAACCTCTGACTATTGACCCCATCGAGGGCGATGATTTTGATAGCCCCGATTCAGGGCCATCTGATTCAGGGGCGTCCGATATTGATACGGAGCTTGGCCAGTCCGAAAAGAGTGCGAGCCACGCGCTTGGCGATGGGTGAACGTGATGGACGTGTTTCTTCCACCCGAACGGGGGTCTCAACGACGCGACGACCTCCTCGCTCGGCTCTGATTATCAGTTCAGTATCAAATAGATCTGTTCCTTGAAGACATTGGTGCACCAACGGCAACAGCGGCTCTCTCCTCATTGCCTTCATGCCGTGAGTGTCAGAAACACGAAGACCAAAGCCGAGTCGTAATACCGTCGCAAATGTTGCAGTTACCAACCTGCGCGGCCACGGTCTTGTGTCCTCTGCTCCTTTGGTGCGTTTTGAACCCACTACGACATCAGCATCTGTAGTCGCTATAAGTTCAGTGGCCTTATCAAGAAAGGCGATGTCGTAGTAATCGACATCGAAGTTAACGACGATGTCGCTAGTTGAGCGCAAGAATCCTGCTCGCAGTGCCGCACCATAATTGGCCACATCAATCGTGATTGTTGAGACAATCTCAATTTCTTGGGCGAGGCCTTCCCCAATCTCGGCCGTGCGATCAGCCGAGCCATTTTCAACCACAATGACTTCAGCTCTTGAAAAAACACCCTGAGAAAGCCGCTCATTGAGCGCCGCTGTTATCTCTCTAACAGCCGAATCCAAGTAGCCCTCTTCGTTGTGGGCCGGCATAACAATCGAAACCGATGCCGGCGATTTAGTTTCCATCCTTGTCATCATGACATCGTAAGATCTACTAGATCGCGGATAGGTCGGGGCTCGCTCGTATCGCCAGGACATGCGGATCACCTACAGGCCACGTAGGCTCAGTGGCGATGAAATCTCTTGACACTGTTTTCAAGGCATATGACATACGAGGCACAGTGCCAGATCAGCTCGATGCCGATACGTGTCGCAGTATTGGTGCCGCTTTTGCCCGCTTTGTGTGCGCGACTCACAATTCATCCAACGCAGACGGTTTGAGGATTGTTCTTGGCCGTGACATGAGGCCATCTGGCGTTGAGCTATCAGCAGCTTTTGCCCAAGGAGTGGTGAGCCAAGGCGTTGACGTGATTGATCTAGGGCTTGTTTCAACAGACCTGATGTACTTCGCTTCAGGAAATCTCAATGCACCTGGAGCAATCTTTACTGCGTCACATAATCCAGCCGGATATAACGGCATCAAAATGTGTCTTGCGGGCGCAGCTCCAATTGGTGAAGAAACAGGATTGCAAGAAATTAAGCAGTTGGCGTCGACCTTTATTGACCCGGTTGAAAAACCTGGTTCAATAACAAGCTCAGATTTGCTTGATGCGTTTGCCAATCATGCCCGTTCATTCATCGACACGAAATTGCTCAAGCCGCTAAAAATTGTGGCTGATACGGCTAATGGCATGGGCGGTTTGGTGGCCCCGGCTGTATTTGGACCCCTGGGCTTTGATATTGAATACCTCTATATCGAGTTAGACGGTACCTTTCCGAACCATCCTGCCGACCCGATACAACCTGAGAACCTGGTTGACCTACGCAAGCGAGTCCTAGAGGTTGGCGCCGACATTGGCCTTGCATTTGATGGCGACGCGGACCGCGTTTTCCTCATCGATGAACAGGCAAATGTTGTGTCTGGGTCTTTAACGACTGCACTCGTTGCCAAGGGCGTGTTGGCAAAGAACCCTGGAGAAACGGTTTTGCATAACCTGATTTGCTCCAAGAGCGTGCCAGAAGTGATTCGAGAGGGCGGAGGAAATCCGGTTAGGACACGCGTGGGCCATAGCTTCATCAAACAGGTGATGGCAGAGACTGGGGCAATCTTTGGCGGTGAGCACTCGGGTCACTATTACTTTCGTGACAACTACCGAGCTGATTCCGGTCTAATCGCTGCACTCATTGTTCTTGAACAACTTTCGGTGGAAGATAAGCCCCTTTCGGCCTTGCTGGCTCCGCTAGATCGCTACTTCGCATCGGGTGAAATAAATACAAAGGTAAACGACCCTGCTGGAGTCATCGATAGGGTTTCCTCAACATATGAAGAGTTCACCCAAGACCGTCTAGATGGCCTAACTGTTGATGCGGGATCATGGTGGTTCAATCTGAGGCCCTCGAATACCGAGCCGCTATTGCGTCTAAATCTTGAAGCTTCCAGCCAAGACGAACTTGATGAAAAAGTAAAAGCAATTCGAACCATTATTGAGAAGGGATGATCCATGGCTCTTGACGCAGCGCTCTTGGAAATATTGGCGTGCCCTGAAGACAAAGGTCCGCTTTATTACATCGAATCCGAGGCATGTCTTTACAACCCAAGACTAAAGCGTCGCTATGAGGTGCGCGACGACATTCCGGTCATGTTGATAGACGAGGCGGTGAATGTGGACGACGCAGAAGATGCCCGCATCATGGCCAAAGTCAAAGCCGATGGAATTTCGCCAACCTTTGAGGTCTGATCGTCTGTCATGACTGAGAGTTCGAAATTAGATGGGGGACCTCTCGACAGCCAAGGCATGTTCTTGGCTGCTTATGGGCTGGCTGAACAAGTTGCCTCTGCCGCCGAGGAGGCTAGGGGCTTGCCTGGCCTTAAGTCAAAGGATGAAATAACGTCCGTGCTCTTGTTGGGCATGGGGGGAAGCGGGGTAGCGGGAGATATTCTTCAGGCAATAGCGGGGCCGGTTTTGCCTATCCCAATGGCAGTTTCCAAGGGTTATACCGTTCCTGCTTGGGTTGGTCCATCAACTTTGGTATTCGCAGTTTCTTTTTCGGGAAATACCGAAGAAACCATTGAAGCATCAACTGCCGCTGCAGATGCAGGAGC
>CAYGGL010000100.1:0-7519 GCA_964349215.1 uncultured Acidimicrobiaceae bacterium | reverse complement strand
GGCCACTGATTTGAAAACTCAACTGTTTTCAGAACTAATCGCCAGACATGGTGGGCATTGACGAAGCAATTGCAATTGGTGATATCGACGAACTGCTGCGCTGGGTAGATCGACTTTGCGACTCCAACGAATGGGAAGAATTGACGCAGCTGGCAAAGCGTTGTCAACGAGCATTCGAACACACTGGCCATCAACTCTGGCCTGTTTCAAACCATGCCTCCTATCGCTTAGCTCTTCAGGCTCCAGGCCGCTGGGCAGCACAGGTCCTTGAAGATGGTGGCGGAAGATTTGCCTTTGGTCCCTTGACCGAGGTGGCAGCCTCAAGCCATACATGGGCTGAGTTTGCAGGTGAACTTCAGCCTGGACCAGCTACTGCTCTGTTTGCCCACGAACGTGTGGTTAGAGGTGAGGACCTGACACATGATGACCTCGCATTCGAACTCGATGCAATGAACATCATCGATCTTCCGCTAAAGCTTGTTTCTTGGGAACCGCAGTACTGCGTAGCGACCTACTACTCGGATCGCATCGAAGACAGTCCTCCGCCATCAATCGCAGAAGCTGACATTGTCTTGCCCGCCCCTGGACTTCAGATCTCAGATGAAGACTGCGCTACAGCCTTTAAAGCACTCGTAGAGGCCTGGGTAGTGGGATCGAACGGATCAACGAATTTTGTCGCAGTGGAAGGAAGCGCAGAATCAGCCATCGCCGCCTTAGCGTCCGATAGTTCGCTCTCTGATAGCTCGCCTTCCGAACATGTTATGGGAGCCGAAGTTTCGCCTGGCGAAGCACTGCGCCATCTTGCATGGGTCGGCTCGACAGGGGGTGCCCATGGACGTCGACGTGGGGCTGCGCTTGGGCGCTTCGGAGCATGGTGGGTACTTCGAGCACTCGGAGGGTTTTCACAAGACGACCCCCTTGACCACAAAGAACTGGGTGAAGCCGCCTCCGAACTTCGTTGGATACTTTGGCTCCCAACAGTCTCTCAACATGGTTGGAATATACATCTGGCAGTGGAAGACCCGGCCGAGGGCTTGGCTTGGGCCTTCAGCGCCACCGATCATGCATGATCAGCTGCTCTTCACCAGACGAACATCAACGACATTCGATACAAAGTCCTATTAGATCGAGTCGATGATCCTCTGTCGCAAAACCAGCCTTTGCACTGGCTCGTTTCACGGCCTTTTCAATGAGTAGTTCGAGGTCATCAACCGCAGTGAAATCCTTTACCCCACCACATGATCGACAAATCATGTGGTGATGGTGACCCGTCAGGTCTTCTGCAAGCTCATAGCTGTAGAACTGACCGGTGGTAACCAAACGGGTGACAACCTGGGCCTCTTCGAGTACAACAAGATTTCGATAAGCCGAGCTTTGAGCCAAAGAGGGTTGAAGGCTGAGCATCTCAGGCAATGTGACCGGCTCACCATGGCGCCAAAGAATCTCGACAAGTATTCTTCGATTGCTCGTATACCGTTGGCCCGACAGGACAAGGCGGCGAGCAATCGTTTCTTGAAGATCTGGCGGAACACCTGAAATCGGATTAGCCATCAGTGTCTGTGCCCGTGCCCGTGTCTGTGACCCTGAAAGCCAACACGCCCATCGACGTGGACTTGGCCAGATGATCTGAAGTGACTAATCACCGTTATAACAACAAAGGCAGCGGCCGCTACCAACACAATCGTGGCCCCAGGAGCAAGCCCGAGCCATCGAGCCAACGTCAGGCCGATGATTACAGATGCCATCCCAAGACCTGCGGACATCATCAAAATAGATCTTTGTGAACCGGCGAGAATTTGAGCACAAGCAACCGGTAGAACCATCAATGCAGCAACAAGCAACACGCCAACCACTTTCATGGCAGTCACTACCGTCGCTGCGGTTAAGACGGCAAATACTAAGTTCAAAAACCCAACCGGCAGGCCTGCAACACGTGACCACTCTTCATCTACTGCAATTGCGAATTGTGCGCGCTGGGTAATTCCAACAACAAGTGCAATAACCAGGCCGAGCACCACAACCATCACCACTTCACTTCTATCGACTGTGAGTATCGATCCGAATAAGTAAGACAACAGACTTGCCGAGCCGGTGTCCGACTTGCTTATCAAGACGACGCCCGTGGCTATTCCCCCGTAGAACATGACCGCAAGCGCTACATCACCTTGGGCGCCACTGCGTGTTCGCAAATACTCGATCAGGACCGCCCCAAGTGTTGCAACTACCAAAGCCATCCAAGTTGGACTTGTCCCAAGTGCCAGCCCTGCTGCGACGCCGGCAAATGCAAGATGTCCTATGCCGTCGCCCATGAGCGACATACGTCGCTGCACAAGAAACGTTCCAACCAAAGGAGCACACGCGCCGACCACTAAACCTGCGACCAACGCAAGTTGCATGTACTCGTTATCAAATGGCCAGGGCATTAGATAATTCTCTCGAGCCAGAACGGAAGATCTGCATCGTGAACACCCAGATGAATGCCCTCGTCGGCAGCCAGGCCCTGCGGCGGACCATCGAAACGAATTCGCTCCTTCAAGACGATGACGCGATCAAGATCGGCGGCTACTGCACTCAGTTCATGTGAAACCAATAGAACCGTGCCACCTTGGTCACGAACTAGATCGACAAGCGCTCCACGAAACCTCTGTTGAGATTCGACGTCTACTCCGGCGACGGGCTCATCGAGCACCAATATCTCCGGATCACCTGCCAAAGCCCTTGCAATGAACGCTCGTTGCTGTTGCCCACCGGAAAGCCGACTCACTCGCTCGTCGCGAAGTTCACTGAGATCAACTGCTGCCAAAGCACGATCAATGCTCGGAAGGTCAGCCTTTTTGTTGAATCTCCACCAACCGTTCCTTGCCAAACGTCCCGAAGAAACAATGTCGAACACCGTTGCAGATATGCCATCGCCAAGATTTGGGCGTTGGGGAACATAACCCAATCTGCCACGATGTCGAGCCTGAGCAGACGGCTCGCCGAACATTTGCGCCGCACCTTCAGTCGGCTCAAGCAAGCCAACAAGTATGCGCAACAAGGTTGACTTTCCTGATCCGTTGGGCCCAACGAGCGCAACCATCTCTGCGGGGTTGATCTCAAATGACACGTCGCGCAAGACCGTCTCGTGACCATACGAAAAAGAGACGTTCTCACAGGCCAACAGTGGTTCACTCATGTCTGATCGCAATCTAGAGCCACAACGAGCGCTTCAAGGTTGGCTTCCATTACCGAACGGTACGTGGCCTCTTTCCTATTGCCTTCTTTGTGATCAGGGTAAAGGACTTCTAGAGGATCAAGTATTGCCACCCTTGCATTAGCCTCATTGGCAAGAGTTTTCGCCACATCCTTTGGGGCCAGTGGCTCGGTAAAGACTGTGGTGATTCCCTCATCTCTCATTCGATTGGCCAATTCGGCTATTTGACGTGGATCTGGCTCTTGTTCAGGCGAGCGCCCCGCCAGCGAAAGTTGGGTGAGACCATAACGAGTCGCCAGCCAGCCGAACGCTTCATGGGCAACAACGATGGTGCGTCGTTTGCAGTTTTTGAGTGCATCTGAAAAGCGAGCGTCAAGTGCTTCTAGTTCTTGCGAATAGCTCTCATAGTTAGAGACATACTCAGCCTTGTTCCCGGGATCGATTTCACCAAGTGCGTCTTTAATCTCATTGGCAATCGCCATCATCCTCGAGGGATCTAGCCAAACATGAGGGTCTCCTTTAAGAGACTTGTCAAAACCAGCATCGGCCGATGCACCTGAAACCGCAGCGATCTCCATCATGGCCTTGGTTGGCCCCTCTCTCTTCTTGGCCACCTCCTCAAGGTCTGGCTGGAAGTCGTTTCCCATCATCAATGCCAGATCAGCGTCGGCCAAGGCATCCACCTGGTCGGTGGTGAGTTCAAGGTCGTGAGGTTCCACTCCAGGTGGAGTCAGGTCAAGCACCTCAACGAGATTTCCACCGACGGCTTTAGCAGCGAGAGCGAGTGGAAACACGCTCACCACTACCGAAATCTTAGAACCATCACCCTTGTCATCAATGGTTTCACTTCCGCCACAACCGACAGCAGAAACCGCCAGGGATACAGCGAGAATGAAGACTCTGATGCGAAGTGAAAGCCCTCGGAAAGCCATATTGAGAATGATACTCAATATTATTTAATCGGGAAACCATTGTCCCAATTCTTGGTTACCAAGCACTTTCATCTTTAATTCTCATGGGCATATACATCATTTTGTGTGCTAACTGCGGAGAAATGTCTTCTTTCACCTTGGCCAGGTGCTCTGCATAAGACACTGTCTCCAAATGAGCACGAGAGTCCCACCACTTGGCTCGGTGTGCAGCCCACGCTTTGGGATGAAGGATACGTTGCGACAGACGACCCATTCCACGACGATTTGTAACCACTGTCAATCTAGGGTCTAAATCCAATATTGAATCTCCATTGCACTTATAAACTGCATCAGCAAGGGCAATGTCCTCGCCTGGCCAAATATTTGAAGGAAAGGCGAGGATGGCGTCAAAAGCCGCCTCGTTTGGCTTAATAATCTCCGCCTGGCCCGTTACTGTTCCTACCCGATCTATGTACTGGTGTTTAAATACATACCCTATTCGCGCCAGTGTTGGGATATAGGCAATCCTGGACTCATCGGCTTCTGGTGAATACGCGAGGATGCCGTTCAGCACTACACATTCCCAACTCAAAGTCTTTCTAATAACCAAAGACGCAAATTGCTTTGAGAACAATATCCGAGAGTCTGCATCAAGAATCACAAAGGGCCTCCCTGGACTCCAATGCTTTCTCAATGCATATTGGATTGCTCCGAGCTTTGAGCCAATTTCCAGCTCATAAGTGGTGGCCCCATACTTAAGGGCCAACTCTGCAGTGTTATCTGTGCAACCATTCGCTACAACTACCGGATGCACGCTTTTGCTCGGAAGACTACCCAAACATCCACTAATAGTGTCTTCTTCATTGTTTGCCGGAATTATAACTAGTAGGTCGTTGTCCACTTACTTGCCTCGCCTCGTAACAATGTTTCGTTCTCTCGTCTTATCGATCTGAGATACCGCGCGTTCAAGTGGACCAAGAGTTTTCTCCCAGGAAAAATGCTTGGCCACGGATCCGTTGCCACGTAAACCGGCGTTCTCTGCACTCTCGCGATCGGCAAGGAACCCAACTATTTGATCGGCGAAAGCTCTAGGGTCATCTGCGATAACCAGCCCTTCTCCCTCGAATTGTTCAAGAGCTTCTGCTCCAATTGAAGTGGCGACGACAGGACGCCCAGAGTTCAGAGCCTCGAGAATCTTCAGCCGAGAACCACCCCCTGACAGCAGCGGGGCAACAGCCACCCGGGCTCTGGCCAGATAGGGTGCGACGTCTGGAACGGTTCCCGTCACGACAATACCATCGGTTGCAAGTGCAATGACCTTAGGACCGGGTTCACGGCCAACAAGGAGGAGTTCGGCCTCCGGGACATCAGCCCGTACTAATGGCCAAACTTTCTCCGCAAGCCAAACTGCTCCATCTGCGTTTGGAGCCCAACCCATTAATGCTATGAAGACAACTGCCGGGTCGTGTCCCATAGGAATCGGTGGCGATGGATCCCAACCGTTGGGACATACAAACACCTGGGGCCTTTTCGATCCAGATTTGATCCGCTCAAGTCGTTGCCTATCCTTATCGCTTACAACCGTTACTGTGTCGAAAACTGCAAGGGCCTGTCTTTCGATACGCCCGATCGCACGACTCTCAAATTTCGCAAGCAGAGCTCGGGGGCCCTTGTGGCTATATGCGTAGCTCCTAAATAGCGACGACTCGATGTTGTGAAGATCAAGAAGGCGATACCGCGCCGACAATGAAGACCCGTGTATAGCAAGTTGAGAGTATGAAATAACTAGACAATCGGGCTCCAGTTCAACGACAGCCGCTCGCAGCTCTCTTACAAAGGCTCGACTCCAAAATCGACCTGAGCTGATACTCCGGGTTTTGAACATGCCAAGTAGGAAGTCAATCCTTTGCGGCATAGGCAGAGCTCGAACTCCCACCCCCATTCGCTCAAGAGCCCTATGGTCAGCCGTGCCATCATCGAAGGCACAGATGGTGACCTCGCCGAGTTCACCAAGACGACGCAAGACAGCCGAAGCTCGCTGCTTATCCCCCGAATCTGCCGGAACGGGAAGGAACTTGGTGATCATTAGGATCTTCACCAAAGCATTCTCCAGTCCATGAACCGACCCCACCCAGCCAAACCCCGCCTCATGCTATCTAGCGACTAGCAGAAGTCAAAGAGGAATTCGTCAATTCCTCCACTAACCGGATATATACGATCACCTTAAGACCACGACCTCGAATATGAGTATGTAAAATCCAGATGTCATGAAGATGAAATCTTCTTCATCATTTCGTCATATTCACTCCCTCCTCATTAGCATGTGGCCACAGAGCCAATGTCCACACCATTCATCGAACTAGGGGATACTAAAGTGAAAATACGTAATTACCTTGCAGTCATTCTTGGGAGCATCCTCTTGGCTCCTATTGCTTGTAATGGCGCTGAAGTCAGCGCCGTTTCCGGAACACCGCTCGGCGTGTTCCGAGGCTCAGGAAAACCCAACCAGGTCGCAGAGTACGAAGGGTGGTTAGGAGAGTCGATGGCTTACGTAATCGACTACACAGGACGCGAGCCACTTGATTCACCCGAGCCATGGAATGAAATAGACGATCCTTCTTGGGTATGCAACAGATGGAGAGAGGGAGCGGCTCGGCTCGTACTGTCCACTGCAATGCTACCCAACAGCAATTTCACGCTAGCCACAGGCGCAAGCGGTGGATACGATGACCACTGGCGAAAGTTTGGCACAACCATGGTTAAGCAAGGCTGTGGAGATGCCGTGCTTCGTCTGGGCTGGGAGTTCAATGGAAAATTCTACCCCTGGATGGCAGGGGGCAAGGAGGCAAGTTTCGCCGCATACTGGCGTCGGATCGTGGATACGCTTCGCACCATCCCCGGCCAAGCATTCCTATTTGACTGGTGTCCACTCGCTGGTGTTGGGAACGCAAACGTTGAAGCCGCCTGGCCAGGAAAAGACTATGTCGACTTTATCGGGTTGGATGCCTACGACACGGCAACTTTGGGGATGAATGACCCAGCGCAACGTTGGAATTACCAGCTCAAGCGTATCTATGGGCTCGACTGGTTGAACCAGTTTGCAGCCAAACAGGGCAAACCGATGTCATTTCCAGAATGGGGCGTCACGAACAGAGTTAGGGACAAACTTGGAGGCGGAGACAATTCCACTTACATCAGGAACATGTGGAACTGGTTCCAGACCCACAACGTGGCCTACGCAGCATACTTCGAGTATGACGCTGATGTGGCTAGCCATCGCCTCATGACAACGGAATTTCCGAAAGCAAGCGCTGAATATCGCAAGCTCGTATCAGCAAACAATTAGGTCCCATCGCCGTCATTTCAGATCTAGCAAAGATTGACCTTATCGCTCGTTAGGCTATGGCCCTTAGGC
>CAYGGL010000099.1:0-7603 GCA_964349215.1 uncultured Acidimicrobiaceae bacterium | reverse complement strand
GTCCTTGAGCGAAGGCTCTCTTCAGTACTACAACCAACAGAACTGGCTGCCGCGGGTGGCGTTCAAAGTCTTGTTGACATTTTGAACCGCTCAGATCGAGCGACTGAAAGACTCATTCTAGAAGGCCTGGAACGCGCGGATTCAGAATTGGCCGACGAAGTACGCCAACGCATGTTTGTCTTCGAAGACATCACCAGTCTCGATGATCGTTCTATCCAACTTATGTTGCGCCAAGTCGACAGCAAAGAACTTGCAGTTGCTCTTAAGGGAGTGCCGAACAATGTCCGCGACAAGATCACCCGCAACATGTCAGAACGTGCTGCCACAAACCTGCGCGAAGAAATCGAACTGCTTGGACCAACACGAATCAAGACTGTGGAACAAGCACAAGGGGCAATGGTCCGTGTAATCCGTGCTCTCGAAGAATCCGGGCAACTGGTGCTCTCAAGGAATGCCGATGAATTCGTCAATTAACCCAATGAGCAAGACCCGCGTCTTGCGAGAAACCGATTCTGACGTCACAGTGACACTTCCTGACGAGTTAGACCTCAGCAACTTCATGACTTCTGGTTCAGAACGCGCCGTTACCCCAGAAATGCTGGAGAGCGCCCTCGAATCAGGCTATCGGGAAGGTTGGGATCGGGGCTACAGCGATGCATTTAATGAGGCTGAAAATGCTTATGCACTCGAAAGGGCCGAGCGCCAACAACAACAGCAAGCTCAGTTAGCTTCAGTTCTAAATGCATTGGAGACAGCAATAGATGGTTTTAAGAATCGTCAAGCTATCGAACTCAATAGTCTCCAAGACGCAACGGTAGATGTTGCATTAAAACTTGCGGCTGCTTTGCTTGGAAGAGAACTGGAGCTGGCTCAGTCGCCTGGACGCGATGCCCTCGCAAGAGCGATGAGATTAGCTCCTGTTGGAGAGAGCCTGGTCGTAAGACTCAACCCTTCTGACGTTGAAACTCTGGGTTCTGTCGATGACTTATTACTAGGCCGAGAATTCACAATACTTCCAGACCCTTCGATCGACTCGGGCGACTGTCTACTTGATGCGAAAGATTGCCAAATTGATGCCCGTATTGAGCCTGCGCTCAATCGAGTTCGTATGTCATTGCTTGGCAATACTGCCAATGCCCGTTCAGATCAGGAAACAAACTCATGATCGCCCAGACTCAATTCTCCGAGGCTCTCATGATGGCCAAACCGATGAGAATCGGGCGCGTTGTACGCGTACTTGGAATGCATCTTGAAGTAGCAGGAATTGAATCTGCTATCGGTGATTCGCTGGTCATAGAAGTTCCAGACGGACAGATATATGCAGAAGTCGTTGCGCTCAGTCAAGGGTCACTGGTGTGCATGCCATACGGATCACTAACCGGTCTTAGAACTGGCGCGCCCGTTACAGCTACTGGGGGACCACCAACAATAAGCGTTGGAACAGGCCTATTGGGTCGAGTACTTGATGGACTTGGCCGCCCAATTGATGGCCTTCCACTTCCATCTGGAATGGAGAACGTCAGCACAGATGGAAACCCCCCACATCCCCTGAGGCGCCAAAGAATAAATCAACACCTTCCTCTCGGTGTTCGAGTACTCGACACTCTCGTTCCATGCGGTCGTGGTCAACGCCTCGGTATCTTTGCCGGCTCAGGTGTCGGAAAATCAAGCCTCTTATCAATGATCGCTCGTGGTACCGAAGCCGACGTCTCTGTTCTTGCTCTCGTCGGCGAACGTGGTCGAGAAGTCCGTGAGTTCATAGAAGAAGATCTTGGACCAGAAGGTCTCGCCAGGTCTGTGGTCGTTGTATCGACCTCTGATGAGCCGGCACTTGTAAGGCTGAGGGCTGCATTCACGGCTACCCGAATTGCTGAATGGTTTCGCGACCAGGGAAATGACGTCGTACTTATGATGGACAGCCTCACTCGCTTCGCAATGGCGCAACGTGAAGTTGGCCTGTCGGCAGGAGAACCACCTACGACTCGTGGTTATCCGCCTTCAGTTTTTTCATTGCTCCCTCGCCTCTTAGAACGAGCGGGCGCTGCAGAAAACGGATCGATAACAGGTCTGTACACAGTTTTGGTTGAGGCCGACGACATGAACGAACCGATCGGCGACACCGCTCGTTCGATTCTCGATGGACACATAGTTTTGTCGAGGAATCTTGCAACCGAAGGACACTTCCCTACCGTCGATGTTCTCGAATCAATTTCACGAGTCACCCCTGCAATAACAACAGAACATCAGAGGTCGTTAAGCACCGAACTTCGTAGATTGATGGCGGCTTTTCGCGAAGCTAAGGACCTCATCGAGATTGGCGCTTATGTCGGCGGCACTAATCCATTAGTTGACCGCGCTGTCTCTATTAAAGAAGAGATCAGAGCATTTCTATGTCAAAACCTCGCAGATACAGCTATCGCAGATAAGAGCTGGGAAGAACTAGAAACCCTGATCGGAGCAAGCGCATGAAACGCTACCGCTTCCGCCTTGACACGGTCTTAAGGGTTCGACGTATTGAAGAGGAACGAGCTGTTGCTCAGTTGGCACAAGCCCAACGTAAAGAACAAGAGGCCAAACGCCTTCAGATGTCTCGCCTCGAGAGATACCAAACCATGAAGCTTCCAGTCGGTGTCCGCACAACTGAAGTGTTTATTGCAGATCGGACTCATATCGAACTTGTCGCATCTTCAGTAGTGGACGCAGCTGCTGCTCACGAGATAGCTGTCGTCAACGTTGAGGAGCATCGAACAAGTTGGTCGCAAGCAGCGGGGCGAGTTACCTCTCTGGAGAACCTCGAAGAGCGTCATCGTCTTGAGTACGACTTTGAACTCAATAAAGCAGAAACTGCCGCACTTGATGATTTGACCAGTGCCCGACGTGGGAGAAAGCAATGAATCAGATCACGGGTTCTGGGACCATGCCCTGGATTGATATTCAGAGTCGCATAGCCGAAATTCAATCTCGCTTTAGTTCAATGAGCCCTCCCGTAGCGCTCTCTTCAAGCAATGGCTCATCATTTGCAGATGTCCTTGCAAAGAGTGTTGGAGCCGGTGAAATCGATCTCACCAATATCGAGACAGACTCAAGCGGACCAGTTTCGGGCGAAAAAATAGTAGAGCTAGCAAGGGAGCATCTGGGCACTCCCTATGTATGGGGCGGAGAAACCCCAGAAACCGGATTCGACTGCTCAGGACTTATTCAATATGTGTACAAGCAAGTAGGGATCGACATACCACGAGTAAGCGCCGATCAAGCGAGGGCGGGGAGGCCGGTCTCGGGCCTTGAAAACGCACGACCCGGAGATTTGCTTGCCTTCAATAGTCCTGTCGACCACATCGGGATATACGCGGGCAACAACATGATGATCGTCGCTCCTCGCACGGGTGATGTTGTAAAGATGCAAAAAGTCACTGCTATCCCGACTGCGATCAGACGAATCCTGCCTGAAGAAACAGCAGCACCCAGCCCCCTTAATCGAACATCGTCCTTGTCAGCTCTCGATTCAAGTTCTTTTGAAGATCTCTTCCAACAAATCGGTGACCAATATGGAATTTCTCCCAAACTCCTTTCCTCAGTAGCCCAGGCAGAATCGGGAATGAATCCCCAAGCAGTGAGCAAGGCTGGGGCCCAAGGGCTCATGCAGCTGATGCCCGCTACCGCTTCGGGTCTAAATGTCGATCCGTTCTCGCCTCCAGAAGCAATTGATGGAGCAGCCCGTCTGCTTTCTTCATATATGGAGAAATACGGTTCGGTAGAACTCGCGCTCGCCGCATATAACGCGGGCCCTGGTGCGGTCGCACGTTACGGCGGCGTCCCACCATTTTCTGAAACTCAGGCATATATCAAACGTGTACTAGCACTCATGGAAGGAGCGGCCGCATGAGCATTATGGCTGTACTAATCAAATCTCTACCTCACGCTGCAACCTCTGGTCAGCCAGGTACCGCAAGTGCAAGTCTTTCTGGTGAATTCACCGCTAAGAACAAAAAAGTAGAAGCCGAGCTAGGGGTTCAAAGCGAAGAGACTCCAGATACTTCAGGTTCAGAATCTGGCCCAGAACGATTTGGAGAATTATTGGCTTCGCTTATTGCTTCGCTCACAAGTCAGAGCCCTACCCAAAAGTCAGCACCTGCGGATATTCCTAGTCCAACAGGCCCTGACGCATCTGTCCCAGAACTAGCAGCACTTGAAATCGATGCGTCGAATTCGTTTGCTCTCGATCTGTCATTCTCATCTTCTGCCGGCCTCCAGCGACTTCAAGCACTTCGAGCTTCTCTTCACTCTGCACTCGATGAAGTTGTTACTGAAATAGACGATCTCGGACAAGCCGTTCACGATGCTGTTGTCGATGCCATTGAAGAAGCGGGGACTACTCATCCTCAAATAGCCATGAGTTCGAAATTGTCTGCCTCTGCCTCGTTATCTATCGAGCAAGGCAATGTGGATCTTGGAGTGGACATCAACTTCGACAATGAGGTGGGAACTGGGCCTCAAGTCGATCAAGTTCCTCAAGGCCCTCAGCAGGTGCAGGACAACCAGTCAAATAACTCATCTGCAAGCTTCGCCGGCTCAGCAGCTTTCGTTCAAAATCAAAGTGGCGATGAACGACTAAGCGTTGAAAGCCACCTTGACACAACGTTCTCAAATATCTTGTCCACCAGGCTAGAGAATGTCACCCGACCTGAGTCGGTCGCCACAGCTTCTTCAATTAATAATTCTCCTCAAACTCCCGTAGTCCATGAGCAACTGGTGCAGACCATTGCACCTCTTCGTAGCCGAGCCAACGGTACATACGACATGACGCTTGAACTTCACCCAGGCGAACTTGGTGCCATTCGTGTTCGAGCAGTTCTAGAAAATGGAAGCGTCCGACTTCACTTAACCGCTGAGCACATGGCTACTCACGATCTGTTGAAGAATTCCTTGGCAGGGTTGCGCAACTCGCTCAATGATGCCGGAGTCAACACAAGCGAACTTTCTCTCAATGCCCATACCAACTGGCAAAGCCAAGCCAAGCAATCTGATCACCAACAAAGCAATGCCAGTGCTCAGGCATCCTTTTCAATAAACACACAAGCAAGCACTGATGAAGTTCCGTCACAAGATCAATCAACATCAGATACCACTCTCGACGTAATGCTCTAAGGAGAAACCATGCCCACCCCAATCACAGGAAACATCCCGATAAACGAGCCACCGAAGGCTCAAGCACCACCGCCTGACAACGGGCTTGGAAAAGATGCCTTCTTAAAGCTGCTCGTAGCACAACTTCGCTACCAAGACCCCATGAACCCCGCAGATGGAGCTGAGTTCATGGCTCAGACAGCGCAGTTCACAATGGTCGAGAAACTTGAGGAGTTGACTGCATCTCAGCGTGAAAGCGGAGCAACAGCCCTGATCGGAAAACAGGTCACCTATATGAACAGCGGCGGCGTAGTCACCACTGGCATCGTCACAGGCTTTCGGGCCACTCCAACCGGTCCGCTTATGCGAGTTGGAGAAGCCGAAGTTCTCTACAGCGCAATAGCGGAGGTCAGCCAAGTAACTGCTCCCTAAAAAGATTTCCCCACATAGCAATCACGTGTCAAAAACCCGAAAGGAAACAAAGTCATGCTTCGATCAATGTTCTCAGGAGTTTCAGGTCTTCGCAGCCATCAAACAATGATGGATGTCATCGGTAACAACATCAGCAACGTAAATACTGCAGGCTACAAATCGAGCTCGGTTATCTTCCAAGACTTACTCAGCCAACTCTTGCGAGGTGCCGGTTCCCCTCAAAATGGTGTTGGTGGTAGCAACCCGGCTCAAGTAGGCCTCGGCGTAAAGCTTGCGGGAATCAGCACAAACTTCAACCAAGGTGCCGCTCAGCTCACCGGCCGATCGAACGACTTATCTATCTCAGGTGATGGTTTCTTCGTCGTTCAAGCGGGGCCCGAGACTCTTTACACTCGAGCGGGTTCGCTTTCCTTCGATACCAATGGTCAACTTGTGACCCCCGACGGAGGTGTCGTTCAGGGTTGGACTGCACTTGCGGGTGTCATCAATACCAATGATGCAATTGGAAACCTACAGCTCCCATTGGGAACGCTGTTGCCCCCAACCCGTACCAGCCTTGCCGAAGTTTCCGGCAACCTCCCCGCCAATGCCACCGTTTATGCAGCCGGTCCCCCTGAGGTTGGTACTCGAATCGTTACCTCAACCACTGTTTATGATGGCCAAGGCCTTGAGTACCCAATCACATACGAATTCTTGAATACCGGACCCAATGCCTGGACGTTAAATATCCGCGATTCGGCCTCGACAGTCATTGGAACCAGTGGGGCTGGTGGTCTGACATTTGCTCCTGCTACCGGTGTCCTAGTCGGGCCGACAACTATAACCGTTACACCGCTTGGCGCCAGCTGGGGTGGTAACACGATCGCTCTATCTACCACTGGTCTTTCGCAGTTCGGCACCCAACGAACTGTCACGCCGCTCAGCCAAAATGGGTCAACAATGGGATCGCTCCAGTCCTTCAACATCTCCCAAGACGGCACGCTTACCGGCGTGTTTTCCAATGGGTTGACGCAATCCATCGGCCAAATTGCTCTTGCCGGTTTCAACAATCCAGGTGGTCTTGAAAAAGCAGGAAATTCGATGTTCCGTTCCACCGTTAACTCTGGCTTACCTCAAGTCGGCGTTACCGGATCCGGTGGTAGAGGGCTTCTAAATGGAGGAACGTTAGAGATGTCTAACGTCGATCTCGCAGCCGAGTTCACAAACCTGATAGTTGCCCAGAGAGGGTTTCAGGCCAACTCTCGAATCATTACGGCCTCAGACGAACTTTTGCAGGATCTGGTGAATCTCAAGCGATAATTTCGCCTAAAGGCTCGCCGCAAGTCCTTAATAGACGCTGATTATTTAGAACGTATGCAATGGCAGGGGTTTTACCCCTGCCATTGCAAGTTTTTGCTCATCTCACTGCATGTAGTGCCGATAAATCAATTACTCGAAACACCAAACGTCACACTCAAACATTCAGGGATCACTTCTTATGATCATGCTCACACGACTCAACGGTCAGGCATTTGCGCTTAACTGCGATCTGGTCGAACGGGTTGACATCACACCAGATACAGTCGTCACTCTCGTAGACGGGACCAAGTATCTCGTCTCCGAATCGGCACAAGACATCATCGAACTTGTTCGAGAGTTCCGTGCTTCTATCGTTGCACACTCCCATCATCTTGACGCCCAGACGAAGGCAGCGCCTTCTCTACGCGTCGTAACGGATCTCAACGACGAGGGCTAAGATGGATCCGGCTACCCTCATAGGCATCATCCTCGCGTTTGCGGCAGTCATGGTCTCCATGATCATGGAAGGCGGCAACCCCGCGTCCATTCTGCTGCCCCCCGCCATGCTTCTTGTGTTCGTCGGAACATTCGGTGTCGCAATGGCTTCTGGTCTCATGAAAGACACAGCAAGCCTAGGTGCGGCCATCAAAGGAGCCTTGGCCTCGAAAAAACACTCGGCCGAAGCGACTGTCACAAAACTTGTCGAATTTGCCGAGCTCGCACGTCGAGAAGGACTGCTGGCTTTAGAAGACGCTGCCAAATCTATTGA
>CAYGGL010000098.1:0-7628 GCA_964349215.1 uncultured Acidimicrobiaceae bacterium | reverse complement strand
CGCTCGGGCCGAGGGCTTTCAACCGACGTGGTCGAAGCCTCGGCCCGAGCGTTCCTCAACGCCATCAATAAAGTCTTACGCCTACGTGATCAACAAGATCGCCGCGAGCCGGAAGTAACCCCTTAACCCGTCGGTACCTTAACTGTCGGTGCCTTACCCTCTGCATAGGGGTCTGTTATGACCGGTTTGGGCATTGGGAAAGCGACCCATGTTTTAGAGGCGAGAGTGCTTGGGTCAAGCGCTTCGACGCCAACTTCTGAAATCGTGTAAAGCGAGTTCCCAATAATCATTGAGCGCCTGATCTGACCTCGCCAGAGATCTTGATCTCCAGTGGGCTGTGATGTACGCCCAAGCTCGATGAGTCCAGTGCCTGGCTGGATCGTGGCAGCAGTGGCCCCGATGAATGGACCTTCAGGGCCAAAACTTTGGTGCGGAATAACGGCTAGGCCGGTCTTTTGCCAGAAGAGAAAAGCGTGGTGGTCGTATTGGATCTCAGAAGACCCACCGCCGAGTGATAACTGACTTGTCCTGGTTGGATTCTTCGGGTCACTGACATCGAACAGCGAGATCTGACTACCTTGTACCCGACCTTCTTCAGTGGCGTCTTGGCCTACGCCCAACAACAGATTTTCACCAACGGGGTGAAGGTAGGAGGAGAATCCGGGAATCTTTAGTTCGCCGCTCACCGTAGGGTTCTTGGGATCTGACAGATCAATTACATAGAGAGGATCGGTTTGTCTAAAAGTCACCACATAGCCACGATCGCCGATAAAGCGTACGGAATAAATCTGTTCGGTCTTTCCTAATCCAGTTAGCTCGCCAATCTTATTTAGGCGACCGTCTTCTAATGCGAGAACAGTGACGAAGCTCTCAGATTGTGAAACTGGCTGGTTACTTTGAACGGGGACACCTGATGCCGGCTCAACGGCAAATATGGCATCGATGGTGGTTGCGACTCTGAGATTGCCGTTGTGCTCAGACATCGAGAATTGGTTGTGAAGTCTTCCTTTAACCCGTCCTGATGCGAGATAGCGAGCCGGCTCTGTGCCGGCGATAGAAAACGCATGGATCTCTGTCGTTGCTGAAGAGGTGGTAAGTGAAGGGGCTGTAGTCTTGCCACTCGTTTTATTGGACGTGTCACTTGCTTCGGGCAGGTCATAGCGATTGGTGGTTACGTAGAGCCGATCCTTTGAGGCATACAGGTTTTCTCCACCGGCCAATACGCTGGTGACGTCGCCGAGTGCCAGTGGTTTGTCGAAGTCGATGGTCAGCACTGACAACATGTCAAAGCCCGAGAACTCGTTTGGTCGACTCACCTGATTGCATTCAACCAGTTGGCCTTCTTTGGTCGTCTTCTCGCCAGAGCGCTGATCGGTGAGCCTGTAGTAGGGCATCCAATGACGAAGGTTAGAGGCGGCCACGGCTTCGCGGTTTGCTTCAAGAGCGGCCTCTGCGCCGTTTAGGTCATGGGGGCTCACAAAACCGACTCCGGTAGGTGATGATCTAACAACAATGCGAGCAGTACCGTTTACTGATCGAGACGAAATATGGGATCCCTCGACGCTTAAGGATGCAACTATTTTCGGGCCGGAAGGGTCGCTGATGTCTATTTCAGATATGACGGCGCGCTGGCTCTCTACTGGCATCGTGTTAAACGATGGGTTGTTCTCAGGTGTCATAGGTCTGACCTTGGTGCCAATGGGGGGGCCGTAGTCATAAGAGAGCATGAACACTCTTGAACCATTGAGAAACAGTTGGCTGCCCCCCATGTTGTCTGGCAGAACAAATGAAGATAGCTGAACTGGCACTTCTCCACTTGTGTCGACGATATTCAAACGGCCACTGCCACTAGTGACAAGTAAGTTGCCGTCGGTCTTTGCGATGTCAGCTTCGTCGACACCTTCTTCTTGCACGTTGGTGCCCGAGTAATCGGTGCCAACAGCCTTGGCAGCGAGGCTTCCAGCATTTCGAGCAGGGCTGGCTACCGCATCTGAAGAAGTGGGGGATGCAAACCTTTCAAAGGCTCCCCAGTATCCACCTATTTGAGGAAGTCCATTAGGTCCAACGCGCTTGGTGGCTTCTTGTTTGAAGTAGCCAAGTAGGCCATCGCATTCATCGAAAGGTTGAAGCGCGGAAATTAACCGTGCCCCCGGACTCAGCTGGTTGGCGGTTATGTCTTCGCCGTTGCTGCACGCACCGAGCACCAAGCCCGTCGCCAGTGACAGTGCCAACGCTGCTTTTTTACCTCGCATCATCAACCCCCAAAGGTCTATGTAATTGGTACGTAAATTAATTGCTTTGGGGTTTGGATGCTCAGTGTGGCTAGTTGGTTCCCATGAATGGGCCCGGACTTCTAAGTAGTTGTCGGGAGCCAGTTTGGTCGTGAGGTCTCGTAAGAGTCAATGTCGCCTTGGTTGCGCAAGGTAAGGCCAATGTCATCTAGACCTTCGAGAAGACGGTGTTGGGTGAAATCGTCAAGAGGAAATGACGCTTCGATTCCAGCTGCTGGGGCCGAAACTACGCGTCGTTCAATGTCGATCGTGATTTCAAGACTTGGGTCGGCCTCTACGGCTCTTAACAAGACCTCTGCTACATCTGGCGAAACTGTGACCGGCACAAGGCCTGCCTTTGTTGAATTGTTCCGGAAGATGTCGGCAAAGCGTGATGAGATAACCGCTTCAAAGCCGTAATCAGTCAAAGCCCAAACGGCGTGTTCGCGAGAGGAACCGGTGCCAAAGTTTGGTCCGGCAATCAAGATTGAAGCGCCGCCATATTGAGACTGATTGAGTACGAAGTCACGATCAGACTCACGCCAGCTTGAAAAGAGGCCGGCGCCAAAGCCCGTGCGCTCTACTCGCTTTAGCCAATCGGCGGGAATGATCTGGTCTGTGTCAACGTCGCTTCGATCGAGCGGAACGGCCGTTCCGGTTATTACACGAATAGGTTTCATTGTTTAAGACTCCAAGTCTGCAGGGGTTGCGAAATGACCGGCTATTGCTGTTGCGGCAGCGACCTCGGGTGAGACGAGATGAGTTCGGCCCCCTCGACCCTGGCGGCCTTCGAAGTTTCGGTTACTTGTCGATGCGCAACGCTCGCCTGGGCTCAGCTTGTCGGGGTTCATGGCAAGACACATCGAACATCCTGGCTCTCGCCAATCGAAGCCTGCAGTCTTGAAGATCTTGTCGAGTCCCTCATCTTCAGCCTGTTTCTTGACAAGAAACGAACCAGGCACAACAAGTGTGCGCACGCCTTGTCTTACCTTGCGGCCCTTGGCAACTTCAGCTGCTGCCCTGAGGTCTTCGATGCGGCTGTTTGTGCATGAACCGATAAACACAGTGTCTACTTTGATATCGCGAAACGGTATCCCGGCGCTAAGACCCATATAGCTAAGCGCTCGCTCGCCAGATTCTCGGGCATCAGGGTCTTCCATCATTTCTGGGTCGGGTACTACCGAGTTGATTGGGGCAACTTGTGCAGGATTGGTTCCCCACGACACGTAGGGCGACAAAGTGGTCGCGTCTATGACCACTTCTTTGTCAAAGACGGCATCATCATCAGTTACGAGTGACTTCCAGAATTCAACTGCCTGATCCCAAGCCTCGCCCTTGGGGGCATGTGGGCGGCCCTTTAGGTATTCAAAGGTAACTTCGTCGGGTGCGATCATTCCGGCACGAGCGCCCGCTTCAATCGACATGTTGCACACGGTCATACGGCCCTCCATCGAAAGACCCCTGATCGCCGAGCCTCGATATTCGATGATCGATCCGATTCCGCCGCCTGTTCCGATCGAACCGATGATCGCCAACACCAAATCTTTGGCGGTTACCCCCGTGGGCAATTCGCCCTCGACTGTTACGGCCATAGTTCCCGGTCGGACCTGGGGAAGCGTTTGGGTTGCGAGCACATGTTCAACCTCGCTTGTGCCAATGCCAAAGGCGAGCGAGCCAAACGCCCCATGTGTAGATGTGTGGCTGTCCCCACAGACGATTGTCATGCCGGGTTGGGTAAAGCCCTGTTCTGGTCCGATGACATGCACGATGCCTTGCCCGGGATCACCCATTGGAAATAGGCGTATTCCAAACTCGTCGCAGTTGGAAGCAAGCACTTCCATTTGCTTTGCCGAGATGGGGTCTTCAAGAGGCTTGTCGAGCCCGGCGGTCGGGACGTTGTGGTCCATGGTGGCGACGGTCAGCTCGGGTCGGCGAGGTTTGCGATTGGCGAGGCGAAGGCCATCGAATGCCTGAGGTGAAGTCACCTCATGTACCAGGTGCAAGTCAATGTAGAGAAGGTCAGGCTCGTTTTCGGCGGCATGGACAACGTGATTATCCCAAACCTTTTGGCTCATCGTCCGAGGCATCGTTTGGGGTGGAGGTGTGTTTTTCATACGTCTCACAATCTGAGATGATAGTCTTGCTATATGGATCATAGTATAAGCGGGGTTGGCGTGGTTGACAAGACTGCGAAGATTCTTGTCGCACTTGAGACGGGGCCATGCTCGCTCGCCGATCTGGTTGAGCGCACGGGCATCTCTCGACCGACAGCTCATCGTTTGGCGGTTGCCTTGAGTGATCATGGTCTTGTGAGACGTGACGACGAGGGGCGTTTCATGCTCGGTCTTCGGCTCGTAGCGCTGGGCCGTGCGGCAAGAGAGGCTTATCCCTTGGCAGAGTCGGCTGGGCCGATATTGGCCCGTCTTCGTGACGAGACCGGCGAGAGCGTGCAGCTCTATGTTCGAGAAAACGATCAAAGGGTGTGCATAGCCTCGTTGGAATCGCCGCATGGACTTAGAACGATCGTTGCCTTGGGGGCGAGTTTGCCGCTTGATCGCGGCTCGGCAGGTGCGGTTCTCAGGGGTGGTGCCCAAGCTTTGCGCAACGGCTACATCGAAAGCGTCGAAGAACGTGAGGCAGGCGTGGCCTCGGTAAGCGCACCGGTCTTCGATGCCGACGACAAGGTAATTGCTGCGGTCAGTATTTCTGGGCCGATCGAAAGGGTCAGCCGATCTCCGGGTCGTTTATATGGAGCTGCCGTCACACAAGCTGCCCGATCGATCGAAAATGCTTCCTCAGGAGCCCTTCGGTAGAACCCAAGTTTCAGTCCTCCAAATCCGCAACAAACCCCCTCCAAATCCGCAGATTCTGTTAGTCGAGTGAGATTATCTCGACTTGGATCGAAGAAGAGCTGACCTCATAGCTGACGACTTCGCCAGGAGCTGCGCCCATTAGGGCTTTCCCCAGTGGTGAAGCGGGCGATACCGACTCGTAGGCATCGTGGCGTTCTTCGATAGAACCGATCAGGAATTTCTCATGGTCGTCTTCTCCCTCAAAGCGAATGGTTACCACTCGTCCGACGGTAACAACATGACCTTTTTGAGAGTCGTCAACGATGACGGAGTTCTGCAGTAGGGCAGAAAGATGGCGGATCCGCCCCTCCATTTTTCCTTGCTCTTCTTTGGCGGCGTGATAATCGCCATTTTCTGAAAGGTCGCCCAGTGCCCTTGCCGCCTCAATCTTGGCAGCAATATCGACTCGCCCGGCCCCCGTCAGCTCGTCGTACTCAGTTTTCAACCGCTCATATGCAGTTCTCGAGAGTTCATGTAAGGGTTGTGACTCAGCCATGTTGTGAGGATAGCCAGCATTTTCGATCCTCAGCACTGATCATCGACGAATCGCCGGGTAGCGTTGTCAAAACGTATTGACAAGAACACATATTGACAAGAACACGTATTGACGAAAAGGGAGCAGGAAGGCCCATGGGGCACAGAATCGGCGTAATTGGGGGAGACGGGATCGGCCCTGAAGTTGTTGGCGAGGCCCTAAAGGCTGTCTACGCCGCCGGCGTTGAAATAGATTGCGTCGACTACGACCTTGGAGGTCGTCGTTATCTGGCTACCGGCGAGATTCTTCCAGCTGGTGTTCTCGAAGAGCTACGCAGCCTCGATGCCATACTGCTTGGGGCGATTGGCACTCCCGAGGTCCCCCCCGGTGTCTTGGAGCGTGGGCTGTTGCTAGAGCTTCGATTTTCGCTCGATCTCTATGTGAACCTGCGTCCATTCTTGTCACCTCCCAATATCGATTTCCTTGTGGTGCGTGAAAATACCGAAGGCACTTATGCAGGCGAGGGTGGTTTCTTGCGTAAGGGCACTCCATATGAAGTTGCAACCCAGGGGTCGGTGAATACTCGCATGGGTGTCGAGCGCTGCATTCGCTATGCCTTCGAGCTTGCAGATTCCCGCCCCAAGCGTCACCTGACATTGGTTCATAAAACCAACGTGCTGACCTTCGCCGGCGATCTTTGGCAGCGCACATTTGATGATGTGGCCAAAGAGTTTCCCGCTGTCGAGGTGGCCTATAACCATGTCGACGCTGCCTGCATCCATTTCGTCACGTCACCAGAGCGTTATGACGTGTTGGTAACAGACAATCTGTTCGGTGATATCTTGACCGATCTCGGAGGGGCGGTTGCGGGCGGAATTGGTCTAGCCGCTTCCGCAAACCTCAACCCGGCCCGAACCGGGCCTTCATTGTTCGAACCGGTCCATGGTTCGGCGCCCGACATTGTCGGTACCGGCAAGGCCAACCCATCTGCTGCAATTCTTTCGGCGGCGATGATGTTGGATTTTCTAGACGAACCCGATGCCGCTGATCGCATTCGAAAAGCAGTTGCAGAGGTTTCTGATATGACAGGAACTACGTCTGAAATCGGCGACGCGATCGCAGGAAAGGTATAGAGAGACATGCCATTGACAAAGAGTGAAAAGATATGGATGGACGGAGAGCTGGTTGCTTGGGATGACGCCACTGTTCATGTTCTAACCCACACCCTTCATTACGGGACGGGGGTCTTTGAGGGCATTCGTGCATACGAGACAAGTGAGGGGCCCTCAATCTTTCGCCTCACTGAGCACATAGAACGATTGTTCAACAGTGCCAAGATTTTCATGATCGATGTTCCTTATACGGTTGCCGAACTCATTGATGCGACCAAAAAAACCGTGGCTGTGAACAAGCTTGAGTCTTGTTATATACGCCCCCTCATCTATCTGGGCTACGGCGAGATGGGTCTCAACCCACTTCCTTGTCCGGTCAACGTCTCTATTGCCGTGTGGCCTTGGGGCACGTATCTAGGTGATGACGGCGTGGCTAATGGTGTCCGCATGAAGATCTCTTCATTTCAGCGTCATGACCCAAATGCCATTCCTCCCGCGGCAAAGGGCACGGGCATGTATATCAACTCTTCACTTGCGAAGGTTGAGGCCCTTAAGGCCGGTTATGACGAGGCCATCATCTTGAACCCTCAGGGTTATGTCTCTGAGTGCACCGGTGAGAATCTTTTTGTGGTCAAAGACGGTCGCCTCATCACCCCTCCCGTCACCGCTGGAGCGCTGGAAGGCATCACGCAACACTCGGTTATGACAATTGCGCGTGACCTTGGTATCGAAGTCAGCGTTGGCAATCTCTTGCGCTCTGACCTTTATCTTGCGGACGAAGCGTTTGTGACCGGTACTGCCGCTGAGGTTGTTCCCATTCGTTCTGTAGATGATCGTGAGATCGGCGAACCCGGACCGATCACCCGAAAGTTGCAAGAGACATATTTCGCCGCTGTTCGTGGCGAAATCGATCGTTATA
>CAYGGL010000097.1:0-7630 GCA_964349215.1 uncultured Acidimicrobiaceae bacterium | reverse complement strand
CCTTAGGCAATTCCCCAACCGTCGAAGTCATCGTCCATAAGGGCCCGGAGTCGAGCAACGTCGTCGGCCAACTCCTCACGCAGTCTTTTCCGCAGCGCCTCATCCACTTCAGCCTTCGAAAGATCAACGGGTCGGGTCTTGATTGAAACCCGAGCTTTATGAGGAAGAAACGCAATGAGTTTTTCTGCCAAAGGTACAGAACTGAGCACTTCGAAAGCGGGACGGGGCACACGAAGTGAATCGGTTCGGTTGTACTCCACCTCGAAGGATTCGGGCCCACGGTCTGGGTCGACACCGATGAAGCTGAAGATCTTGCGCATGGTCTTTATACGATCATCGGCCAATGACCTCGTGGTGACGATCAAGATCTGATCCCTCGGAACCACAGCCAGATACTGTTCGATCTGCATCGCATAACGGCTCGTGTCCAAGAAGATGTCGTTCTCCAGCATTGCCCGTCCGATGGGACGGCGCTCGGCAATAATGTGTTCGGTGGCGCGACCACGAACTGGAAACCGATAATGCAAGTAGTCAGATCGAGCTCGTTCGATTGGGTCGCGCACCAGATATATCAAGCGCACATCGCCAAGCGTCTCGACCAATCGTGACGGTACATCTCGATAGAGCGGGAACATCGTATAGCTAGTCGACGCCTCGCCAACCGCCACTGCACCTTCGGAGTGATCGAACAATGACTCATACCATGCCAAGCCTCGACCCCAGTTTCGCTCTTCAACGAAGAAGTCCGGCTCTTTGATTTTAGACATCACCACATCGGGATGTCCCTTCAGGTACTGAGACAAAGAACTGGTCCCAGACTTCTGAGACCCAATCAACACAAAGTTCGGAAGCACACTCCATTATCTGGCTCACGTTTGAGTACTATCAATTTCACTCAAAATGAGATCTATAAAACTTCCTAAAGGATACGCAGCCCGGGGCCGAACAAAGAGGAGTAACCCCAACATTCGGGTGGAAAAAGGCAAACTCGTCGTGAGGCGAGGACGCAAAGCTTCAGAGGTCCAAAAGACCTGGCTGAGCTTCCCAAGAACCCACTCGGACCGTCCCTCACAAGGAGCGCTCCATCATGAAACTACTACGCAAGAAGGTGGCGACACTTCTCGCACCCGTCCTTATTGTCCCAATTGTCCTATTTGCTCCGAGTACCGTATCGGCTCAGAGCACTAACACCTTAGGAGTTCATAGAGGCGGCGCGCCCGACCAAGTTAGCGCGTACGAAAAATGGCTCGGAAAGCCTGTTTCTCACGTCATCGACTTCATGGGCCGTGCCCCATCGGGATCGGCGAACCCATGGAAGCACATCGATTCTCCAGGGTGGATGTGTGATCGCTGGAAAGACAAAGCTTGGAC
Source organism: uncultured Acidimicrobiaceae bacterium (assembly GCA_964349215.1). Lineage (GTDB taxonomy): Bacteria > Actinomycetota > Acidimicrobiia > Acidimicrobiales > CADCSY01 > JACOTK01. The sequence goes on along the minus strand of CAYGGL010000097.1, from coordinate 6,259 downwards.
CACTGTCGTAACAACGGCGATGCTCCCGAACAAGGACTTCACTCTCGAGGCAGGTGCCAGAGGCGAGTACAACGCTCATTGGCAAAAGTTTGGTCAGACCATGGTTTCGAGGGGATGTCCAAGTGTCATCTTGCGGTTGGGTCATGAATTCAACGGCCGGTTCTATCCCTGGTCAGCGTATGGCAAGGAAGCCGCTTTTGCGTCTTACTGGCGCCAGATCGTCGACACCCTACGCAAGGTGCCCGGACAAGCTTTTAAATATGACTGGAACCCATTGGCCGGAGTGGTGAGTGTGAATGTCGAAGCTGCCTACCCTGGTGACAATTATGTCGACATCATCGGCCTCGACGCCTATGACACAACCACAACCCAAAACGTCACCGATCCGGCTAAGCGTTGGAAGAATCAGCTTGAGCGCCCCTATGGACTCAACTGGCATGCCAAGTTTGCTCGGGCCCACGCCAAGCCGATGTCCTTCCCTGAGTGGGGCGTCAGTGTTCGCCCTAAAGACAACCTTGGAGGCGGAGACAACGCGTACTACATAACCCAGACCTGGAACTGGATCAAGTCGAACAACTTTGTCTACGCAGCGTACTTTGAATACGATGCGCCAGTCGCTAACCACCGACTAATGACCACCCAATTCCCCAAGGCGAGTGCTGAGTACCGCCGCCTCGTAAACGGAGGCTGACAGACTCTGGCTCTGTTGGCGCAGGGAGCACTCCCTGCGCCAACAGAACAGGCTGTGTCTATCGACCCTTTATTGCATCAATCAGCTGAGGAAGCACCTTGTGAACATCACCAACGATGCCAAGATCGGCAATCGAAAATATTGGAGCTTCAGCGTCTTTATTGATGGCAATGATCGTCTTTGAACCCTTCATACCAACCATGTGCTGAGTGGCGCCAGAAATGCCGGCCGCAATATAGATATCGGGCTTTACGACCTTTCCGGTTTGGCCAACCTGGTACGAGTAAGGAACCCAACCAGCATCGACGATCGCTCGGCTTGCTCCTGGAGCGCCGTTGAGCAATTTGGCCAAGTCTTCGATCATCGAATACTTGTCTGCATCACCGAGGCCACGGCCACCCGAAACCACCAAAGCGGCTTCATCGAGCACCGGACCTTCACGCTCTTCAACGTGACGAGCTGTAATCTTCGCCCGTCCGGCTTCTGAAGCAGCAGCTGCAACGACTTCTGCAGTCGTGGAGCCACCCGGCTCAGCGGTAAAAGACTTAGGTCTAAAGCTGACCAGGTGTGGGGCATCTTGTGTGAAAGTAGAGCTCACAAGAGTGGCTCCACCGAAGATCGCCTCGTCCACCTTGATCGTGCCACCGTCAACGCTGATGTCGATGTTGTTGGTAAGAACTGAGCGGTCAAGCTTGACCGACAAACGACCGAGAACATCACGGCCGTCATAAGAGCTCGCAAACATGATCAGGTCGGGCTTGTTGCCGGCAGCGATCTGATCGGCCATTGCTGATGAAACGGGCACACCAACCAATGCTCCGCCAGTATCAACCGAGTAGAGCTTGCTCACACCGAAGTTGCCAAGCTCCGAGGCAGCCCCAGAGGCATTAGCTCCTGCATAGAAAACCTCAACCGTGCCTGCGAGTGAGCGGGCCTTGGTTACAAGCTCAAGCGAACCTGTAGATACCTTGTCGCCGGAATCTTCAGCGAATACCCAAATTTTATCCAATGACATTTTTCATCGCCTCCCTATAGAACCTTCTGCTGTTCAAGGAACTCGATGATCTTGAGGTAGCCCTCACCATCGTCCTCAATAATCTCGCCGGCTTGGCGGGCCTCGGCAGCAACGACCGAAACAATTTGTTGACCACTCCCAGGGGTTACACCCAGGTCAGCAGCAGTCAGTTCATCAACAGGCTTTGACTTCGCAGCCATGATGCCCTTGAAAGATGGATAGCGAGGCTCGACAACACCAGCGGTTACCGACACAACGGCAGGCATTGGTGCCTCTACCTCGTCATAACCAGCTTCAGTCTGGCGATCGACCTTGACGGTGGTTCCTGAGATTTCAATCTTCTTGGCGAAAGTGATTGAAGGAAGATCTAACAGGCCGGCGATCTGTTCGGGAACGGTACCTGTGTATCCGTCGGTCGCTTCGGTGGCTGTGATCACCAAATCAGGCTTTACACGGTCAATTGCACCTGCCAGGACCTTGGCTGTTGTCAGCGCATCTGCACCAGCTAAAGAAGGGTCTGACACCAAGACTGCCTTTGCGGCTCCCATGGCCAGGGCTGTGCGAAGGCCGCTTGTCTCGCTGTTTGGAGCCATTGACACCAAAATAACTTCGCCTCCGCCGGCGGCATCAACGAGTTGGAGTGCCATCTCGACGCCATAGGCATCGGAGTCATCCAAGATGAGTTTGCCTTCTCGCTTGAGAAAGTTTGATTGGGGATCCAGCTGACCGGGAATCGCCGGGTCAGGAATCTGCTTTACGCATACGACGACGTTCATGGCGTAATCGTGGCCTCTTCAGGACCAAACAACCAAATCAGAGCATCAAGGTCTTCTCGCTGCTACGGTTCTCAACCCTGAAAGTGATGCTGTTAGTAAACACATCGGCCTCATCGGTCACCGCCAGAACTCAGGTGGTAATACACAAAGCACTGGCCGCAGAGCACGAAGTTGCAGTGGCTACGACCAAGCGACGTGACCACGCGGCAAAGCTGGCGCGGGGGGCCGCCGGAACAGGATTTGATGTCGTTGCAGTGCTTGGTGGAGATGGCACTCTCAATGAAGCCGCCAATGGAGTCGTAGGCACGGACTGCGCACTGGGCGTGTTGCCAGGTGGCTCTACCAACGTGTTTGCTCGTTCAATCGGGTTGCCAAATGACCCAATCGCAGCCACTGAAGAGCTGCTGAAATCTCTCTCAAAATCTTCGATTTCACCTGTTGGATTGGGAGCTGTCAATGGCCGATCATTCTTGTTTCATTCCGGCATTGGCTTTGACGCCGCTGTCGTTGAACAAGTCGAACGTAGAGCCGGGCTGAAGCGCTATGCTGGCCATCCATTGTTCATATATGCGGCCTTCGCCACCTGGATGCGCCATTACGAACGCAACCGGCCGAGATTTGCCGTCCACCATCATGACGGCACCGTTATTGAAGATGGCTACTTCGCTCTTTGTCTCAACAACAACCCATATACCTACCTGGGCAACAGGCCATTTAACGTCGCACCCGAGGCAACACTTGATAGGGGCTTGGCATGCGTTACTCTGCGCACGCTCAGTTTTGCCCCAACCATGGCTGTGATTGGCTCGGCCCTTGGCTCTGGAAAACTCTTGCGTAGCCATGAACTCGTCGACTACCGCTATGACCTATCAACGATGAAGGTCGTTGGACATGGTCCATTTCCATATCAAGTTGACGGAGACTTTCTAGGCATGACCACTGAGTTAAATTTCTCTCACCAACCGAACGCCATGAATCTTGTTTTCCCAGCCTAAGCAAACATTTTTTATTTTTTAGAATAAATTGCTTGCCAACAACAACTAAATCTGTTTACCATTTGTTAACAACGATTTCGTGCGGGGACATGGGACTTGTCTGATGCCCCGACATCAAAGCGGAATCATGAACCCCCGAAAACGGAGTCTGTCGTGGCACTCACCTGGACCCATGTCGAACCTTGGAACGCCGATGACTGGCGGACTGATGCGGCATGTCGAAACACAAACCCTGATTACTTTTTTCCAGTTGGAACAACAGGAATGGCGATAGCACAAATTGAAGCTGCCAAAGCCGTGTGTCATACCTGTCCAGGCGAGGCAATGTGTTTGGAATATGCCTTGGCAACCAACCAAGATGCCGGGGTCTGGGGTGGAACTTCTGAGGAAGACCGACGAATCATCCGCCGTCAGCGTGCCCAGGAACTTAGATCTACTGGAACTTAGAGATATCTCATCTCTCAAGGTGCTGAGGGATGTCGAGCGGTATTCGAACCTCAGCCAAGGTGCCATGTGACTCTGCTCGTTCCTTTAAGGCGACCGTCCCTCCTAGCTGACTTACCACCAGGCTTCTCACAATTGACAGTCCCAAGCCAGGCGAATCTTCAAGGACAAAATCTGCTGGGATCCCTACCCCGTCGTCAGTAACGTGCACCACTAGCTCGTCGCCATAATTGTTCATGCTCACCAGAACATGGCCCTCGGTCATAAGTTGATCGGCATCTTCTGAAATCCCGGGAAATGCATGATCTACGGCATTTTGCAACAACTCAGTCATGATCACAGCCAGAGGAGTTGCCACTCGATCGGCCAGGGTCCCTGCGTCTCCCTCCACGACAAAGCGCACCGGACGTTCAGGTGAAGAGACGCTTTCTTCAACCATGCGGACCAGAGGTCTGACGATCTCATTGAAAGGTACTTCGTCTCCTGGAGCCCTTGAAAGAATCTCGTGAACGATTGCGATCGAGCGGATACGGCGCACCGATTCTTCGATTGCGACCTTGGCCTCAGGTGAAGTCAGGCGACGACCTTGAAGACGAAGAAGAGATGAGATGGTCTGCAAATTATTTTTGACTCGATGATGAATTTCTCTGATCGTCGCATCCATAGAAACGAGCATTCGATCACGGCTGCGTAGTTCGGATATGTCACGCAAGAGAACAAGGGCACCGGTTGATTTGCCGGCTTCGATCAAAGGAAGACACCGCAATAAGACAGTGATTTCTGGGCCTCGTTCTATCTCTTCTGTAATAGGCGATCCGGTGTTAAGTGCTGTTCGAACCGCTGCTTCTTCGAGACCGAGTTCACCCAAGCGCAGGCCCTCGGCATTCGCATGAACTCCGACTCTATGCAAAGCCGAAATAGCGTTTGGCGAGCCATATTCAACCCGGCCTGTTCCATCGAGTACCAAAAGGCCGTCGCCGACACGTGGGGCCTCCTCGCTTTCAACATCGTCTCCAGGAAATGGGAATGTTCCGGCCGCCACCATTTGGGCGAAACGAGAAGAGACATTGTTATAGAAGCGTTCGAGTTCTCCAGATTGGCGACCTAGCGAAGGGCGAGACTCACGACTGCAGATCGCTATGACATTTCCTTGAAACCGCACAGGAACACAGGTGATTCGAACTCGGTCGGACTCGCCTGGTCTAGTTTCGAGGGAGACCTCTCCGTCAACTATCTCGCCAGTCCTGATTGCTCGGGCTATGAAAGGCCGATCTTCTTCGCCGACCACTTGTCCCACGAAATCATGGCGATAAACCGTCTGGTTAGTGGTTGGTCGAATTTGTCCTATGACCAAGAACTTCGTTTTCTTCTCTTGACCGTCTGTCGGGACGAATAAGAGAAGATCAGAAAATGAAAGGTCTGCAAGCAAACCCCACGAGGCCACTAAACGTTGCAAGTGGGCCAATTCAGCGAAATTGAGCTGAGTATTTTCTCGGACAAGTTCGGCCAAACTAGCCATTGTCGTCGCCAATCATTTGAGGAGATTCGATTGGACCCATCTCGATAGGGACCATTTCGATTGGGACCATGTGACGACGCCTGTCCTTAAATGCCGCTAAATGGTCATAGCCGGCAGAGGTCAATAGTTTGCACAAATCATCACCACGTTCAGCCACGCGGTCTTGGCTGTGCGCATCAGATGCTGTCGTTATTGGAACATTGCACTCGGCGAAGCGAGAGAGCAGGGGTGGAGCCGGATAGGCACGACCTACTGGCTTGCGCCACCCTGCGGCATTTAGCTCTGCAGCCATTCCAGAGGCGGCTGCCGCCTCGGCCATTCGGTCATAGAACTCATCTGGAACTTCTGGCATGCGCCCTGTAATGCCACATAAATCAGGATGGGCAAGGACGTCACAAACACGGGAATCAGCGAGTTCCTCAAGAGCCAATGTGTAGCTATCCCAAATCGATTCGATCGAACGAGAGTCCCATTCGGCTGCGAAAGCAGGAACAGACAAGTTGTCAAAACCCCAAGCTCCGATCCAGTGAACCGAGCCCAAAAGTACGTCGAATGGGTAGCCCTTGAGTATCTCGGCAATCTTGTCCATTCGACCCGCATAGTGATCGACTTCCAAGCCAAGCACTACCGGTAGACCAGCTTTTTTGGCGGCGAGTACTACTTCGACATAACGGTCTAAGTCGCCGCCTTGTTCTTCGGTCCATTTTTTTGCCATCTCTTGTGCAAGTACAGGGTTTGGGTCATCGTTCCAAAACCCGGCCAACACGTCTGCTTGGTTGAAGCGGTAGAAGTGCTCGGTTAGAGCAATCTCGCTGACAC
>CAYGGL010000096.1:0-7739 GCA_964349215.1 uncultured Acidimicrobiaceae bacterium | reverse complement strand
TCCCTGAAGAAGACAAGGGCAGCGTCGAACATGTTTTTTGGAAAGCACAACGCGATGCGCGCGTTGGCATAACAGCTCATCTTGTTGGGCGTCACGGTTCGACAATCGTGTTTTGTCGAACCAAGCGCGGCGCCGATCGCGTCGCCGGGCTTCTTGAGCGAGTAGGTGTTAAGGCAGCGACTTTCCATGGTGATAGGAGCCAAGCTCAGCGTGAGCGGGCACTGGCATCTTTCTCGAACGGTCGCGTTCAGGCTCTCGTTGCCACTGATGTTGCTGCTCGAGGGATCCACGTCGATGACGTGGGTTGCGTTGTCCACTTTGATCTTCCTGCAGACGAGAAGGACTACCTCCATCGCTCGGGCAGAACTGGTCGTGCGGGATCAGACGGCATGGTCGTGTCACTAGTTGGTGAAGAACAACGTCGCGAGATAGTTCGTTTGCAGCGTCGTCTAGGCCTTCCTTCTGGAGTTGACAGACCAGAAGATGCCTTCCTTAAGCCTTTGGAACAGCAAGTTGTTGAGTACAAGCCAGAAGAGCGTGATCGCCCATCTGGCGGACGTTCCTATGGAAACCGTTCATCAAACGGCCGACCTTCCGGTGGACGCTCATCGAGTGGCAGGCCATCTGGCGGACGTTCCTCAAGCGACAGGTCCTCTTCAGGACGACCAACGGGCGAAGGTGGACGTCAACGTAGTGGCGGCGAGCAGCGCTCTGGGGGTGGCGCACCCCGCACGGGCGCACCACGTACCGGGAGCGCACCGCGCACTGGAAGTGGTCAATCGAGACGTTCGGGGCCGCCTCGTTCCCGAGGGTAAGCCCAGAACTTCCGCTGTCGAATCGTGAAACAGGCGGACAAGACGCGTAGGGTGCGTAAATGTCTGAAAGCGTCAGTTCGTCTGAAATAACAAACCCTGAGCAATTTGTGAGTATCGAGCGGCGAGATGACGGCGTGGCCGTCATACGTCTCAACCGTCCGAAGGTCAATGCCCTATCTATTGCACTTCTCGAGCAGCTCAGAAAAGCCGGCGATGAGCTAATTGCTGATCCGCCGGGGGCTGTTGTAGTCACCGGCGGCGATCGGGTATTTGCGGCCGGTGCCGATATTGAAGAGTTTTCCGGACCTGATGAAGCGCGACATATAGGCGGCTTATTTAGAGAAGCACTAGGAGCAATCGCTGCCATTCCCAGGTTCACGATCGCTGCCATTACCGGGGTTGCCCTTGGTGGCGGTTGCGAACTCGCACTGGCTTGTGACTGGCGCATATGTGCAGATAACGCGCGTCTCGGTCAGCCCGAGATTCTCCTTGGAATTATTCCTGGAGGTGGTGGAACACAGCGTTTGTCGCGCCTTATCGGACCAGCGCGGGCGAAGGAGATTATTTGCACAGGTCGCCAGGTCAAGGCAGAAGAAGCATTGCGCATTGGCTTAGTCGACGAAGTAGTACAGGCAAGTGAAGTTTTCGATCGGGCTTTGGAAAAAGCGTCAGAGCTTGCAAAGGGTGCGGTTGTAGCTCAGGGCATGGCCAAGGTGGCCATCGACGAAGGCATCGAAACAACCTTGGCTTGGGGGCTCGATCGAGAGCAAGAACTCTTTGAAAAGGTCTTCACTACGAAAGACAGTCAAATCGGCGTGAAGACATTCCTTGAATCAGGACCAGGAAAAGCCAAATTCACCGGCTCATAACGAACTGGCTCGTAACGAAACTATTTCCAGACGACAAGGCCCATCTCAAGAGGGTTTGCGATGTTCGGATGGTTTGGAATGACTCGTACTGTAAAGCCATAGCGTCCAGCCTTGGTGCACTCAAATGAACCCTTGTAAGTCATATGGCCATCGTCCAGTGATCCAACTTGTGACATAGGAATGGTTATGACTTCTGTCATCTCGTCATTTTGTCCCACGAGACCATGTATTAATTGGACCGATATATCGCTGCAGGAAAACTCTCCGATTGAAACAATCGCTTCGACAATCGCAGTTTGGCCGAGTTCGCCGGCAGGTTGTGATTCAACCGAGTCGATATGAACTTCTTTCCAAGCTTGATTCACCTTTTGTTTCCATGCCGCGAGTTCACGGGCCTTTTCAAAGTTTGACTCGCTCATCACTCTGGCATGTTCAGCCGTCGGCTCGTAAAGCTCTTCGACGTAGTTCTGCACCATCCGCCCCGCAGTAACAAATGGGCCCAAGGAAGACAGGGACGATTTGATTTTCTCTACCCATTGATTTGGAACCTGGTTGTGGTCTCGCTGATAAAAGAGCGGGACAACTTGTTGTTCAAGAATGGCGAAAAGACTGTCGGCCTCAATGTGGTCACGCTTACCAAGATTCTCAACATCTTCTATGGAAGAGATCGCCCATCCATTCTCGCCGTTGAAACACTCGTCCCACCAGCCGTCCAAAACTGAGCAGTTGAGCCCTCCATTCAATGCAGCTTTCATGCCACTTGTCCCGCACGCCTCAAGGGGACGACGAGGATTATTAAGCCAAACATCGGCGCCCTGAAAGAGCACGCGTGCAAGAGATATGTCGTAGTCATCGAGGAAGATGAACCTGGTGCGAATCTCTGGATCTGTAGAGAACATGACGATCTGGCGGATCATTTCTTTACCGAGATCGTCAGCAGGATGCGCTTTACCCGCAAAGATAAATTGCACCGGGCGATCAGTTGAGCACAAAAGGGCTCGTAAGCGTTCTGGTTGAGAAAGCAGCAGCGTCGCTCGTTTGTATGTTGCAAATCGGCGAGCGAAACAAATTGTCAACACCTCGGGATCAAGCGCCTCATCACACCAATGAGTGTCTGAATGGCTTGCACCTCGAGCTTCGAGTGATGCACGTAGATGACTGCGAGCAAGCTCAACTAAGCGCATTCGTCCTTGTTCTCGAACTTGCCATAACTCTTGATTGGCAACTTCGCCGAGTCGTGACCACTGCTCATAGTTATCCTCTCCCCAGCCTGATTCAAGATTGCGGTTGAGGAGGTCTTGCATTTCCGGGAATACCCAGGTCGCAGCATGCACCCCGTTTGTTATTGACCCGATGGGTACTTCTTCTTCAGGGACAGATCCCCAAAGTTGGGCAAACATCGAACGGCTGACTTCGCCATGCAACCTGGAAACTCCATTGGATCTGCTGGCGAGACGAAGGCCCATGAACGCCATATTGAAAGTCTCGTGATCCTCATTGTTGGAGTCGCCTTCATTGGCGTCTTGGTCGCCATTTTCATCATCGTCGTGACCGCTGTGGCCGTTGTGATTGGCGCCGTTGTGATTTGGGGTAGCTCCTAATGCCCAAAGATCTTCAAAGCCGATGCCGCATGCATCTGCAAATCCGGTGAAATAGCGTTCGATGAGTTCTCTGGGAAACCGGTCAATACCAGCAGGAACTGGGGTATGAGTGGTGAAGATGCTTGCCGCTCTGACGGCTTCAAGTGCTTCGGGAAAACTGAGTGAATGATTTTGGATTAAGCGGCGGATGCGTTCCAAGCCCAAAAACCCGGCATGGCCCTCATTGGTATGAAAAATATGAGGGTCTTCATTCACTGCCTCGAGCGCACGAATGCCGCCAATGCCGAGCAATATCTCCTGCTTCAGCCGATGCTCGACGTCGCCGCCGTATAGGCGGTCAGTCACAATTCGATATTCGGGACGATTCTCATCGACATCGCTGTCCAGCAAATACAGACGAACACTTCCCACATCTGCCCGCCACACGCGTGCAAACAGCGGAGTGCCTGCAAGATCAACTTCGATGCGGATGTCATCAACTTGTCGAATCGCCATGAGGAATGGATCAAGGGCTGGGTAACGCTCTTGTTGCCAGCCGTCGGTGTTTAGTGACTGGCGAAAATAGCCATGGCGATAAAAGAGGCCCACTCCCACGAGCGGAATTCCAAGATCAGACGCCGCTTTCAGATGGTCACCTGCGAGCACGCCCAGTCCACCGGAATATTGAGGAAGGGCTTCTGCGATTCCGAACTCCGGCGAGAAGTATGCAACTTTTTGCAGGGGGCTGGAACCTTGTTTTTGGAACCATCTATCATGACTCAATGCGTGTTTGAGAGCACTATGAGTCTCGTTGAGGAGAGCCACGAAATCTGCATTCGATTCCATGGCAACCAGTTGGTCGTAGCTAACCGATCCGAGCATGGCCACAGGGTCGTGGCGGTGCTCCTCCCAGACATTGGGATCAATAAGACGAAATAGCTCACGCGTCGGTTTATCCCATGACCAGCGCAAGTTCATTGCCAGGTCTTCAAGGGGGGCCAATGATTCTGGCAGTCGGGGGCGGACAGAAAAACTACTCGTAGCCTTCATGGGCAGTGAGCCTATTGGCACCAGGAACAATTAGGAGGAGGGTTATGTCAAAACTTTGTGAAAGTAGTTGCAGATTGACGCACATGGAGTGCTTGCAACAGGCATGATCATGACGATGGGTCTATGTGGCAAAAATGGGTGTTGAGGGCGTGATTGGTCAAATTGTTATCGACGATGTCAGGCCGCGCACGCCTTCGGGGTTGTTCCCTGCCAAGTCTTCAGTTGGCGAAATAATTCCGGTGTCGGCAGATATTTTCACTGACGGCCACGTTCAACTTGGCGCACAAGTGCGGTGGCGTTGCAGTAAGAACGAAAAGTCCAAGTGGCTGACGTCTTCCATGCAACACCGAGGCAATGATCGTTGGGAATCAACCATTCAATTTAGCGAACTGGGTATCCATGAGGTGGTAGTCGATGCATGGGTCGATCGTTTCGCCACTTGGCGCCACGACGTGGCACTTAAGTGGGCTGCCGGCGAAGAACTGGGAATTGAACTCATCGAAGTTTCATTGATTCTTGAAAAATCGCGGGAGCAACTGAGAGGCAATGATAAAAAAGTTGTCGATCGCGCCCTAAAGACGATCAATAGAATATCTTGTGATCTCAAGGTCAGAGTCGAGGCAGCCCTTGATAGCGAGCTTGCCATTGCCGTGGAAGGCTGTGTTCCAGAAGCAGAACTTGTCAGTTCTCTTCCAAGCAAAGTTTGGGTCGATCGGGCCCGAGCGCGTTTTAGCTCTTGGTATGAAATGTTCCCTCGCTCTGAGGGTGGTTTTGTGGGCTCTGCCAAACGTCTTTCGGCAATTGCCGAGATGGGTTTTGACATTGTCTATTTCCCGCCCATACATCCGATCGGAGAAACCTTTAGAAAGGGACGTAACAACACGCTTAAGGCATCGCCCGATGATGTTGGCAGCCCCTGGGCAATCGGGTCATCTGATGGTGGCCACGATGCGATCCACCCAGAGCTCGGGACCGAAGCCGACTTCAAAGCTCTTATAGACGAGGCGAATTCCTTGGGGATGGAAGTGGCGCTGGACTATGCCCTTCAGTGTTCACCAGATCACCCTTGGGTCACTGAGCACCCTGAATGGTTTAATCACCGAGCTGACGGAACTATCCAATATGCGGAGAATCCGCCCAAGAAGTATCAAGACATTTACCCGATTAACTTCTGGCCGAGAAGTGAAGAAGATCGTAAGGCGTTGTGGACTGCCTGTCGCTCGATTGTTGAACATTGGCTGGGGTTTGGTATCCGAATATTTCGCGTAGACAACCCCCATACCAAGCCAATGGCATTTTGGGAATGGCTGATTCCTTCGATTCAAAATGCTCACCCAGAAGTGATTTTTCTTGCAGAGGCGTTTACTCGCCCAAAGGTAATGAACAAACTTGCGGAGGTTGGTTTTACTCAGAGCTACACGTATTTCGCTTGGCGAACCACCAAGCATGAGCTGGCCTCTTACGTGACTGAGTTGACCAACGATCAAATGGCCGATTATTTCCGGCCGAACTTTTGGCCCAACACGCCTGATATTCTCGCCGGCCAGCTTCGATATGGTCCGCCGTCAGCCTTTAGGTTGCGTGCCTTATTGGCGGCCACGCTAGCGCCTTCTTATGGCATCTATAGCGGATATGAGCTTTGTGAAAACAGGCCACAGAGCGAATCTAACGAGGAGTATCTCAATTCAGAAAAATACGAATTGAAAAAACGCGAGTGGGACGATTCTGATTCGATTGGCCCGTTTATAAAACGACTCAATGAGATTCGTCGCGCTCATCCGTCATTGCAACAGTTGCGAGGGACGATGATTCATCATGGCGACAACGACTCGATATTGGCGTATTCACGTTTTACCCATGACCGATCTGATGTGATCTTGTGTGTTGTAAATCTTGACCCCCATCACTTTCACGACGACATGATCACCGTTGACCTGAACTCACTTCAGATATCTGAAAGCAATGATTACGAGGCATACGACGAACTGACTGGTGAGTCATATATTTGGAATGGACGGACGAACTTCGTTCGTATCGATCCAAGTACCCAGCCTGGTCACATATTCCATTTGAGGACTGTCCGATGAGTAAGGCTGCACTATGAGCAAGGCTGCGCTATGAGTAAGACACGAGGTAAGGGGACAGGCGATAATCCCCGCGACTTGATTCCCGGCTCCAAGATGCATATCCCCACACCGACGGGTGCTCTCATTCCCGACTCCGAGTGGTATCGCAAGGCCGTTTTCTATGAGGTGCTTGTTCGAGGTTTTTACGACTCCGACGGCGACGGTACCGGTGATCTAAGAGGGATCATAGAAAAACTCGATTATTTACAGTGGTTGGGTATCGACTGCATTTGGCTGCTGCCTTTTTATCAATCGCCCTTACGTGATGGTGGCTATGACATAAGCGATTTCTTCACGGTCCTTCCGGAGTATGGCGATCTCAACGATGCAGTTGAACTCATTGCCGAGGCTCACCGGCGTGGTATTCGGGTAATAGCCGACATGGTGATGAATCACACAAGCGACGCGCACCCCTGGTTTCAAGAATCTCGACAAGATAGTACCAATCCAAAGGCAGATTGGTACGTATGGCATGACGACGATCACCGTTGGAGCGAGGCTCGCATCATCTTTGTTGACAGCGAGTCATCTAACTGGACATGGGATAGCCAGCGCGGCCAGTACTACTGGCATCGGTTCTTTCATCACCAGCCTGACTTGAACTACGACAACCCAGAAGTTGCCGACGCGATGCTCGAGGTAGTGCGCTTTTGGCTAGACATCGGACTGGACGGTTTCCGCCTTGACGCTGTTCCTTATTTGTACGAAAGGGACGGGACCAATGGCGAGAATCTACCGGAAACTCACGCGTACCTAAGGCGGGTTCGCGAAGAGGTAGATCGCCTATATCCGGACAAGGTGTTGCTGGCTGAGGCGAATCAATGGCCTTCTGACGTGGTTGATTACTTTGGTGATGGCGATGAGTGTCACATGTGTTTCCACTTTCCACTTATGCCTCGAATGTTTATGGCGATTCGGCGAGAACAGCGATATCCGATCACCGAAATATTGGCTCAAACACCAAACATTCCAGATGGGTGTCAGTGGGGAATCTTCTTGCGTAATCACGATGAGTTGACACTTGAAATGGTCAACGATGAAGAGCGTGACTACATGTACACGGAGTATGCGAATGACCCTCGAATGAAAGTCAACGTGGGAATTCGCCGCCGACTCGCCCCTTTGATCGATAACGACCGCCGAGTTGGTGAGTTGCTACACGCCATGCTGTTCAGCCTTCCAGGTTCACCCGTCATGTACTACGGCGATGAGCTGGGCATGGGAGACAACATCTACCTGGGTGAACGTGACGGAGTCAGAACTCCCATGCAATGGACTCCAGACCGCAATGCCGGCTTC
>CAYGGL010000095.1:0-8186 GCA_964349215.1 uncultured Acidimicrobiaceae bacterium | reverse complement strand
TTACTATCCCCCTCTAAAACCGATTCGCCATCAGGCGGCGTTGTTGATTGAGACAGCGTCGATTCAGACACCGAACCGTCAGAAGCTACTGGAAATTCAATCGTAAAACAGCTGCCCTCTTCTGGGTTGCTAGTCACACTAATTGTTCCACCCATGACTTCAACAATGTTCTTTGTAACTGCCAATCCGATGCCAGTTCCTTCAACGTTGGTGTAGTCAGCGTTTAAACGTTGGAAAGGTAGGAAGACCTCTTCAACCAGACTGGGGGGAATGCCTATTCCGGTGTCCTCTATGTCTATCTGTACCTTGCCCGAAGTCTTGATGCATCTCAGCACCACTTTCCCACCGTCGTAATTATACTTAACGGCATTGCTCAAAAGATTAATGAGTACTTGCTTAAGACGACGTCGATCAGTATGCAGCCAAAGCAAATCTGGTCCAAGAACGGTCTTTAGTTGGATATTTCGTTGGTTGGCCGCCTGACGTACCAAGTCCAAACATTCACCGGCTACCTCAGCAAGTTCGATATCCTCCAGATCAAGTGGCATCTCTCCTGCTTCTATACGTACGATGTCGAGAACGTCATTGATCAAATCGAGAAGGTGATCTCCGGCTCGTGCAATATGAGAAACATTTTCGGCCTCTTCCGCATCAAGGTGGCCCATCTCGAGTAGCTGGGAGAATCCAATGATTGCATTTAGTGGAGTCCGTAATTCATGGCTCATTCGAGAAAGAAACTCACTTTTGGCCTGGCTTGCCCGCTCTGCTTCTTGACGGGCAACCTCCGCTTCTCGTTGTGCATTCTTTCGTTCAGTTATGTCATCTATCGATCCGGAATATCCGATCACGTTTCCGTCATCATCTTTTAAAGCTCGACCAACAATTTCAACCCAGATCAACTTATTGTTTGCAAAGCCTCGTAACTCGAGACTTTTGGGATCTGCGGAACCCGAAATCACATCGGTCATTACAGAGATCGCTATTTCGCGGTCGCCTGGGTATACGAAATCTAGTACTGACTTTCCGATTGAAGATTCGACTGGAATGGAAGTTAGCTCTTCCCACGCCTTATTGATGAAAGTAAAGCGACCGTTCTGATCGACTCGAAAAATTATCGAGCGTCCATTCTCAACGACTGTTCTATAGCGCTCCTCCGACTCTTGTAGCGAGTCCATGAGTTTTCTAACTAGCGCAGATGTAAACAAAGAGTTTGATGCACGGAGCAACAAAACGGCTTCTTCCGGCCATTCTCGTTCTTCGCGAACAGCATCGAAGCCCGTAAATCCGACGAGGCGACCACCGGCTATGAGAGGAAGAACAAGCAGCGACTGGATTCCCTGATCGAGGAGTATTTGTCGTTCCGCTGCTGCATCTTCACCCAGATCGACCACGCGTGGAATGTTTATTACTTCGCTGCGGCGAAGAACTGTCATCCACCAGGACATAGATTCTGCGGGCATATCTTGAAGGTATTCTTGTTGGGGCTCTATTCCAGCGGCACACCACTCATGAGTATTAGAGACACTTTCCTCATCTGTAGAGACTGTGAATATGTAACACCGATCGGCTTTAATGAATGACCCGATCCTGCCGAGTGCATCGACCAGCCAAAGATCGACCTCCTCAGGAGTAACGGTTTCGTAGTTGCTCGAAAGACTGCTTAATAACTGATTCAGATCTGTTCGGAATCGAAGAGTGTTTTCGGCATCCGCCAGTACTTGAATATCTTCAATCTGAACGATGATCTGGGAGTCTCTATTTTCACTGGGAACCGATACCCAGTGGAGTCGTACCAGGCACTGAGAATTGCCTCCCACTCTGACGCGCAAAGCTTGTGGACGTCTCTTGTCACCATGTCCGAGCGTTTGAAACCACTTATCGTACAGATCTAGATCTTGACCCCAGACCAAATCTTTCAGGTTCATCACCTTTAACTCATTGATGTCGCGATCACATAAGTCTGCAATCGCTTGATTAGCAGCTTGTATTCGACCTGCAGAATCAATGATGACAAGTGGTACTGGCATTGCGGTAAGGAGGCTTGCAAGCTCTCTCCCCGGGTTGGGAGAAGAGGTTGTGTCTCGAATCGCTCTCATGTGATGTTCTCCTGTGACGTACGCGATGTGTCCGAGTTTGTTCTCGGCAGGTGAAGAGCCCAGCCTGAGCGTTTGTTAAAAATTTCTCAGAAATTATCGAACGAGGTCTTGATCTGAGAGGTGCGCATCCGACAGGACGGTTATCTCGCGATTTTGATTGTCAAATGACGATTTTTCTATGGAGGCAAGATGACAAACATGGCCCAATCAGGTTCTGGTAATAGATCGAACGGCATCGTTCCCAGTGAGATGATCAGCATGATCGGATACGCAGTTCGTACTCCTCTACATGGGGCATCTGGTTGGATAGAGCTTTTAGCAGATAGTGATCTTGATCATGACCAGAAACGAATGATCGAACAGGCACAGACGTCTCTTGATGACCTGGGGGCAATGGTTGATCGCCTTCTTGACTTGGCCAGAGTTGAAAGTGGCCGACTAGAACTTCATCCTGTCGAGACTTCAGTCATCGATATGATTGAGTATGTAGTCGAGCAAAGTGATGGAAGGGCAAAACCTGGAGTATTGGTTTCAGCAGTATGTCCGCCATCAATACCCAAAGTCCTTGCTGATTCTTATCGGCTGGCACAGGTACTCGACATACTTGTTGACAATGCAACAGGCGCCTCAGTGATGGGTTCAGTCGAGGTAAAGGTAGAACTAGTAAATCGTGATGCCAGTATGGCTGAAAGCAATGCCATTACGGTTTGCTTCAGTGTGATTGATACCGGACCAGGAATGTCAGATGAAGTTAGAGCAGATTTACTGATGCCTTTCTGGGAACAGCAGAGATCAACACCAAATTCGGGAATCGGAACTGGTCTGTCCTTGGCCAATCGACTGCTTGGATTAATGGATAGTGAACTCGAGATCACTTCAACGCCCGGGAAAGGAACAACTGTTTCGTTTTTTCTTTCTCTCGAACAAATTGCATCTGGCCCTGGTGATTCACAACCGCTACGTTCCGTTGCTGAACGGTTTGAGTTTACAGCCACCAATGTCGAGTCTCTTCCCCAAGCCACTGGTAGCATCTTGGTCGTAGAAGACAATGAAGTGAACCGAGTTCTTGCCGAGCGCCAACTCACCAAGTTGGGTTATGAGGTGACAAGTTGCTCAAGTGGTAAAGAAGGGGTTCGACTGGCTACGACAGGGACTTTTGACGCTGTTCTAATGGACATGCAAATGCCTGAGATTGATGGGCTTGAAGCCACTCGCCGCATCAGACAAACCGAAACAAGTTCAGGCAATCACATCCCAATAATTGCCGTGACTGCCAATGCAACCCCACTTGACCAAGAAAAATGCCTTGACGCCGGGATGGATGGCTATTTGGCAAAACCGGTTGACATCCAGCGTATGAATCGGACTTTGCAGAGGTGGCTGAAACACGAAGTGGTTGTAGCTCGACCCGACGAGTTAATGAGTCAAGAAATAGCGCCTGGAACGATTGAATATCTCTTGGCTTCACTAGACGGCGACCGAGAGGCAGTTTGTCGGCTGTTTGAATCAGCATATGAAGAACTGCCAATTAGACGTATGCGTATATTGGCAGCGGCTCGTAGTGCCAGTCCCGCTGATTTAGTTGGAGCAGCCCGTGCCCTAGGAGCATCATCTCGTTCTTTGGGAGTTTTGGGTCTGGCAGGAGTTTGTCGTGATTTAGAGGAATATGCAGAACAAGAACCAGCCGAAGAAATTGATGGTTATTTAGATCGCCTTTCGCTTGCATGTCGTCAAACTGAATCCTTGTTATATGCAACTATCGAGAATTTGCGCGAGAATAGCCCGTTGAAATGTCAGTCGAATAAGGAATGAAATAGTTCTTAGCGGAGGAATATGGGAACGCCAGCATATAGAGATATGAATTTTCATCAGGCTCTGAATCCAGACTTTGATGAACTCCTGGCGTTATTTGCAACCCAACCGAAGGCTAGTCAGTGGAGTGTTCAGGTTTATAGGGATCGTTTTGACCAAATTACTTCTTGGTTTCCTGCTCCTGCTGATGTAGAAGTACTACGTTTGTCCCCTGGTGGAGTTCCGGTCGACAGACTAAGGGCACCAGATGGCAGAGATTCTCATCACTTGGTTTACTTCCATGGGGGAGGGTATGTAGGTTCTACGCCTGAGAACCATAGAGAAGTAGTTGCACGCATTGCCCGTGCCTCACGAACAACTGCTTGGAATGTGGGTTATCGGATAGCCCCAGAAGATCCTTTTCCAGCTGCCCCGCAAGACTCAATTGCTGCATATATAGGTCTTGTTGAAAGTGAGCAGATTAACCCAGAAAGAACTGTATTGGCGGGTGACTCTGCGGGTGGAGGGCTCGTAGTTGCGACAATGATGGGTTTGCGCGACCAGAGTTACCCTCTGCCGGCAGGGGGTGTATGTTTCTCGCCTTGGTTTGACCTTGCCTGCACCGGCGAGTCGATTACCACCAACGCAGACTATGACATCAATGTAAGAGAAAAAGGCCTTCGGCGCTGTGCCGACCTATACCTTGCGGGCCATGATCCGAAGGATCCAATGGCATCGCCCCTTTATGGTGATCTCAAAGGGCTACCTCCGATGCTCATTCAAGTGGCAACTACTGAAATTCTTTTTTCAGACGCTGCACGCTTTGCTGCCAAAGCTGAAGCATCGGGCGTAGATGTCTGCCTAGAGCCATGGCACCACTCTTTTCATTTTTGGCATGGATTTACTCCGGCCTTCAAGAAAGGTCAGGTTGCAACCGAGAGAGCGGCTGAGTTCATCAACGCTTGTATCCAGAAGGCTGATGCAAAACCTATGCGCCCAGATCATATTGATCTTCGACAATCAATTCAATCGAGTTGATATTTGGCCGATAGTGAATCGAAGCCCTTAAAAGGGCTATTCGAATCTGCAAACTCGTCAGGCTTATTCCTGATGTACAACTGCAAGGAGCCGCATGGCCAAGATACGTGTTCTGGTGGTTGACGATGCGGTAGTGGTTCGCAAAATCGTTACAGACGTTCTGTCTGCTGATCCGGACATCGAAGTTATCGGAACGGCTCCCAATGGCAAGATTGCTTTAAGCAAGATTGATCAACTCAAGCCCGATCTTGTAACTCTGGATGTCGAGATGCCAGAGATGGATGGATTGGCGGCTCTTAAAGCATTGCGGATCTCTCATCCCATCTTGCCTGTCATCATGTTCTCCACGCTGACTGAACGTGGAGCTGCTACCACCATTGATGCCTTGATGCTTGGCGCCAATGATTACGTCACAAAGCCGGCGAATGTTGGCAGTGTCATGGCCGCAATGGCCCAGGTTCGTGATCAGCTGATTCCAAAAGTAAAAGCACTTTGCGGAAGAAGCCCTGCAGTGCAGACTCAGAGGAGACTTCCAACAAGAGCGCCGATATTGGGAGTTGCCAATAGGCCTTCTGCGAGGCCAGGGCGAATCGATGTTGTAGCCATTGGCGTATCAACTGGTGGACCCAACGCTTTGGCCGAAGTATTTAGAAGTCTTCCTGCAAATTTGCCGGTACCTATTGTTGTGGTCCAGCACATGCCCCCAAATTTTACGCGTCTCTTAGCCGAGCGACTTGATAGCCGTTCGCCTATGCGTGTAGCAGAGGCCCGTAGTGGTCAGCCGATGGAGCCAGGCCTTGCCTGGGTTGCTCCGGGTGATAATCATCTCGTCGTCCGTCGCTCGGGTACGTCAGTGCAAGTGATGACCAATAAGGGGCCTGCCGAGAACTCATGTCGGCCAGCTGTCGATACGCTTTTTCGTTCGGTGATTGACGTGTATAGTCCAAATGTCTTAGGTGTGGTCATGACTGGCATGGGACATGATGGGCTCCAGGGTTGCGAACTGATACGCAACGCAGGAGGCCAAGTGATTGTTCAGGACGAAGCCTCAAGCGTTGTTTGGGGAATGCCTGGTGCCGTTGCCCACGCCGGACTGGCAGACAAGATATTGCCGCTTTCACGCATATCTGCTGAGATCATTGCCCGTTCCCAAGTTGGTAGGGCAATGGTTGGTCAACGGTAGGCGAACCCTTCGACACGACCCTTCAACACGACCCTCGCACTACATTTGCGAGTATGACATTTGAGATTCCCGGCTTCGTTGATCATCACACTCACCTTCTTCGGCTGGCAGCCGGTGGGATAGCCCCATGGGGTTCAGTAACGACACCAGAAATTATTGGCGCTTATCACCGACGACTAAACGAACGTTGGACCACGCCAATGGATGATCTTGAAGCCCCCGTCGAGGTCAATGACAGTTTTCGTGGCTCATTGGAGGGGATGCTCAATTACGCCGCAGGTGTGGGTTTAGTCGAAATCACTGAAGCCGGAATGAATGACTGGGCATACCTTGAAGCTTTGTTGGATCTGCGCTCTCGGGGTCCATTACCAATACGTGTTCGTATTCTCGTAGCAAGTGGCATTGCCGAAGTTGGACGTATGGCCCCTATTGGCGATCCCTGGGTTGAGGTAATTGGAGTGAAATTCTATGCCGACGGATGGCTGGGCACTCACACCTGCGCTTTGAGCCACCCCTTTGTTGATGAGCCCGAGACTTCGGGAGTGCTTTTTTTAGATGCTGATACTTTGGCGAGTAGGGCAGATCCATTCGCCGAGGCCGGTCTGGTAATAGCTACGCATGCAATTGGTGATAGAGCTATCGAATCTGTACTCGATGCGTACGAGAAGATTTACGGCAAGGACTGCGCGACAGCTGCCCCTCGTATTGAACATGCCCAGGTTCTAAGGCCAGACCTTATTGCCCGAATGGCATCGATGGGAGTAGTTGCTTGTATTCAGCCAGGGTTCGCTGTTGCTGATGCCCAGTCCGCAAGAGCTTCACTTGGCGACTGGGCCGAAATGGCTTACCAATGGAGCTACTTGATAGACGCAGGAGTTCCCGTTATCACCGGTTCAGATTTTCCTATTGACGACCTGCGTCCCCTGGCCGGCCTGCAGCGTTTGGTTACCGGAGCAAATCCAGATGGAACCTCAGAAGGGGCCCCTACCTTGTCGTTTGAAGTGGCTCTAAATCTGATGACCGATTCAGCTGCAGGGACCGTCGTCCTTTCTGATGACCCCTCGAGAGTGTCCGAAGACGAGCTTGTCAACATCGAGATTGTCGAAGTGAACCCGTCAGGGGCATAAATTCTAAAAAACACTCGCTGTGATTACTTAATTTCTCTCGAACTCGGTCGAATGGGAATGAGGCGCCAGATTGACTGGCTTATCTCTCGATACGAGGAGTACTGGAAATGAAGAATGTGACCTTACAAAAGCGCATGTTTGGTGGCTTGGCACTCATGATGAGTCTTTCGCTCTTCACTTTTGGATATCTCCTGATGCAAGTCGGTGCGGTTAAAGATCGTTCCGATGGCATGAGACAAACTTCGGTTGATGCGGCTCACATAAGTTCGATAGCTGAAAATTTCAATCTGTTCGCGATCGCTGCACTCATGATCATGGTTACGAATCCTGATCAGGCCACCGCTCTTAAAACAGTCGAAAAGATCGACTTGCAGTTTGATGAAATGAACAAAGGTTTAGCCGAGCTGGCAAAGAATCCTAACCCCTTGATTCAGGCAGAACTCAAAAATAATGCTGAGAACATGGCTGTGCTGAATGCGGCATGGGCAGAAAGCGAAACACTCTATAGGTCTGGAAATATTGTCGGGGGTTCGGCCACACTGCTCGCAAAGGGACAGTCGCATGGCTCTTTGGTTATTGAGAGCATGAAGAAGTTGGAAGCTATTTCAACAAAGATAGGTACGGACTCATACAAGGAAGTTCAAGATACCCATTCAAGTGCTCGCAAGATTGGGCTTACGATGGTTGGCCTGGCCATTCTCGGAAAGATCATTTTGATGTGGTTTATCGTCCGTTCGGTTTCTCGTTCGGTCGGAAAGAGTGCATCTGCAGTCGATCACTCATCTAGTGATTTGGTCAGGGTTTCAACTCAGATGGGTGAGTTTGCCCAAGAGACAGCCATGCAAGCCGATTTGGTTTCTGCAGCTGCAGGTCAGGTGAGCGACAGCGTGCAAACGGTTGCTTCTGCAGTTGAAGAGATGTCTGCATCAGTGCGTGAGATTGCTCAAAACG
>CAYGGL010000094.1:0-8322 GCA_964349215.1 uncultured Acidimicrobiaceae bacterium | reverse complement strand
GCCTACCAATCCACGACAACTGGTGGCAGACCGAGACGGGCGGCATCATGATCGCGAACTACGCAGCGATGGACATCCGTCCCGGTTCAATGGGTCGTCCTATGCCTGGTGTGGAGATGGCTCTGCTTGTTCAAGGCGACGATGGTCGAGCGAAGGTCGCCGACGACGGAACTGTGGAGGTGATCGAGAAGCCTGACATAGAAGGGGAGTTGGCGATTCGCCCCGGTTGGCCATCGATGTTTCGGGGCTATCTCAACGACGATGCGCGCTACAAGGCTTGTTTCGCGGGCGGCTGGTACTTGAGCGGTGATGTCGCTCGGCGCGACAAGGACGGATGGTTCTGGTTCGTAGGACGTGCCGATGATGTCATCAAGTCAGCAGGTCATCTCATTGGCCCGTTCGAGGTCGAGAGCACCTTGATGGAACATCCTGCCGTGATCGAGGCGGGAGTTATCGGCAAGCCTGATCCGGTTGCCGGCTCGATCGTGAAGGCCTTTGTATCGTTGCGTGACGCTTTTGAGCCAACCGACGACTTGCGCTCGGAGTTGATCGGATTCGCACGCAAGAGGTTGGGTCCAGCAGTTGCACCTCGAGAGATCGACTTCGACCAACACCTGCCAAAGACAAAGAGTGGAAAGATCATGCGTCGACTGCTCAAAGCGCGCGAGCTCGGGCTTCCTGAAGGCGACCTATCTACCCTCGAGCGTGACGCATGAGCATCGGCGAGATCGAACTAGGGCATGGCCCTGAAGAGCAAGGTCATGAACTTTTGCGCCAGATGCTTCGAATCCGTCGCTTCGAAGAGAGGTGTGTCGAACTCTACAGCGCCACCAAAATCCGCGGCTTCATGCACCTCTATATAGGGGAAGAAGCGGTTGCCGTAGGAGTGTCTCAAGCGTTGCAGCCACAAGACGCAGTTGTGTCGACATATCGTGAGCATGGCCACGCCATGGTCCGCGGGGTTCCTGTTGCTTCGATCATTAATGAGATGTTTGGAAACGTGGAGGGATGCAGCCGCGGGCGGGGAGGATCGATGCACCTCTTCGATGTGAGCCGGCACTTCTATGGAGGAAACGCCATTGTGGCGGGCGGCTTGCCGATCGCAGTTGGCCTTGCTCTCGCCGATCACATGCAACAGCGTCAACAAGTGACCGTCTGCTTCTTCGGCGAGGGAGCTGTAGCCGAGGGGGAGTTTCACGAGGCCATGAATCTGGCCGCACTCTGGAAGCTGCCGGTGCTCTTTTGCTGTGAGAATAATCTGTATGCCATGGGGACCGCTCTTGCGCTTTCGGAGTCGGAGACCAACCTTTCCATCAAGGCGGCTGCATATGAAATGCCCGCATGGTCAGTAGACGGAATGGATGTGCTGGCAGTCGCCGAAGTGGCAAGGCGTGCTGTCGATTCCATCCGTGGCGGCGGCGGACCGCACTTTCTGGAGCTGCGAACCTATCGCTTTCGAGCCCATTCGATGTACGACCCCGAACTCTACCGAAGTAAGAGTGAGGTTGAGGTGTGGAAGCAGCGTGACCCCATAATCAACTTGACTGAAAAGCTGCTGGGCGAGGGTCTCATGATTCAAGGGGAGCTCGACGCGATCGAAGCTGAGATAGCAAAGGAGATTCAAGAGGCCGTCGCTGCAGCAGAGGGAGGGACTCTTGAACCAGTCGATGAGCTCACTCGATTCGTGTACTCCGAGCGATTTCAATCAGGTGGTTCCGATTGATGCAAGAGATGGACCAGAGTGCGGCCGAGTCTCCCTCGTCGAATGTGCGCACGATCACCTATAGAGATGCCATGCGAGAAGCTCTCCAAGATGCGCTTACCAGGGATGATCGCGTGTTTCTCATGGGTGAAGACGTTGGCCACTACGGAGGTTGCTTTGCCGTAAGCATGGGACTTCTCGAGGCCTTTGGGCCCGAGCGCATACGTGATACTCCGCTGTCGGAGTCAGGCTTCGTAGGAGCGGGCATCGGTGCTGCTCTGGGAGGAATGCGCCCAATCGTCGAGATCATGACAGTGAACTTCAGCCTGCTTGCACTCGACCAGATCATGAACAACGCCGCTTCGCTCCTGCACATGTCAGGAGGTCAGTGCAACGTGCCGCTTGTGATTCGCATGACCACTGGTGCCGGCCGTCAGCTCGCCGCGCAACATTCCCACAGTCTTGAGGGTTGGTATGCCCACATCCCCGGGCTGAAGGTCCTCACCCCGGCGACGGTGATCGACGCACGTTGGATGTTGTGGACTGCACTCGAGGACCCCGACCCCGTGTTGATCTTCGAGCACGGTGCTCTGTATAACGCGAAGGGAGAGTTGCCCGACGGACTTGGACCGATCGACATTGACAGGGCGGCGATTCGACGTGCGGGCAACGACGTGAGTCTCGTCACTTACGGAGGCTCGTTGCCGAAGTGTTTGCAGGCCGCTGAAGAGCTTGCAAGCGAAGGCATCGATGTTGAGGTGATCGACTTGCGAACATTGCGTCCACTCGACACCGACACGGTCCTCAACTCCGTGATCCGAACGCATCGCATGGTCATTGTCGACGAAGGGTGGCGTAGTGGGAGCATTTCGGCGGAGATCAGCGCCCGAGTCACAGAGAAGGCCTTTTATGATCTGGCTGCTCCCGTAATGCGGGTGTGCACAGAGGAAGTCCCGATTCCATACGCCCGACATCTGGAGGAGGCTGCTCTACCGCAGGTGCCCGACATCGTGGGTGCAGTCCGAACCGTTGTGGAGACCGCAGGCTGATGGGTGAGTTTCTCATGCCCTCGTTGGGGGCCGACATGGAGTCGGGAACCATCGTCGAATGGAAGATCAAGCCTGGAGATGAAGTGCAACGCGGCGACATCGTTGCTGTTGTTGATACCGAGAAGTCTGACATCGAGGTGGAGATCTTCGAGGCCGGAACGGTGCACGACATTGTTGTGCCGGCCGGTGAGACGGTTCCCGTGGGTGCTGTCCTGGCTCACATCTCCGGACATGATGAGTCCCCAGTCACCCAGCCCGCCGAGTCGCCAGTCACCCAGCCCGCTGAGTCACCACGAACGCAGCCTGCCGAGTCGGCAGCCCAAGCTCTACCGGGGGTGATCTCACCGCTTGTTCGTCACCGCGCGCAGGAGTTGGGGGTCGATCTTGCTCAAGTGGTCGGCACAGGTCTCGGCGGGATGGTCCATCGATCAGATGTCGAACGTGCAGCCGAACGTCTTCGAACGAAGAGCATCGAGAGCGAGGAGGGCTCCGCTGGTGAGTTCGTGCGTGCCTCTCCGCGTGCGAGACGCCGAGCTTTGGAGCTGGGTGTTGATATGGCTGAGTTGACCGGCAGCGGAGAGCAAGGTGCGGTGACCCTTGCAGATGTTGAGAGGGCAGACGTTGAGAAGGCAGACGTTGAGAAGGGCGACGGCCGGGAGGTCCAGAAGCCTTCTATGCGCCGAGCCATCGCGGCTCTCATGGAGCGATCGAATCGAGAGATCCCCCACTACTACCTTCAGACCACGATCGATCTGCAACCAGCCCTCGACTGGCTGACGAGCTTGAATCTTGAGCGACCGGTGACCGAACGGATACTTCCGGTCGCCATGTTGTTGAAGGCGACTGCGCATGCTGCTGTTGAGGTACCCGAGATGAACGGGTTCTGGACAAAGGACGGTTTCCAGCCCGGAACTTCCGTGCACCTCGGCGTGGCGATCTCACTTCGCGGCGGTGGCCTCGTGGCCCCTGCGATCCTCGACGCCGACAAGTGCACCCTGGTCGAGCTGATGGTCCGCCTGCGCGATTTGGTCGAACGAGCGCGCAGTGGCGTGTTGCGTGCATCTGAGATGTCGGCACCTACGCTCAGCGTTTCGAATCTCGGCGACCAAGGTGCTGAGGTTGTTTACGGGGTCATCTATCCCCCACAGGTCGCTCTCGTTGGCTTTGGCAAGATCACCGAGCGCCCTTGGGCGCACGAGCGTATGGTGGGAGTCCGTTCGGTGATTACAGCGACGATCGCTGCAGATCACCGCGCGAGTGACGGCCACAATGGCGGACTTTTTCTCAAGGCGATCGAGCGCCGCCTCCAGCGGCCCGAGGAGCTTTGAATGCACACCACGGAAGAAGGGGGATATTGTGACCGAACATGAGGCCATGGAAGTCATAGCAGCCGTGTTGGGCCGCATAGCTCCTGAGGCTGATCTGGCGAGTGCAGATCCGAACCGTGACCTTCAAGAACAACTGGACATCGACTCGATGGATCTGTTGAACCTTGTCGTGGGGGTCCATGAGCGAACCGGAATCGACATTCCCGAGCGGGACTATTCGCAGGTGGCAACTCTGCGGGGGCTTGTGGACTACTTGCTCGAAAGGAGTTCTTAACCGTGAGCCTGTTGGCTCGCTTGTTCAAACCCAAGAGTGGGCATCCAGACGGCTCACATCGTCCTGGTGGCGGTGAGCCCATACTCAGAGCAGAAGGCGTAACGAAGATTTACCGATCGCAAGCAGGCGATGTTCCAGCCCTGCGCTCGGTCGATCTGCTCATCCGCCAGGGCGAGATGATCGCTGTCATGGGCCCATCTGGGTCGGGCAAGACGACCCTGCTGAACTGCTTCTCAGGCCTCGACGACATCGACGAGGGAAGAGTGATGGTCGATGGGCACTCCATCCATGAGATGGCCGATGTCGAGAGAACTCGCTACCGAAGCGAATCCATGGGGTTTATCTTTCAGGCGTTCAACCTGATTCCCGTGTTCACTGCGACTGAGAACGTCGAGCTCCCGTTGTTGCTGGCAGGGATGGCTCCGAGCAAGGCGAGAACACAGGCACGACGAACACTTGAGCGCGTGGGTCTAGGTCATTGTCTGGATCGTCGTCCGTTGGAGCTCTCAGGTGGTGAACAACAGCGCGTTGCCGTTGCCCGTGCACTGGCAGGAGACCCCGCGCTGGTTTGGGCCGATGAGCCCACCGGCAACCTAGATTCCGAGACAGCCGCCCAGGTGATGTCACTTCTCCATGAACTCAACGACGAAGGTCTCACCATCGTGATCGTTACTCACGATGCCGGCATCGGTGCATCGGCCAAGCGTCTGGTGTTCATGCGTGACGGCGAGATCGTCAGCGATGAGACCCAGCCAAAAAATGGCTCCACTCCGGTGAATTCTGCAGGAAGCTAGACATGATCCTGCTTGGCTTCCTGGTCGTTCTGGTCGTGCCGTTCCTATGGCTCATGGCTAGCGATCCGATTGCACGGCGCCTTGCTCTTCGCAACCCCAGTCGTCGTCGGGGTGAGAGCGCGCTTGTAGTTCTCGGTGCGATGTTCGGTACAGCGATGATCACAGGCTCGTTGGTGGTTGGCGACACGTTGGACTACTCCATTCGTCGTGTCGCTTACGAACAGCTGGGTCCGATCGACGAGATCGTCAGCACCTACCGGCCAGACCAACAGGCCGAGATAAATACTCGTCTAAGTGATCTTCAGACGAAGATGAAAGAGAGCATCGACGGCGTGCTGTCAATGCTCACACTCCAAGCCTCTGTGACTTCTGGAGAAGGAAGTTCTATTCGGGTGGCACCTCGTGCCCAGTTGCTCGAGGTTGACTTCGACCTTGCACGAGCGTTTGGAGGTGACGCTCGTGCAACTGGCATGCAAGGAGATACACCAGAGCTGGGCGCCGCAGTCATCTCCAGCGATGCAGCAGACCTGCTCGGCGTTGGACCTGACGATCTCATTTCGGTGTACATCTATGGACAGGAGATATCTCTCGCTGTTGATCGCGTGTTACCTCAGCGAGGGGTAGCCGGCTTTTGGCGTAGTCAAGGCACTCGAGCAGCAAACATTTTCGTTCAACCAGGCACGATCGCACCTATAGCGTTTGGTGCCTTCACTGGCCAGACCAAGCCCAGGTTCGTACCCCCCGCTCGTATCGTTGCCATCTCTAACTCTGGTGGTGTAGAGGAAGGGTCTCGACTCACTCCTCAGGTCCGTGCAGAGCTTGACCGTCGACTCGAAGATCTGGGTGTGCAGGTGCTGTCGGTCAAGCATGATGTGCTCGAGACCGCGGCTGAATCTTCGAAGCGTTACGGAGACCTCTTTGCAGCGATGGGTGCATTTGGAGCGCTCGCTGGAATCTTGTTGGTTGTGAACCTGTTCGTCATGCTCGCCGAGGAGCGAAAGCCTGAGATGGGAATGATGAGGGCGATGGGCATGCGACGAGCTGTCCTTGTTCGGGTGTTCACTGCCGAAGGGTGGCTCTATGCCATCGCGGGTGCAGTCCTTGGATCGCTTGTGGGACTGGGTCTGGGCCGCGTGATCGTGATAGTCGTCGCACGTGCCATTGCTTCTGTTGGCGGCGAGCTTGGCCTGCGTTTGAGATTCTTTTTCGACTTCTCAAGTCTCTGGCAGGGTTTTGGGGTCGGGTCGAGCATCTCGCTTCTCACCGTTATCGCTACCAGCGTGCGAATCAGTCGCATCAACGTGATTCGCGCTATTCGAGACCTCCCTCCGCCTCCAGTTCGGCGAAGGAGCCGGCGGAGTCTTGCGCTTGGAGTCATCGGTGTTCTTTTCGGTTCTGTTGCCACGGCATGGGGCTTTGCAACCGACGGACAGTTCGGCATATTGCTCGGCCCTCTTGTGGCGATGGCCGGCTTGGCACCCTTGCTCGGTCGCCCACGGCCTGGCGAGGGCGTGATAACGGGGCTTTCGACTCTTGGTCTCGTGTGGGGGACTATCTCCTTGCGCCTGGTTGCAGACGAAGTGGTCGAGACAAGCGACATCACGTTGTTCGTCGCACAAGGCATGGCCCTTACCGGCGCAGCCGTCGCTCTCGTCACCGCTCAACAAGAGCGCATTGCGAAGGTGCTCCGACGCATTGGCGGAGGTGACAGATCTCTTGCCCTTCACCTTGGGCTGGCCTATCCGCTCTATCGCTTGACGCGCACCGGCCTCACTGTTGCCATGTACTCGCTGGTTGTCTTCACACTTACTTTTGTGACGATTCTCTCGAACATCCTCGAGAGCCGACTTGATCACCTTCAGCACCGTATGGCCGGAGGTTTCGACGTGGCCCTTCGCTCTAGCGCTGCCAACCCTCTTCCGTTCGATGCGTTGGCCGCTAAGGAAGAGATCTCAGGACTCGCAACTTTCGCGACGGTTCCTTCGAGTTTCGTCGTTGATGATGAGAAGCCATCACAGTGGCTCTTGTCTGCCTTCGATGATCGTTTCGTAGAACTCGGACCCCCGACACTTCGAGATCGCGGCAAGTATTCGAGCGATGATGCTGCTTACCGAGCCGTCCTGTCCGACCCTGGCTTGATCATCGTCGACCCACTCTTCTTGCAGCTTGGCAGTGAGCGTCCGATCGGCTCTATAGGTGTGGGCACGGCGATGGAGATCATCGATCCACTGTCGGGAGCGAAGAGACAGGTCACCGTAGCTGCAATGGGAGAGTTGGACCTTGCCTTCAATGGAGCTTTGTATGGCCGCGCCGGCGCTCAAGCTCTCTTCGGTGAAGGCCTCGTGCCCAACAGGGCTTACGTTGCGCTCAAGGGCGGCGCGGACCCTCAGGAGTTCTCAGACCGTCTCGTTCGGACATACATATCTAATGGCGCGGAAGCAGAGTCGTTCTCGGTGATTGTTGCAAACATGGCAGCGACCGAGAGCCAGTTCTTCGAGCTTGCACGCGGCTATCTGGGTCTTGGATTGATCGCGGGAGTGGCAGGCCTTGGGGTCGTCATGGTGCGAGCAGTACGAGAGAGACGTCGCCAGATTGGGGTACTTCGCGCACTTGGTTTCATGCCCTCCCGTGTTGGCAAGGCATTTCTAATCGAGGCTGCATTTGTAGCGACCGAGGGAATCGTCATTGGAGTCGTCCTGGCATCTGTAACGGCCTACAACGTGGTTACCAGTACCGAGATACTCGGAACGAAGCTGGCGTTCAGCGTCTCTGGGGCGCAGGTGACTCAATTGGTGCTGGCAACGCTGGTGGTATCGCTGCTCGCAACGTTGGTTCCCGCATATCGAGCCTCTCGGATCAAGCCCGCCGTGGCACTGCGTATCGCCGACTGAGTTTAGGTGGTGGAGCGGTGGTCGTACTCGTCGCGGCAGTTGGTGGAGCAGAACCACCAGGTTTGATCCGCTCGGTGTAGGTGGATGGAGGTGTTCTGGTCGGTGGTAACGGCCATGCCACAGATGGGGTCGGTGGCCATCTTGGAGAGCTCGCGGAAGGTACCGTCTTCGAGCCATAGGACGCGGTCGGCGATCTCTTTGAGGCGTTCGTCGTGGGAGACGATGACGACGCTGCGGCCGTCGTCGGTGGCGAGGCGGCGGAGAAGGCGGCCGATGTCGTGACC
>CAYGGL010000093.1:7784-8359 GCA_964349215.1 uncultured Acidimicrobiaceae bacterium | reverse complement strand
GCGATCATGATGCCGCCCGTCTCGGTCTGCCACCAGTTGTCGTGGATTGGTAGGCCCAAAGCCTCTTGGCCCCACACGACGGCCTCAGGGTTGAGTGGCTCACCAACACTCGCGACGAAACGCAGCGTTGAGAGATCGGCGTTGTGTGCAAGATCTGCACCGACTCGCATGAGCATTCGCACAGCAGTTGGAGCGGTGTACCAAACCGTCACCCGCTGCTCGGCCAAGATGCGATACCAGCGCTCAGCGTCGAACTCGCCTTCATCGATAATGCAAGTGACTCCATGGGTCAGCGGCGAGATGATGCCATACGAAGTACCTGTCACCCACCCGGGGTCCGCCGTGCACCAAAACACGTCACCTGGGTGAAGATCAAGAGCGTAGGCGCCGGTCACATGGTGCGAGACGACTGCCTCATGAACATGGATTGCCCCTTTGGGCGTGCCAGTGGTTCCGCTCGTGAAGTGCAACAGCGCCATGTCCTCAGGGTCTGTCGGAGCTATCACGAATGTCGGACTCTCTGCCGCTAGCGCATCGTGGAAGTCGACGGTGTGGAAGTCGACGGTGTCTGAGCT
>CAYGGL010000093.1:0-7774 GCA_964349215.1 uncultured Acidimicrobiaceae bacterium | reverse complement strand
CTCTCGGCGCCCGCACCCCGCCCGACCACCAGCACATGTTTCAAGCCCGGCAGCGAGTCTCGGATGTCAGCGATCTTCTTCGCGTAGAGCGCCTCGGTCGTGACCAGTACTCGGGCATCACCAAGTGAGAGACGTTGGCGAATGGGCTCGGGGCCGAACGCGGAAAACAGCGGGGAGGCAACACAACCAGCCTTAAGGGCACCGAGAACACTTATATATAGCTCGGGTATCCGCCCGGCAAGAACGAAGACCCTCTCGCCTGCGACGACTCCCATGGTTCGCAACACGTTGGCGAACATATTCGTCTGTCGTTCGAGATCGGCGTACGTCAAGTCGGTCTTGTCGCCAGAGCGATCGAGGCACCGCAGAGCAACATGGCCTCCACGCCCATGAACTACATGACGATCAACGGCCTCATATGCGATGTTCAGCCCCTTCGCATCTGGCAGACCGTCTAGAGCAATTCGCGCCTCGTCCCACGAGAAGGTCTCGCATTCCTTCTCGTAATCAACAAGATTGGGAGGGGCTTGCCCAGGAACGGACGTCTTCTTGATGGTTACCCACTCCATGAGCAGCTCCGTCTTGTCTGGACACCTGATTGACTCGAAGCTAATGCGATCGAGACCTTCGCTCGAAGGGTCGAACGTCCTTTTTAGGAATGACCCTGGCCCCTCGCAGAACTACTTATAAAGATGTTGAGGTCAACGTCGCTGTTGGCACATTGACCATCAAGGCAGAGAAGCGCCAGGAGTCTAAAAGATGCCCTCGGCGATTTGGTCGAGGGCATCTTGGCAATGTGGCCAACAAGGCTTCGAGCGTGATGGCATCGACTGGCTTTTCTATTAAGAAAGCCTTCGAATACCTCTCGACCTGTTGCGCCAGATCGGGTGTGACCAAATCATTCATGATGACGACCGGAGTGTCGCATCCCTTAGAGCGCAAGCGCTCCAACACTTGAATGCCTGTTGCCCCAGGCATGAACATATCGACGAACGCCACGTCAACATGCTCGTTAACCAACACGTCAAGGCCCTGGTATCCGTCAACACGCACTAACACTTCTACTTCAAGGTCATTTCGCAGTTGGTTCGCCAGCTGTTCAGCAGCACTGCTCTCATCGTCAACGACCAAGACCCGGGGCACATCATCAACACGAAGCACGCTCACTTTCGGGCCTCTTCCTGCTCGCGGATCACCACGACCGGACACGTTGCGTGATGCACACATTGACTGCTTACCGAGCCAAGGGCCAGGCCAAGGAAGCCTCCGTGACCTCGTGAGCCTACGACCAAAAGATCTGCCCCCTTCGAAACCTCAAGAAGAGCCGACACGGGGTGGTCACACAACACTTGTTGCTCAATAACCACGTCGCTGTCGCCTTTGATTCTTTCCACCGACTCAGACAAGGCCCCTTTTGCGATGGCTTCGCCTTCGTTCTGTTGAAACACGGGTGCCATAGTCTCAAGCGGAGATACCGACGAGTACGGCAACCAGGCCTCAACCGCGACCACCGTTGCTTTACGAAAGCTTGCCTCTTCGATTGCCCAGGCCAGGGCCGCGAGAGACCCCTTTGAACCATCTACTCCCACAACGATGCGGCCCACTGTTCCTCCCAAAGCACTCGTAAGACGAGATGTCACTACCTGCGACAAGCATCGGGTGGATCGGCGGACTCTATCTAGGGTCCAGGGCCATTCCCTTTTGGGACGTTTGGCCTGCAAATGATCGTCGATAGGCAACGACCGAGCTCCGGTAAGGTGGCCTGCGTGGATATCGGTGACAGCACTGGGTTGGAAACGGCGCCCGCCACGACGGGCTTGCGCCTCGGGCTGCGTGAGAACATGTCCCAGTTCTTGTTGCTCGTCGGGGTCAATGCCCTCGTCGGCGGCATGATCGGCCAGGAGCGCACCGTCTTGCCGCTGCTCGCCGAGGACGAGTTCGGGCTAACGGGGTTCTCGTCGACTCTCACCTTCATCGTCGCCTTCGGGATCGTCAAGGCGACCACCAACTTTTTCGCAGGCACCCTGTCGGACCGTTTCGGCCGCAGACCTGTGCTGGTCTCTGGCTGGCTGATCGGCCTGCCTGTGCCGTTGCTGCTCATCTTCGCGCCGAGCTGGGGGTGGGTTATCTTCGCCAACGTCTTGTTGGGCGTGAACCAGGGCCTCACCTGGTCGACAACGATCATCATGAAAATCGACCTGGTCGGCCCGGCCAAACGGGGCCTGGCCATGGGCTTCAACGAGGCCTCCGGCTACATGGCCGTCGCCGCCACCGCGTTGGCCACTGGCTACCTCGCCTCCACTTATGGGCTGCGCCCCGAACCCTTCTACCTCGGCATCGCTTTCGCCGCGCTCGGTCTTGGCATCTCGAGCGTGTTAGTCCGAGAGACTCACGGCCACGCACTCCACGAGGCCGCCAATCAAACCTCTACTATCGATGGCCTTCACGGATCGCTCACCACCGCCGAGATCTTTTGGCTAACCTCGTTTCGTGAAAAAGCACTGTCTTCGTGTTCACAAGCGGGACTTGTCAACAACCTCAACGACGGCCTCGCCTGGGGGCTTCTGCCTCTCTACTTCGCCGCATCTGGCCTATCGGTGGCGCGCATCGGCGTGCTCGCTGCCCTTTACCCCGCCGTATGGGGACTCGGCCAGCTCGTCACAGGCGGCCTGTCCGACAGCACTGGTCGCAAACCTCTCATCGTCGGGGGCATGTTGGTCCAAGCTCTGGCGCTGGCGACCTTCGCTTTAACGGAAGGCTTCGCCATCTGGGCACTGGCCGCGGTGCTTCTCGGCGCCGGCACCGCCATGGTGTACCCGACACTGCTGGCAGCGATCGGCGACGTCGCCCATCCCGGCTGGCGAGCCCGCTCGGTGGGGGTCTATCGGCTCTGGCGTGACGGCGGTTTCGCTGTGGGTGCCCTCTTGGCAGGGGCCTTGGCAGACACCTTCGATGCCCGCGTGGCCATCTGGGCCGTCGCTGCCATCACGGGCGCGTCTGGCATCGTGGTCCTGGTGCGCATGTACGAAACCCATCCCCGCCACGAGCACACTCCCGTGCCACTCGACGCCGACCTCGAGAGCTGAAACAACTCCGACCCAAAGGGCGACTGGAGCACCGTTTTTGCGGACTCGGTGTCAAGCTAGAAGTTGACTATTGGGTTCTCGGTGTCAAGACAATTCAGATTGAGGTAGTTTGGGCGATATGGCGCCGATCGTGGAACGTCCTCGCATGGCTGACTATGGAGTTCCAGAAGATCTCGACGGTGCGTTGCCTTGGGCATGGGCCCAAGAGCGACTCGTGAACAGCCGGAACTACTGGCTCACCACATCGACACCCGAAGGACGCCCCCACTCGATGCCCGTATGGGGAGTTTGGCTTCCAAACGAAGATCGCTTTTGGTTTTCATGCGCGCCCAATGCGCGCAAGGCGCGCAACGCTCGTGCAAACCCATGGGTAGTTGTCGCCCCAACCGACACTGTCGAGGTCGTCTCAGTGGAGGGAAGGGCAATCGAAGTATCAGGTGGCGACCTGACAACGCGCGTCGATGCCTACTTTGCCAAGTACGGCGATGAGATGGACATGGCCCGCGACAAGGTGGCGGAGTTCCTCACGTCTAACGCTTCCTTCGATGTAGTAGCCGATCGCGCGTTCGGAATAATCGAACGCCCAGACGACTTCGCTAGGTGCGCAACCCGCTGGCGCTGGTAGTCAAGGTGGCGCACCCAATCGGTGTCGCACTAGCAGCCATCGTCTAAGCGAGATGGCCGAACTTGCCAGATTCGAAGTCCTCGACGGCCTGGATGATCTCCTCTTTGGTGTTCATGGCAAATGGACCGTGGAAAATGACCTTCTCACCGATCGGTTCTCCACCGAGAAGGATGAACCTACTTCCTTCGTTGCCGGCGGTTACCACGACACGATCACCTTCGCGTTCGAAGAGTCCCAATTCCTGCAGGCCAATCTTTCCCCCCGAAGTGGTCAGCTCGCCATCGATCACAAACATCATCGTGGTGTGTCCGTCTGGAACTGCGAGTTCCGCACCTTCGTTGATCCCCAGCTCTACATCCCACAGCTCGATTGGGGTGAATGTGTGGGCAGGGCCGCGCTCGCCTTCGAGCTCACCGGCGATCAGCGTCACAACTCCACCACCGGCCAACTTAACCTTGCCCATATCAGATGCGAGCAGCGGCTGATAACCCGGAGGATCCAACTTGTGCTTGCCCGGCAAGTTGACCCACAGCTGCATCATGTGGAATCGCCCGCCGGTAAGTGCCCACTGGGCCTCGTGGTACTCCTTGTGCAAGATCCCCCCAGCCGCTGTCATCCACTGCACATCTCCTGGGCCGATGACGCCTCCTGCACCGGTGGAGTCGTGGTGTGCCACCACACCGTCGAAGGCAAGCGTGACGGTTTCGAATCCACGATGAGGATGGGAGCCAACTCCACGGGGTTCATCGGTGGGCGGATAGTCCATGGGAGCGTGATAGTCCATCAATAGGAATGGATCGGCGGCCAGGTGCAGCGCATTGGTCCCCGGGAGCACCTGGGTTACCCAAAAGCCGTTGCCCACCCAGTGGAACCCGTCACCTTTATAGACGCCCTGCAAAGTCCGCTCACCCATGGTGTCTCCGATCTAGAACATGGATCTGTGGTGCAGAAAACACCAAATCGATCTGAGACATTCCCCATCCGCCGGCGCTGGTCAGGGTTCGCCGAAATACGGCCAAAGATGGGACCTTTGGCCCAGTCATCCGAAGTTGGGGTTGTCTAGCGTTGGACAGAGCTGGTCAATACCAAGGAGACAACTCATGATGTATTGGGGAAATGGCGACTGGAGCTGGACTACATGGATGGCAATGAGCATGTCCATGGTGTTGTTCTGGGGCCTCATTGTGTGGGCCATGCTCAGCTTGGTTCGCAGAGGCACCAGCCAAGAGCGAACCCCTCTTCAGATCCTCGATGAGCGCTTCGCACACGGCGACATCGACGAAGAGGAGTACCGCCGCCGCCGAGAAGCACTGCGAGAGCGCTCATGAACGCCATGGATAACGGCGATACTCATACACCTTCACTGGCAAGTCCCTCGCGCTGGCCGATAGTCACGGCGATCGCAATCGGGGTGGCCGTCATCGCCGTTGGCGTGGCGACGTTCGCCATCATCCGCGACGACGGCACAACCGGCCTTCCGCGCCGCGACATCGCGGCCACCCAACAGATGCAACAGGCCTGCCGTCAATGGATGGACAGCGGCACCGTCGATTCGGGTGCGAACTACCAGGGTTGGTGTACTCATATGACCGGCTGGATGTACGACCAGATGGCCTCGGGCCAGATGATGGGTCCGATGATGTGGGGCAGTCCCGACAAGATGCGCGACGCCTGCGTCAAGGCGATGGACAACTACCAGCCTGCAGCAAGTGACCCCGCCCAGTGGTGCCAGGGTATGGTCGATTGGATGTCCAAGAACATGGGTAATTGGAACGACTGGATGATGAACCCGTCAATGATGGGCCGCTAGCAATTGATGTTGCGATTGTTGCAATAGATTCAGTCCACGTTATCCTGGGCATTCATGGCTGTTGTGTTGTCCCCAGAGGCTTTTGAACAAGTCGAGAACAGAGCGAGCAAAGACTCATTGTTTGCGAACGCTCTCATGGAGCTCCTTGATGCACCTACTGCCTCTGCAGGTTCGTATTGGAAGATCCAAGCAAAGGCGATAAATGAGCAACGCCGAGATGACGCACGCGAGTTGTTTATTAAAGGCGCTCTTAACACCTCTGAAGTGCAACGTCTACTCAAGTTGGGGACACCGCAGGCAGTCCATCGCCTGCGCAGCCGCGGAAAGCTGATCGGACGCCAGATCGGTAACGCCACCTGGTTCCCTGCGTGGCAGTTCCGCAATGGGGAGCGCAGGTCTGATCTTGATGATCTGATTACCAAGCTCGGTGCTTTCACCTCAGATGCCATCGCCGCTGACCGGATAATGCGACTCGAGCGTGAGGAGCTCGGCGGTCAATGCATAGCCCAGGCGTTAGATCGACCCCGCAAACGGGCGACTGCCTTGGCGATTCTGGAATCTCTCGGCACTTGATCTCCGCGTCACATGTACACAAGCGAATACTCGCTGGAACGCCCAGCCGGCCTCAGACGTCGAAGTCTTCCCATGGGCACCGTGCTTTGGCGTATCGATGCTGACCATCCGAGCTCGTGGGAATGGAATAGCTACCCGTCTCCAAGACATCGCTTCGATTCGGCCACTAGGACTTTCCGAACGCGCTATGGCGCACAAACCATGCTCGGTGCCGCTCGGGAGCGTTACCTCGACACCGGCCTCCTGATTCCCGATGATCATTCCGATCATTGGCTGGTCCGCCTCACGACCATCCGTAGAATTCATATCGTTGACCTGAGGACAGAGGCTAATCTCAAGGCACTTGAGATTGATGATCGCATCAACACCAGCCACGAACGGGTCGTCTTTAATGCCTGCCACCGCCTCGTGGATGCTATTCGCAGTTGGTGGCCCGATATCGACGGCATCATCTACCGCAGTCGCACGACACCATCCACCTCTTACAACATCGCCTTCTTTGCAACCGATGCCCTGGAATACGACGCCCAAGTTCTTGAGTCGTGCAAAGACCAACTCAACGACCTAGTTCTTCGCGACCACTTCACCATCAACTTCGACTACTGACCTCGTCTCCGGCGTAACGGTGCTTTAGTCGGAGCCGGGCAGGCCGAAGCCTGCGGTCATGCCTCCGTCGGCTATGAACTCAGAACCTGTGCAGTAAGAACTGTCGTCAGACGCGAGGAACAACGCCAGGCGGGCGATCTCAGTTGGTTGGGCAAGACGGCCAAGAGGAACCTGCTTGCTCATCATCTCTTCCACAGCACCGGGTTCGAAACCCTCAATGTGAATCATTGGAGTTTCCACGCCACCTGGGTGAATCGAGTTGACTCGAATGCCAAGAGAGCCGAGCTCGAGAGCGGCCACCTTTGTCATACCCCGCACGGCAAACTTGCTCGCCACATACGAGACTCCTCCTGCCATGCCGACCAGACCGTCAATGGAAGAGATGTTGACTATCGAACCGTTGTTGGAACTGTTGTTGGCACCCATAGCTGGAATGACAGCCTTCATTCCCAAGAAAACGCCCACCTGATTGACGTTGATCACCGCCATGTAGTCATCAATTGTGGTCATTGCTATGGGTGACATGCGCAGAATGCCCGCATTGTTAACCAAGATGTCGAGACGGCCGAACTCTGATCTTGCCAACTCGACCGCTGCTGCCCAAGCCGGCTCGCTGGTCACGTTCAGGTTGCAATAGCGAGCGAGATCACCGAGATCCTTGGCCACGAGTTGGCCTTCATCATCTAACACATCGGCGACCACAACCCGTGCGCCCTCTTCAGCAAAAAGCCTTGCCTCTGCTTCACCCATTCCCCTTGCAGCCCCGGTAACCAGGGCGACCTTCCCATCCAGCTTGCCCATAATCGTTGCCTCCTTCAGTCCATGATTCAGTTCATGATTGAGACGCACTCACGCCAACTATTGGGACACTACGTCTGATCGCTCGATCGACCTAGGGTCATTCGTCCTGAAAACCCTTATTGGTTGGGCTACCACGACCCAAACTGTTAGGGGATCAGCTGTCGTCTCATATGGTCTTCTCGGCGACGGTCAGGACGGCCACGATGAACGTCGAGGAAGGCTCGGGTCAACCGACCGGTAGCGGTTCAAGACGGTCGGGACTCGTCCCCAGCT
>CAYGGL010000092.1:0-8374 GCA_964349215.1 uncultured Acidimicrobiaceae bacterium | reverse complement strand
TCAAAGAAGTTCGTACCCTGACCAATCTTGGCCTCAAAGAAGCTAAGGATCTTGTTGATGGTGCACCTAAGCCCGTCCTCGAGAAGGTATCGAAGGAAGACGCCGAAAAGGCCAAGGCTGCTCTCGAAGCTGCCGGCGGTTCCGTCGAAGTCAAGTAGCCAGCTTGGTAGATCAATGGGCGGAGGCATTATTTACGGCCTCCGGCCATGTCTATAGCATTAAATTCCTATCACTTGCATATGTAAGTATTGATTGGTAGGATCGCTTGTTGCCGTGCTCGCGCCTTGCTTGTTTTCAAATATGAACAGTGCTTGGACGCGCACGCTTTCGTGCCCTGACCGCCCTCTCATGAGGAGCCGCTTTGCTTGCTCGCCCTGCCGATCGAGATCGTTATTCATTTGCCAACCTTGATGAGGTACTTTCACTACCAGACCTCATAGCCATACAAAGAGAATCATTTGATTGGTTCCTTCAGCATGGGTTGGCTGAAACCTTCTCCGACATCAGTCCAATTGAGGATTTCAGTGGGGCATTGCGCCTCGAGCTGGAGTTCGATCCCAATGATGAAGACTTGCGGCCACCACCCAAGTTCACCGTTGAGGAGTGCAAAGAGAAGGACATGACCTACTCGGCACCCGTCTTTGTGCGCGCCCGGTTCATGAACGCGACTACGGGTGAAATCAAGGAACAAACGGTCTTCATGGGCGACTTCCCGATGATGACCGAAAAGGGAACCTTCATCATCAATGGAACTGAACGTGTTGTTGTTTCTCAGCTCGTTCGTAGCCCTGGGGTTATCTTCCAGCCTGGTGAGAGATTCCGCCTTCGTAACTTGGCAAAACATCAGCTGGTCACAGGGACAATCCATCCTTACCGAGGTGAGTGGATTGAGTTTGATGTTGAGCAAAAGCCCGGCAAGGACGTAACGGCAGGTACCAGAGTCGCCCGTAAGCGCCGTATCAGTTTGTTTGTGCTGCTACGTGCTCTTGGTTATGACGAGGAGCATGCCCCAGGGTTTCTTGACCAACTAGTAAGGCACTTTGACTTCCTTGAGGGCCAGTGGGAAAAGGATCGCAACCTTGCCTTTACTCAAGATGAGGCACTTGTTGAGATTTACAAGCGTGCCCGTCCAGGTGAACCGCCGGCAGTTGAGGCAGCTCGTAATTATTTCGATAACGCTTTCTTCAACTCAAAGCGTTATGACTTGAGCCGTGTTGGGCGATATAAGCTCAACCGCAAGCTTGGCCCAGAGATCGAACGAATCAGTTCGCTATTTAATATCCCCGGTCTTGAGCGTCCAGAGATCGATCAGCCCACACTTACGCGTTCTGAGATTTTGGCTTCGTGCACCTATCTGTTGCATCTCACAGCTGCCGAGCCCGGTTATCGACTCGATGACCAAGATCACTTCGCAAACCGCCGCATTCGTTCGGTAGGTGAGTTGATCCAAAACCAGGTTCGAATTGGACTTTCGCGTATGGAAAGAGTCGTGCGCGAGCGCATGACCACTCAAGATGTCGAAGCAATTACTCCTCAGACTCTGATAAATATTCGCCCAGTCGTTGCAGCCATCAAAGAGTTCTTTGGTACCAGCCAGCTTTCGCAGTTCATGGACCAAGTGAATCCTCTATCTGGTTTGACTCACCGTCGCCGCCTTTCGGCGCTTGGCCCCGGCGGTCTTTCACGTGAGCGCGCTGGTTTCGAAGTGCGAGACGTTCACTTCTCGCACTACGGACGCATGTGTCCGATCGAAACTCCAGAAGGGCCAAACATTGGCCTTATCGGCGCACTTTCAACATTTGCTCGAGTCAATGAGTTTGGTTTCATTGAGTCGCCCTATCGCAAGGTTGTAGATGGCAAGGTCACAAACGAGATCGTTTACCTCGCAGCTGACGAAGAAGAAGAGTACGTCGTTGCACAGGCAAACGTCCCTCTCGATGCCGATGGAAAATTCCTCCAAGAGAAGGTTCTTGTAAGACGTAGCCCTCAGGCAGCTTCGCTGTCAGAACTGAAGCTCCAGCTAGAGCGTGACGTCTTCTTCGGTGCAACCACCGAGATCAGCTCAGTCCCACCTTCTGAGGTGCAGCTGATGGACGTTTCCCCAAAGCAGATTGTTTCGGTTGCAACAGCGCTAATCCCATTCTTGGAGCATGATGACGCAAACCGCGCCCTGATGGGTGCAAACATGCAACGCCAGGCCGTTCCTTTGTTGAAGGCTGAGGCTCCATACGTTGGTACGGGCATCGAAGCACGTGCTGCAAGAGATGGCGGCGAAATCATTTTGGCCGACGGAGACGGAGTGGTCACCGAGGTTTCCGGTGAGTCAGTCGTAATTGAATACGACGGCAAAGTCGGCCTGAAGGGACGCAAGGTTTACCGTTTGTCGAAGTTCCGCAGATCGAACCAAGACACATGTATCAACCAAAGACCACGTGTCACGGTTGGACAGCGAGTCTCGATGGGCGATCTTGTTGCTGACGGTCCCTCTACTGACAACGGTGAACTCGCTTTAGGCAAGAACCTCTTGGTCGCTTACCTTCCTTGGGAGGGTTACAACTTTGAGGACGCAATCATTCTTTCAGAGCGTCTTGTCCGCGATGACGTATTGACGTCTATCCACATCAAGAGCCACGAAGTAGATGCCCGTGATACGAAGCTGGGCCCAGAAGAAATCACCCGAGACATTCCTAACCTGTCAGAAGAGATCCTCAAAGATCTTGATGAGCGTGGAATTATCCGCGTTGGTGCCGAGGTTGGTCCAGGAGATGTTCTTGTTGGAAAGGTAACCCCTAAGGGCGAAACCGAGCTGACACCTGAAGAGCGCCTTTTGCGTGCAATCTTCGGCGAAAAAGCCCGTGAAGTCCGCGATACCAGCCTCAAGGTTCCTCACGGAGAATCCGGCAAGGTAATTGACGTAAAGGTATTCAGCCGTGACGATAACCACGAGCTTCCTCCTGGAGTCAATCAGCTTGTCCGCGTATATGTAGGCCAGAAGCGCAAGATTTCAGTCGGCGACAAACTTGCCGGACGCCATGGCAACAAGGGTGTTATCTCCAAGATATTGCCTGTTGAAGATATGCCGTTTATGGAAGACGGAACCCCTGTCGACATCATCCTCAACCCACTTGGTGTGCCCAGCCGCATGAACGTCGGCCAGGTACTCGAGGCCCATCTCGGCTATGCCGCTCGATGGGGTTGGGAACATGACGGCAAGACAGTGGGCGGAACACCAATTTCCGGAACTGAGACCAAGACTCGACCAAATACTGATCCCGCCGTATTTGTTGCGACGCCGGTATTTGATGGTGCCCACTGGGATGAAACCGAAGATGCGGGTGCACACCCAACAATTAGAAACATCTTTGAGAATATTCATCCTGACGCGGCAGAACCTGAATATGGGGTAAATGGCCGTTTGATCGGTGCCGATGGAAAGGCCACTCTTTATAACGGCCGTACCGGTGAGGTGTATGACAACCCGGTAACAGTCGGCTACGTGTACATCTTGAAGCTCGCCCACCTGGTCGACGACAAGATCCACGCCCGTTCCACGGGTCCATACTCCATGATCACCCAGCAACCTTTGGGTGGTAAGGCCCAGTTCGGCGGTCAGAGATTTGGAGAGATGGAAGTTTGGGCTCTCGAGGCATACGGCGCTGCCTATTGCCTACAAGAGCTGCTCACTATCAAGTCCGATGACGTTCTTGGTCGTGTCAAGGTTTATGAGTCGATCGTCAAGGGCGAAAACATTGCCGAGCCCGGCATCCCTGAAAGTTTCAAGGTTCTTATCAAAGAGATGCAAGCTCTCTGTCTCAATGTCGAGGTGTTGTCCACCTCGGGTGAAGAGATCGAGATGCGTGAACTCGACGAAGATGTCTTTAGGGCGGCAGAAGAATTAGGTATAGATCTCAGCCGACCTGAGCGCGGCAGTGATGAAGAAGATGAACGACGGAGGGAGAGGGTCTGATGCTCGACGTCAACGATTTCGATCAGCTCCGTATCGGGTTGGCAACAGCCGATTCAATACGGACATGGTCAAACGGTGAGGTTAAGAAACCTGAAACCATCAACTACAGGACTCTTAAGCCTGAAAAAGATGGTCTTTTCTGCGAGAAGATTTTCGGTCCCACCAAAGACTGGGAATGCTATTGCGGAAAGTACAAGCGCGTCCGTTTTAAGGGCATCATCTGCGAGCGTTGTGGTGTCGAGGTAACCCGTTCCAAGGTCCGTCGTGACCGCATGGGCCACATTGAGTTGGCAGCACCCGTTGTTCATATTTGGTATCTCCGAGGCACACGCTCTTGGTTGGCATACCTTCTTGCCGGCATCACGCCTCGTGAGGAACTGAAGGCCAAGCAGCTTGAGAAGGTTATTTATTTCGCTGCGAACCTGGTCACTTGGGTCGATGAAGAACGACGCCATGAAGAGCTTCCAAACCTAGAAGCCGAACTTTCAGAAGAACTTGATGAGATCGCAAAACAGCGTGATCTTGACATAGATCGCAAGTACAAACTGCTTGAAGAAGAGCTTGCAGCTCTTGAGGCCGATGGTGCGCGCGATGCTGATATCAAGGCCCGCCAGAAGCTAGCCGAGCGCGACATCGCCAATGTGCGTGAGCGTGCAGATGGCGAACTTGAACTGGTTCGCCGAGCATTTGACGAGTTCCGTGATCTTCATGCCCGAAAGATCATCGAAGACGAAATGCTGTGGCGCGAGCTTGCAGATCGTTATGGAGAATATTTCGAAGGTGGCATGGGTGCCGAGGTACTCGCACAGCTGATCGAGCGCATTGACTTTGATGAAGAAGAAATCAAGCTACGAGATGCAATTGAGCCAAAAGACGGCCAAAAAGCGCTTTCTGCTCAGCGTCGCCAAAAGGCCATTAAGCGACTGAAGATTGTTTCGGCGTTCAACCGTCGTGACGAAAACGGCCGCAGGGTCAACAATCCTCGTGCGATGATCCTCGATGTAGTTCCTGTGATCCCTCCAGATCTACGCCCAATGGTGCAACTCGACGGTGGTCGTTTCGCTACGTCTGACCTCAATGACCTTTACCGCCGAGTGATCAATAGAAACAGCCGACTGAAGCGTCTGTTAGATCTTGGTGCGCCAGGCATCATTGTCAACAACGAAAAGCGCATGTTGCAAGAAGCGGTTGATGCTTTGTTCGATAACGGGCGTCGTGGGCGTCCAGTGACGGGCCCGGGCAACCGTCCACTGAAGTCTCTATCTGACATGTTGAAGGGCAAGCAAGGCCGCTTCCGCCAAAACTTGTTGGGTAAACGCGTCGACTATTCCGGCCGTTCTGTCATCGTTGTTGGACCAACGCTGAAACTTCACCAGTGTGGTCTGCCCAAACTCATGGCCCTAGAGCTCTTCAAGCCATTTGTGATGAAGCGTCTCGTCGATGCTGAATTGGCCCAAAACATAAAGTCGGCCAAGCGCATGGTTGAACGTCGTCGTCCCCAGGTATGGGATGTGCTCGAAGACGTTATTCGTGAGCACCCTGTTCTGTTGAACCGTGCTCCAACACTTCATCGTTTGGGTATCCAGGCTTTTGAGCCTGTTCTGGTCGAGGGTAAAGCCATTCAGATTCACCCTCTGGTATGTACCGCGTTCAACGCTGACTTCGACGGTGACCAGATGGCAGTGCACCTGCCTCTTTCGGCCGAGGCTCAAGCTGAGTCGCGTGTTTTGATGCTCTCGTCGAACAATATCTTGTCTCCATCTAATGGGCGTCCGATCATCACTCCAACCAAGGACATGGTTCTTGGTTGCTACTACCTGACTCTTATGAATGAGGCAGGAAAGGGTTCGGGCTTGGTATTCCGCCACCTGCATGAGGTT
Organism: uncultured Acidimicrobiaceae bacterium; assembly: GCA_964349215.1. Lineage (GTDB taxonomy): Bacteria > Actinomycetota > Acidimicrobiia > Acidimicrobiales > CADCSY01 > JACOTK01. The sequence goes on along the minus strand of CAYGGL010000092.1, from coordinate 2,527 downwards.
GAGCGAGCATACGAAGAAGGCATTATCGATCTTCATGCACCTATTGAGGTGCGTCTGGCCGAGCTACGAGACGAAGCAGCCAGCAATGGCCACGCTGTTTATTCGAAGACAACTGCCGGACGACTCTTCTTCAACCAGACGCTTCCTGATGGCTTTGGTTACGTCAACGACATCATTGGAAAGAAGTCTACGAATATCGGCACGATTGTCGAGTTGCTATCGGACAACTATCCAAAGGGTGTGGTTGCTGACAGCGTTGACGCAATCAAGAACGTTGCATTCCGGTATGCAACTCAGTCAGGTCTGACATTCTCGATCGATGACGTTCGTACTCCAAGTGAAAAGCGCTCCATTCTCGATCGTTACGAGAAGGAAGCCGACAAGGTAGAGGCCCAGTTCAAACGGGGAATCATTACCGACGGCGAGCGTCGTCAGAAAGAAGTTGAGATCTGGACCAGTGCCACCAGCGAGGTCGAAGCGGCCATGCGTGTCACTATGGATTCAGACACCTTCAATCCAATTGAAATGATGGTTAGCTCTGGTGCTCGAGGCAACATCCTTCAGATTCGCCAGATCGCCGGTATGCGTGGATTGGTGACCAATCCACGAGGAGACTTCATTCCCCGACCAATTAAGTCGAACTTCCGTGAAGGTCTTTCGATGCTCGAGTACTTCATCGCAACTCCTGGAGCACGTAAGGGATTGGTCGATACAGCACTTAGGACCGCTGACTCGGGTTACCTGACACGTCGCTTGGTTGATGTTGCCCAGGAATTGATCATTCGTGAAGAAGACTGTGGTGCCACGCGCGGCATTTGGATCGAGGACGTTCAGCCAGACACCCCATCTCGTCGAACCTACCTTGAGGCCCGTATAGATGGGCGTACCTTGCTAGAAGCTGTCACTCTCCAAGACGGCACAACCTTGCCAGCGAACCACATGCTTACCCCAGAAGATCTGGTAGCTCTGCGCGACGACACCACTATCACCAGAGTCCGCGTCCGTTCAGTACTGACCTGTGATGCAGAGCAAGGGATTTGCGCAGCTTGTTATGGTCGTTCTTTGGCAACTGGCAAGCACATAGAACTTGGTGAGGCTGTTGGTGTTATTGCCGCCCAATCAATTGGTGAACCGGGTACCCAGCTCACCATGCGTACTTTCCACACCGGTGGTGTGGCGGGTGCGTCGGGCGATATCGCCGGCGGTCTGCCTCGCGTAGTTGAATTGTTCGAAGCTCGAAGCCCTCGAGGTAAGGCAACACTTGCCCGCACTTCTGGTGTAGTGAGAATCTCTGAGGACGAGGGCCGTGGGCGCACCATAACTGTTGTAGGTGACGATGGCACAGAAGATGCCTACACCATGGCTTCTCCCAGCCGTCTTGAAGTTAGCGACGGTCAAGAGATCCAAGCTGGTGACGCACTAGTAGAGGGCCCAAGAGATCCCAAGGAACTTCTTGAGATCAAGGGTGTTCGCGAGACGCAGAATTATTTGGTTAACCAAGTTCAGCGTGTTTATCGAGATCAGGGTGTTTCGATTCACGATAAGCACATTGAACTCATTGTTCGTCAGATGACTCGACGCGTTGCTGTACAAGAGCCAGGTGCTTCGACATTCCTTCCAGGCGAGCGCGTTGACTCTCGGGCATATGCCGAGGTGAACCGTAATTTGGTTCAACAAGGTCAGACTCCTGCGGAAGGTCGCCCTGAGCTCATGGGAATCACCAAGGCCTCGTTGGCTACAGAGTCATGGCTATCGGCTGCTTCCTTCCAGGAGACCACCCGTGTACTCACGGAAGCTGCAATTGAGTCTCGCTCCGATTCGTTGCTTGGGCTTAAGGAAAACATCATTATCGGCAAGCTCATACCTGCAGGTACTGGCATGGAATGTTACCGACAATTCAAAACCCATGCCCCTGACTATGAGCCACTTCAATTCTGGACTTCGGAAGAAGAGGGAGACCAAGACCTGGCTACTTGGTTGGCTACTCAGGGAACCGAAGAGCCAGAAGCACCAGTTCCATCCCAAGATATGGCATGAGTTCTTACAGGGCTGTTTGCCGTTTCCACTCCAGGCCCATAGGATTGCGGACCGCGTCACGCGCGCTGGTTATCCATGGCGCTGATAGTTCCGTTCGTTTATTCGTGAAGTAAGGACCCTCGTGCCCACCATCAATCAGCTCGTCCGAAAAGGTCGGCAGTCAAAACCAGCAAAAGGCAAGACCGCAGCCCTCAAGGGCGCCCCCCAGCGTCGCGGTGTATGTACTCGTGTATATACAAACACTCCCAAGAAGCCGAATTCAGCCTTGCGTAAAGTTGCACGCGTTCGTCTTTCCAGCGGTGTTGAGATCACGGCTTATATTCCTGGTGAAGGCCACAATCTTCAAGAACACTCCATCGTTTTGGTACGTGGCGGTCGTGTGAAAGACCTCCCAGGTGTTCGATACAAGGTCATTCGCGGAACTCTTGATTCTGCTGGGGTTCGCGACCGCAAACAAGCTCGTAGCCGTTACGGCTCAAAGAAGGAAAGC
>CAYGGL010000091.1:0-8420 GCA_964349215.1 uncultured Acidimicrobiaceae bacterium | reverse complement strand
GCTTTCGCATTATCGCCAAATCCCATTCCGTCGCCCATGCCAGCAGCTATTGCAATGACGTTTTTAATGACACCGGCCATTTCACAACCGACCACATCACCATTGGTGTAAACACGCAAAGACTCGCTCGCGATCAAGCGGGCTATTGAGCCTGCAAGCGATTGGTCAGACATTGCCAGTACTGAAGCTGCGGGGTGTCCCTGCAATATTTCAAGTGCAAGGTTGGGACCCGTCAATGCTCCAACAGGATTTGTCGGGAAAAGATCAGTTATTACTTCGGTCATACGCTTTGTGGTCGAGTGCTCAAGACCTTTGGTCAAGCTGATGATGGGTACCCCTGAAACCATCATTGGGACCATTTGTTCGACCGTGCCATGAAAACCAGTCGATGGAACTGCGACCAAAACCAGATCGGTGTTTTCAACTGCATCATCTAGAGAACTCGTTGCTCTTAATGATTTTGATAACACATTCGACCCGAGATAGCGCTTATTTGTTCTCTGATCATTGATCTCATCCGCCAGTTCTGGTCGTCGGGACCAAAGCACAGTCGGCGCATTAGAACTGACCAGAGATGCAATCGTCGTACCCCAAGAACCCGCGCCAATTACAGTTACTTGCTCGAACACGTCACGAACCCTACTGCCGAGGGCCGTAAACTTGGCGGTTCATGGAAAATGACCCTTCACTAAGCCCCATCGAAACACATTCAGCCGCAGTGCTCATTCCTATCAAGGCGTTCATCAACGCAAAAGTGCGGCTTGCAAATATTTTAGATACGAATCAACGCCAAGCCCTTGCAAAGCGAATGGCTATGCAGGTGATCAGTGCCGCTGGGGCGCTTGGCGTCTATGTGGTTTGTGACAATGAAGAGGTTAAAGAGTGGTCAATGCTTCAAGGTGCTGAAGTTATTTTCACTCCAGGGCTTGGCCTCAATGGTGCCGTAGAACATGGAGTGAAAGCGCTGTGCGCGCAGGGAATAAAGCGTGTGATCGTTTCGCATGCTGATCTTCCGCTCGCAAAAGACTTGCCCACATTGGTGGCCAGTCAACAAAACTCAATCACCTTGGTTCCTGATCGCATCAAAGATGGAACAAATGTTGTCGTCATACCTTCAGATATAGGTTTTCGCTTTTCATATGGGCCGGGTTCTTTTCTCGCTCATTGCAAAGAGGTTAAACGCTTGGGCTGTGCGCTCGTAGTGAAAGAGGACCCTTCTTTGACTCTCGATGTAGACCTGCCCTCTGACCTGGCCCATATACCAACTACGTGGATGGACTAAACCCAAGATGTTGACCACCGATCTACCAACTCCTAAAAGTGCCCTAGCTATTGGTGCACATCCTGATGACATCGAGTTCGGCTGTGGAGCGACGCTGGCGAAGTGGGCTAGCAAGGGATGCGAAGTTCATCACCTCATTTGCACCGATGGCTCGAAGGGGTCATGGGACCCATCTCAAGACACTGCTGAGCTAGTTGCACTTCGCCGTCATGAACAACGAAGGGCAGCAGCTGCGCTTGGGGCTACCGGCCAATGCGTCTTTCTCAACTGGACCGATGGCGAGTTAGAAGCCGGTATTCGTCAGCGCTGGGAAGTCGCTTATTGGATTCGCAAGCTAAGACCCGAAGTCGTTTTAGGACACGACCCCTGGAAACGTTGGCGTCTGCACCCCGACCATCGAAACGCTGGATTTTTGACCGTCGATGCAATAGTGGCTGCTCGTGATCCTCACTTCTTTTCCGAGCAAGAGCTTGAGCCGCATCGACCTTCCACCTTGTTGTTGTGGGAAGCAGACGAGATTGATCATGTCGAGACATCGAAGGCAACGCTAGGCCTCAAGATTGATGCGCTGCTTGAACATCGCAGTCAATACCGCAGCACTCACAACATTTTGGACCCCGAAGATCCATTGCAGATTAAACAATTCGCCGACTGGGTCGAGCACCATCAACGGTTAGAGGGTGAGCTTGTGGGTGCTCCATCGGGTGAGGCTTTCAAGCGAATTGACGGTCTATAAAAATCTTAGGTGTGACACTTGACACGGTAGATGAGATAGATGCAGGATTGGGGTTAGTTCCCGGCCCAAGGGGTGGGGGCAGAAGGTAGGGAGGCTGAGGCGTGTCGGGGGGGCGTGCCTCAGCCTCAACCTTTTTTAGCCCATTTTTAGCCCAAACGAGGGCGTAAAACGCGAGAAACGGGGTGCCTGGGCATCCCGTTTCTCTTGTTTTTTGCAGATATTTGTTAACCGTGGTTAGCGCTTCTTTGCTGCCTTCTTAGCCGGGGCCTTCTTGGCGGGAGCCTTCTTGGCGGGAGCCTTCTTAGCGGCTGTCCTTCCGTTCAAAGCATCCTTGAGCACAGAGCTGGCGGTGAACTTCATAGCCGTTGAAGCAGCAATCTTGACAGGTGCACCTGTCTGAGGATTACGTCCGACCCGAGCACTACGCTTTGAGGTTGAGAACGAACCGAATCCGGGCCATGCCACTTTGCCGCCCTTCTTGGCTTCGGACTGTACCGCTGCGAAGAAGGCATTAATCACATCTTCAGCAACAACTTTTGTTACGCCTGCTTGGCCTGCAATTTGATCAACAAGCTCGGACTTATTCAATGCCATCCTCCTGAGAAAATCATGAACTCACGACCTCGTGAGCCGTCGATACTCTGAACCAGTTATCACGCCAGGTCAAGCATTTCCTTTATCTGTCACTCCGGCAGAGTCAAATGTCGCCATCTCATTCATGACTCTTGCGGCAGCATCGACGATATTCAGAGCGAGACATGCGCCAGTTCCTTCACCCAGACGCATGCCGAGATCAAGCACCGACTTGATGCCCAGATGCTCTAGAACCGCCGTTGCCCCTGGCTCTGTTGAACAGTGACCGGCAATGCAATATCCGACAACATCAGGCTCCAACTTCGCTGCGATCAAGAGAGCCGCATTTGCGATGACGCCATCGATCATTACCGGAACTTGTTCTATTGCTCCAACGATAATGAATCCGACTAGAGCTGCTAACTCGAGCCCACCAACTTCTACCAATACATTCAATGGCTCTGGGTCATTTCCAACTCGGGCGAGTCCGGCCTCTATCGCTGCGATCTTTCGCTGCAGTGTTGGGTCGTCTATGCCCGTGCCTCTTCCTGTGACCTCGCGTACCGGACGTTTGGTAAGCGCAGCTATAACAGCAGCCGAAGCCGTGGTATTTGCAATGCCCATCTCGCCGGTTATCAAACTCCGCGCTCCCCCTGCAATAAGTTCTTTGGCGACGTCCAAACCAACATCAATTGCACTCAGTGCTTCGTCATGACTCATGGCCGCCTCGATGCTCAGGTCTGCAGTTCCCAAACGAACTTTTCGATTTAAAAGACCACTGGCCGGCTCAAGAGAGCCGGCCACACCTACATCGACAACAGTGACGCTTGCTCCGATTTGGCGAGCAAGAACGTTTATGGCCGCCCCTTCGTTTAAGAAGTTTCCAATCATCTGCGTCGTAACTTCTTGCGGCCAGGGAGTAACGCCCTGAGCATGCACACCATGATCACCGGCAAACACCGCCACCGCCGCAGGCATTGGTAAGGGAGGTGGAACCATTCCCGAAATCGCAGATAGCTGAATACCAAGTGTTTCGATACGCCCAAGACTCCCGGCTGGTTTGGTCAAACGCAACTGGAGTTCTTCGGCCTGGCTCGCTGCTGTTTGATCAATTGGTTTTATCAATAAGCGGGCATCGGAAAAACTGCTCATCTGGGTAAGAACTCCTTCAGGGTGGTAAGGGATAGTTCGTCAAGAGTTAAAAAGCGCGCACCCATTGCTTTGGCGATGTCGAACGCAAGACCAAGACGCGTCGTGCCCTCTTCTGCATCGACCACGACCGAGTCAATGCGGCGGTTACGAATCGTCGTTGCGGCATCTATTGCAGCTTGCAGAGGATCTACTTCTGAGGGGGTTGCTGTTGCGCGTCCGTCGGTTATCAACACAATAAGAGGTCGATATTCATTGGAAGTCGAAGATGCAAGTTCAAGAGTAGTTTGTAGGCCGGCTGCCAGTGGAGTGCGTCCTCCAGTTGCCACCGTTGCCAGTCGTGCTCGTGCCACTTCGATACTTGATGTTGGGCGCAAAGTCACCTCAGCAGAGTCATTGCGAAAGGTCACGACTGCAACCTTGTCTCGGCGTTGATAAGCATCGAGTAACACCCCGGACAATGCACCCAAAGCCACTTGTGAACGGCGCTCAAAACCCATTGAGCCTGATGCATCCAATACCAAGATCACAAGGTTCGAGGTTTTCGTCTCGCGAACGGCTTCACGTATATCGTGTCGCTCAATTGTTGGAATCGAGCTAGTAGCTGCGGCCAAATCTCCGACGTGGCGATTAGCTGCTGCACGCATTGTTGCACCAGTCGCTATCGAACTAATTGGGCCATCAGGAATGCGACTGCCAATCAGACGGCCTCGCTCGCCTATGGACATTGAACGACGCCCAGATGCATCCCCACCCACTTCACGAGAAGCCTGCAGGTGGACAATCGCATTCGGAGCTGCACTTGCGATATTTAATGTCTGTTGACTGCCATCTCCATGGGCACTGCCATCAGCATTGCCATCGTCATCAAAACTGCCATCAGCTGAAGAACCTTCTACAGAGTCCTCTGCAAGATCGTTCAGTGCATCATCTAGAGCTTGATTAAGGCGGTCTTCGTTGATGCCTCCTGGATCAAAGGGTGAACGACGTTGACGATGTGCAAGTGCCATCGGCGCAACTCGACGGACATCTTGTGCACTTGCCACATCGCGACCCTCCCAACCAGCTAGCGCACGTGCGGCCCGAGCAATCACAAGGTCGGCCCTCAAGCCCTCGGCGCCAACCGAAGAGCACAGTGAAGTGATGACTTCAAGTAAGTCGTCACCAATCTCTGCCGGCTTCACTTGGGCAAGTCGGGTACTCAAAGCGGTTTGCTCTTTTGCCCAGTTTGCTGCGAATCCTTCAGGATCTTCATCAAATGCCAAGCGGCGTCGAAGTGCCTCGGTGCGCACTTCTACATCGCTTGCCGTAACAACATCGACTGCGAGTCCAAAGCGGTCAAGTAGCTGAGGGCGAAGATCTCCTTCTTCAGGATTCATTGAGCCAACCAACACAAAGCGCGCTAGGTGTTGATGAGAGATCCCATCACGCTCAACCTTGTTGACTCCCGACGCCGCAACATCGAGCAACACGTCGACCAGGTGGTCAGACAAAAGATTCACTTCGTCGACGTACAAAACGCCGCCGTGTGCAGCAGCCAACAATCCAGGTTGAAAATTTGCACCTTTGCCTTCAAAGGCTGCTGCGATGTCGAGATTCCCAATAAGGCGGTCTTCGGTTGTGCCCAAAGGAAGCTCGGTAAACGGTGCTTCGTTCGGCAAGATCGCTGCTAAAGCTCGAGCCAGAGTTGTCTTTGCCGAGCCTTTGTCGCCACGTGCGAGAACCCCTCCGATCGCTGGGTCAATGGCGCAAAGCAAAAGAGCCAACTTCAAATCGTCATTGCCGACAACAGCAGAGAACGGAAAGTGGCTCATCTCGATTCCTCCCATCCTTCAGCTTCCAAAAGGGCTGAACGCAAGATAACCAGCGCCTCACCAGAGGCCTGCCACATTCCTCGTTCATTGGCCTCCAACAGTCGCTCTACGATCGAACGCAAAGCCCAAGGGTTTGATTGCTGATAGAACTTTCGCACCTGAGGGTCGCCCACGTAGGAGCTCGTGACTCGTTCATACATCCAGTCTTCGACAACCTGGGCTGTTGCGTCATAACCAAAGAGGTAGTCAACCGTTGCCGCCATCTCGAAGGCCCCTTTGTATCCATGACGCTGCATGGCTTCGATCCATTTGGGGTTAATAACACGAGTCCTTACCACTCGTGCAGCCTCTTCTGCCAGAGAGCGAACTTTGGGCTGAGCGGGGTTGGAGGTATCTCCAAACCATGCCTTGGGGCTCGATCCCCTGAGCGCTCTCACCGTAGCGATCATTCCGCCATGTTCTTGGAAATAATCATCTGAATCGAAGATGTCGTGTTCTCGATTGTCCTGGTTCTTGACCGCCACATCCATGGCCGCGAAACGTCGACGCATGGCATCTTCGGCTGGGACACCAAAGCGGTCACGCCCGTAGGCATAGCCGCCCCAAGTCACATACACCTGAGCAAGATCATCATCACTACGCCAGTTACGAGACTCGATCAGGGGCAAGATTCCCGACCCGTATCCTCCCGGCTTTGGGCCGAACACACGTGGGTCGTCTACCCCATGGGCTCGTATAAAATTCTGATCTTCAGGTTCATCGAGATCAGCCACCAGCCTCACGGCGTCATCGAGAAGACCGACGACATGAGGAAAGGCATCGCGAAAGAAGCCGGAGATTCGCAACGTAACGTCTATTCGGGGCCGACCTAATTCAGGTAATGGAATTGCCTCTATGCCCGTTACTCGTCCCGACTCGGTGGCCCAGATTGGACGCACCCCAAGGAGTGCAAGCGCTTCAGCTACGTCATCGCCGGAGGTACGCATCGCAGCGGTACCCCATATAACCAACCCAACCGATTGGGGATAGACGCCTTCTTCATCAAGATGACGAGCGACCAATGAATCGGCAAGTGAGGTACCGACCTGCCAAGCCAAGGCCGAAGGGACTGCCTTGGGGTCAATCGAATAAAAGTTGCGTCCGGTTGGCAACACATGACACATGCCTCGCGTTGGTGCGCCACTTGGCCCGCTGGGAACATGACCGCCATCGAGGCCGTGCAACAGATTGTCGATCTCATCGGTTGTACGCACGAGAGATGGAATCAAGTGATCGCAAACCCAGTGCAGCGTTGGCAAATCACCGTCATACGACCAACCTCTGGCCTGGCATTCGACAAGCCACTGACGACACTGTGCCTCAATTGAATCAAGCTCACCTCGGCCTGGGTCTTTGAGATCTATACCGGCGAAAGACGCTGCCAGTTTTCTCAGTGATGGAGCATTTGGCCCTTGTTGTAAACGAGTGAGCGCGAGCACCATGTCAATTTCTGCCTCATCGCCAGGAGCACAGCCGAGCACATGTAAGCCGCCTCGAATCTGAGCGTCCTTCAACTCACATAAATATCCATCAACGTGCAATAGGAGTTCATCGAAGTCATCTCCTTCGGGGGCAACATCTTCAAGACCAAGGTCTCGGTGTAGCTCGGCAGCTATGAGCAGTTCCCAAACTTGAGCCCTGATCGCCGCCAACTTCGAAGGGTCAAGGGCCGCCACTTGTGCGTACTCGTCAAGCAGTGATTCCAAACGGGCCAGATCGTCATAGACCTCCGCGCGGGTCATTGGGGGGACTAAATGGTCGATTATTGCGCCATGGGCTCGACGCTTTGCTTGCGTTCCCTCGCCTGGGTCGTTTACTACAAAGGGATAAAACAGCGGCATGTCGCCAAGTGCAATATCTGAGAAACAAGAAGAGGAAAGCCCCACTCCCTTGCCCGGAAGCCATTCGAGCGTGCCGTGCTTTCCAACATGTACAACTGCGTGTGCACCCCATACTGCATCGAGCCAACGATAGAAACCTAAGTAGTGATGAGTGGGAGCAAGATCGGGCGAGTGATAGATCGCTATCGGGTTTTCGCCAAATCCTCGCGGGGGCTGGATTGTTATCAATACGCCACCAAGATCGAGACCTGGAAAAACAAGATCTCCTTCATCGAGATAGACCTGACCAGGCGCATCACCCCAGGCTTGTTGTACCCGGTCTTTCGCATCGAGTGGCAGAGTCTCGAACCACTCAGAATAAACAGCACCGCCAAGTCGCCCTGGAGCCTTGGAAACTTGTGAAGAGGTGAGAGAGTCTTTTTCGTAAGTCAATGCATCGGCCAACTCGGCCATAAGAGAATCGCCATCGTCCGGGATACGATCGATCTGGTATCCACTTGCCGCCAATGCGTGAAGAAGTCGAATAACACTTGCCGGAGTGTCCAGACCAACGGCGTTTCCCAGACGGCTTCGCTTAGTTGGATAAGCCGACAACACAACTGCTATTCGACGCTCCCCAGGCGGTCGAGTTCGCATGAATGCGTGACGCACGGCAATGCCACTTACACGATCAACCCGATCGGCGACTGTCCTATATGCACTGACAGGCGAACCAAGCTCGTCTCCATCGTCGACAATCTCCTTGAATGAGAAGGGCACCGTGATCAGTCGCCCGTCGAACTCGGGAATCGCCACCCCCATCGCAACATCAAGTGGAGTTATGCCCGCATCGCTTTTCTGCCATGCACCAGATGAGTTCGTCGATGCAAGCGCCTGGATTATTGGCACATCAAGCGCTGCCAACTCCGGAGCCTCCCACTGCTCGCCATCGGGACCCATTGCACCCGATGCCAAAACCGTGGTGCACACCACGTCAACCCCTATGT
>CAYGGL010000090.1:0-8464 GCA_964349215.1 uncultured Acidimicrobiaceae bacterium | reverse complement strand
CCAGATCGATCAGATAGCCAAGCTCTAATGCTTCGGTGAGGTCGTAGTTAAACACCTCACCTTTGTCTTCGATCGCCATGCGGTCATAGCGAGCAACGAGGTCACCAAGAATGTCTGTCATTTCGCCGAGCGACTGTTCTGTGCGAAACACCGAGGCCTTGTCCATCATGTGCTCTTGCAGCTCATCGCGAATGTGAACTGCTTTTTCGGTTCCGGTCGATCCCTTGAGGCGTTCGATTCGGCCTCGAACTTCGCCCTCTGGGTCAGCAGGCAGTTCAGGTAGGTCGACGGTATGGACGAATTCGGCCATAGAACGTCCACCGCGTTTTCCGAACACCACGATGTCAAGAAGCGAGTTGGTGCCTAAGCGATTTGCACCGTGAACCGAGACGCAAGCGCACTCACCCGCAGCGTATAGACCCGGCATGACCGTACCTTGGTCGTCGACAACAACCTCGCCATTTACATTGGTTGGAATGCCACCCATTGCATAGTGGGCTGTTGGCTGAATGGGAATGCCATGTGACTTGGGCTCGATGCCCATATATGTACGCACGAACTCGGTGATGTCAGGAAGTTTGGCATCGATCTGTTCGGGCGGAAGATGGGTGAGATCGAGATGGACATAGTCCTTGTTTGCACCAATGCCTCGACCTTCGCGAATCTCGGTGAGGATCGCTCTCGACACCATGTCACGAGGGGCCAGGTCCTTAACGGTTGGGGCGTAGCGCTCCATGAACCGCTCGTTGCTGTCGTTGCGCAAGATGCCACCCTCGCCCCGGGCTGCTTCTGACAACAAGATGCCGAGCTTGTAGATGCCGGTCGGGTGAAACTGGAAGAACTCCATGTCTTGCAGGGGGAGACCACGTCGATACAACAGGCCTGGACCATCGCCGGTGAGGCTGTGTGCATTTGAGCTGACCTTGAACATCTTGCCGAAGCCGCCGCTGGCAAACAGAACTGCTTTTGTGGTGAACACATGAAGGTCGCCCGTTGCGACTTCATAGGCAATGGCACCTGATACTCGTCCTTCGGTAAAGACCACATCAAGCACTTGAAACTCATTGAAGAACTTCACATCGCGCTTTACGCACTGTTGGTAAAGAGTCTGGAGGATCATGTGGCCGGTTCGGTCAGCTGAGTAACAAGCTCGACGAACCGGTGCCTCGCCGTGATTGCGGGTGTGGCCGCCGAAGCGACGCTGATCTATGCGACCCTCAGGCGTGCGGTTGAATGGAAGCCCATAGTGTTCAAGTTCGATGACCGCATCAACTGCTTCTTTACACATGATCTGGGCGGCCGTCTGATCGACCAGGTAGTCACCGCCCTTGACCGTGTCGAAGGTGTGCCATTCCCAAGAGTCTTCTTCGACATTTGCCAGCGCTGCACACATTCCACCTTGTGCGGCACCAGTATGCGAACGAGTGGGATAGAGCTTGGTGAGCACAGCGACACGACATTTGCCTGCTACCTCGATGGCAGCACGCAAACCGGCGCCGCCTGCGCCGACGATTACCGCATCGTAGCTGTGATGGTGGACCTTCACGTGGGTGTCCCTTCCTTTACAGATCGGTCACAAGATGGTTGACCAATCCAATACATGTAGCAGGCATGTTCTCATTACGATGACTCTGGCGTGAAATCGTCTGAACAGGACCCATGCTCATGGCTGAGGCTTAATCACCGAGTGATAGAAGTTGGAAGACAGGAATTTGGCTGCATCGAGGGTTAGCTCAAGGCTCATTTCTCCAAGGATTTGAGGGACCACAGTTGAGATGCGCCCAACTAGAACGCATTCATCAGCTGGAATTCTCCCCTCCCATTCCCAATCCTGGTGGCTGTCGGGCCAGGTGAGCCGTGCGGTCACCTTGGAATTTTCAAGTGGAAACTGCAGGTCACTTACAACATGCACATCAAGCTCTAGGAGCTTTCCAGGTATGAGAACTGCATCTGGTCGGTCGGCCACGACTATGACCGGCTTGCAGGCCTCGCTCAAAGTGTGATGTGCAGCTTTTGGAATCCTGTTGTGGTCAAGGACAGATGAAGAGATGGCCGGGTGTGAGTCTGCAAATAGAAACTGACAAAAACCTCCGGTGGGTCTGTACTTCAGCCGTCGCAGCGTTTCGATCTGATGCTTGATCACTTGGCTTTGATAGAGCTGCGTCGCTTCTTGCCACTCGGCAAAGGTTGTGAAATCAGCTGGCGGAACATGACGTTCGAAGATTGAACGCTGCATGCCGTGAGTTTTCTTGAGAAGGTCCCAGTCCAAATCTGGCCAGGCCGATGGTTCGCAGAAGCTGTCGCTTGAGGGCACTGATTGAGCCGAACCCAACTCTGAGACAAATCGGACAAGACGGGGTACGGCTCGACAAAAGGCGGGGAAGTCTCGTTCGTCGCCATAGGCCCAACCAAATGAGCTGTGAGTGTCTGTGCCGCCTGATCCTGGATGAGGCAACACTCCTGAATGCGCAATGACCGGTCGGCTTTCGTCAGCTTTTTCAAGGGAACGTTTCAAGGTTCGGTCTAAGACTGTGCGATTCCAAGTTGGAAGTTGTTGGGCCGCTAAATATCGGGCTCTTTGTTTGGTTGTTTCTTGGCTGGCAAATGGGTTCGTCCCAGGCTCGTCATCAAGAGCAAACGGTTCATTGTGCGCGCACCACAAGAAGATAGATGGATGGTGACCAAGTTGATCGACTGCCGCAGTTGCTTGGCGGGCTGCCTGGTGGCGAGTACCACGGGCGTATCCACGATGTAGAGGAAGGTCTTGCCAGATGAGCATTCCGGCCTGGTCGCCGGCATCGTAAAGCTCGGGGCGGGCAATGTGGCCATGAACTCTGATCAGATCAAGGCCTGCTTCTTTGGCCAGATGAACGTCGTTGGCGATCTCTTCTGCGCTGGCCTCTGCTAGGGCCATGCGGGTAGGGGCGAGATTGGTGCCCTTAAGGAAAAGTCGTTGTCCGTTGACTTGGAGAGTCCAGTTCTTCCAAGTCAACGATCGCAGGCCGATGCGCCGGGTCAGTCGGTGACTAACTGTGCCATCGACGATTACTTCGACCACAAGGTCATGGCAGGGCTGATCTCCGAGTGCATGAGGCCACCAAAGCTCAGGGTCTGCAATGTCTAGGGTCCAAGAGACAAAGTTGGATCCTGTGGCCAAAGGACGCTCGACAACATTTTCAACCCCAGCCACGGTGGTTCGAAGAGTCACGCTACGAGAAACATCACTATCGAGCTCGGCCCTAAGAGTAACGGTGGCCTTCTTCGAGTCTGCCTGAGTGCAAAGTGCCCTCAAGCCTCGGGAGCGAACGGGCCCGGTGTATTCAATACGGACTGGACGCCAGATGCCGCCGGGGTTCCAGTTGGGGTCAAGATATTCAGAGTGTTGGAAGGTGCCTGTGATGTTGCGCTTGGCGGCGCGGTTTGTTTGAGGCGAACAGGTGGCTTCAATTGCAAGAACATGTTCGCTCGATGCCTTGATGGCATCGCTGATCTCAAATGAGTGCCTAACGAAATAACCCTCGGTATCGCCGATGTATGCCTCATCAAGCCAGACATCGCCTTGGTAAAATAGCCCATCAAGAACGAGCCATGCCCGCTGCATGTTGTTGTCAGTCGATACGTTGTTGGTTTCAAAGCTTCGGCGATAGAGCAACGGACCGTCGCTGTTTGAGAACGCACTCGTCGATCGCCAATGCCCGGGAACTTCAATTGGTTCCCATTCACTTTCATTTAGTTCTCGACTGGCAAAGCTCTGACGGCCAGCCTCGTCAGCCTCAAGAGCGCGCCACGTGCCGCAGAGTTCTTGCGCATCTAGTTGCGCATCCAGTTGGGAAACCTCAGGAGCAGGCACCTCGCCAGGCTAATGCGATATAGCGATGCAGGCCTCAGGCCTCAGGGCTCAACTGGATTCAGCTCAACTGGATTCAATACTTGGGACTAGTCCCTGGTTGCGGGCGTCTATGAAACTGAGTTGGCGATAGAGAGTGGTCATTATCGGCAGATCGATTCCTTCGGAGCTCGCTGCTTTTATGGGGTTGCCCACGATGGCCTCAACTTCCATGGGTCGCTTGTGGTCGTGATCGAGCTTCATCGAAGTTCTATACGGGGTCATATGGCGGGTCAGGTCAATGGAGGTTTGTAGGGCCTCATCAGGAATGTGACGCCCTTGGGCCCTGGCGCCTGCTTGTACTTCGGCCATGATCGCTGCCACGAGCGCTTCTGTCTCTGGCAGTCCCAATAGTTCTTGGGGCAGCGCATCAAGTACGACTGAAAGGCTGTTGAACGGCACGTTCCAAATGAGTTTTTTCCAACGAGCTGCTACCAGGTCTTCTTCAAGTTGCACGGCGATGCTCGCCGATCGAAGGTCATCGGCGACTTGTTCCATCGGGGTCGTAACACCCTGAGCTGCACCACATGAGCCATGTTGGCCAAGCGTGATCATGCCGTAATCGAGATGACGTATATGTGCCGGGCCGACTTTGTTCGAACACAAGAAGCACAGCCCCCCAAGCAAAGTTCGTGTTCCAACAACTCGCTCAAGCTCTTCTTCAATGCCAAGGCCGTTTTGTAACGTCACGACAATGGTGTTCTCGGTGCCCGGTTTAAGAATTTCCGCTAACACTGATGCAGCTGGGTTGGGAACAAGCGCTTTGGTTGCTACTAACACGACATCACAAGGCGGCATATCTAAAGGATTGTTATAAGCATTCAGTTCACCAGGCCCAATGTGAATGTCACCCAATGGAGATTCGACTTTTAACCCCTCGCTCTTGGCTTGGGCATAATCACCACGAAACAAGAAGTGCACAGGGTGTCCTGCTGCGACAAGACGTGAACCATAAAAACCACCAACAGCCCCGGTGCCAATGACTGCATAGCTACGTTTGGCATTTAGTTCCGTCGTCACTTCTTAATGTTGCCACGTCTTGTTGGTTTAGGGGTCCGCCTCTATGCGGGCATATTTGTACAGTTGTTGTACATCTATGTACAATTACTTCCATGGCCAAGACGATGACCGTCAGTGAAGCCCGAGGGGCCCTTCCCGAGATCCTCGCCCGAGTGCTTGCCGGGGAAGAGGTGACTCTCACCCGTCATGGCACAGCGGTTGCCGTGATCGTTCGGCCGGACACGCTCAGAACACGTCGAGCCGACGAGGCACTCGCGGCCGCAGAGCGTCTTCACGATGTCTTAGCTCAGGGCAGAGCACGCCGACTACGACAGCGGCCGACCCTGAGCGAGAAGCGAGCTGAGGAATTCGTGGCAGACGTCCGAGCCACGCGCTCGAGCCGATAGCGCCAAGGG
Organism: uncultured Acidimicrobiaceae bacterium; assembly: GCA_964349215.1. Taxonomy (GTDB): domain Bacteria; phylum Actinomycetota; class Acidimicrobiia; order Acidimicrobiales; family CADCSY01; genus JACOTK01. Next base: position 3,163 of record CAYGGL010000090.1, on the reverse strand, counting down.
CCGGCAGGGGCGTGGACGCTTTCGATGCTGATGTGTTGATCTATGCCGCCGTGCGCGACCACCCGTTGGGACGTCGTGTTCGTGCCTTGTTCCCGGTCAATCCCGTCGAGACCAGTGGCGCTGTCGCAGGAATCGGCTCGGTACTGCTCATTCCCGAGTTACTGACTAAGCCGCTTCGCGAGAACTCAACCGACGAACTTGATGAGCTCGGTGCGCTTCTTGGCCGACTCGACCTCCGTCCGGTGGACGAGGCCACCGCAGAATTGGCGACGGCCCTCGGTGCTTCTTACCGCCTTCGCGCCGCGGATGCTGTCCATCTGGCGACCGCAGTCGCCGCAGGGGCCGATCGCTTCCTCACCAACAACCAGTCTGACTTTCCCAAGACCATCACCGAGATAGAAATTTCATATCCCGAGGACCTTCCCGACCCAAAGAATCGCTGATTTCTTGGATGGGATCGACATAGCACTGCTCCTGTTATCAAGAAGAAAGTATTACTGTCGTCACCCAACACGTTATTATGTGGGCCCCGGCTCTCTCGAGGGGTGAAGGCTGCCACATTTAAACTGGAAGGTCGTCGCTGTCATAGCATCGGTTCAGTGACTCGTGCCTTCGACGACGCCAGCCGGCTCACGTCTATCACCGACTGGCTCTCGAACACCACCCGCTATAACTACGACGCCAATGGCAACCTCATAAAACAGTCCAACCCGAACGGCACCACTGCCACTATCACCGTGGACAACGCTGATCGAGTGATGGGTATCAGTCATGCACCCACATCGACTCCAGCTTCGCCGTTCGCATCGTTTAACTACGGCCGGGACAACGAGGACAAGCTCACGGGCGTCACCTCTACCGGTGTGCCAACCGACAACCACACCTGGGGATACTCTGCCATCGACCAGCTCACTACTGACACGGCCAAGGCTTTCCCCTACACATATGACAGCGCCGACAACCTCACTCAACTCCAAGATGGCACTGTTCAGGGCTTCGATGTTGCCAATCAGCTGACTTCGAGTGTTGGGATCGGCCTGGTCGGTACTGCCGGTGGTTCTAACAGCAACTCGGCATCTGCAGTGGTCACGCTTCCCGCAGGGATACTTGCGAACGACCAGATTCTGGTGTCGGCCACAATGCCGGCGAATCGCAATGTCACCACCCCCTCTGGTTACACCCTGGTGGGTTCGTGGAGAACTGGTTCTACCTCGGGGCACACGAAGATGTCGTTGTTCCGAAAGACTGCAACAGGTAGTGAAATCAACGTGACAGTGACGTTCTCGGCTACGGTGGCCAAGACCGTCACTGCAGCGGTTTATCGGGGAGTGAACACCACGACCCCGATCGAGGTGTCCAGTAACGCCACCTCCAGCACGAACACCGTGGTGTTGCCCAGCGTCGCGCCGACGTTGGCGAACTCGAAACTGGTCGCGGTACTCGGAGCTACCCAAGGCTCCGTAGCTGGGGCGGTCTGGAGCGCCCCATCAGGGATGGTCAAACAGGTCGAGCAGTCCATCGCCTCAACCGACGGTGCTATTGCCGATCAACGCCTTACCGCAGCGGGCGCGACCGGCACCCGTACTGCCACATTGGGAACTACCGGTAAGCTTGTAGGCGTGCTATTGGCCTTAAAGCCTGCGGTTACTACCTACGGTTATGACACCCGAGGCAACCGCACCACCAGGACTGCTGGGTCCACCACCACCTACGGCTACAACCAGGCGAACCAGCTCGTCAGCCACGCTAACAGTGCCACTACTACCTACACATACAACGGTGACGGCCTCCGCGTCGGACGCAGTGGAGCGAGCTTGACCACATTCAGCTGGGATCTCTCAAGCAACATTCCCAATTTGTTGGTCGATGGCTCCACTGCCTATGTCTATGGCCCAGACGGGCTCCCGATTGAGCAGGTTAATGGCTCGACGGTTTTGTTTTACCACCACGACCAGTTGGGCAGCACTCGAGCGCTTACCAACAGCGCCGGCACCGTGGTTGCGACCTACAGCTACGACCCCTACGGCAACCCCACCGGCACTACCGGCAACATCACCAACCCCTTCAGGTTTGCAGGTGAGTATAAGGACGCCGAATCGGGCCTCATCTACCTACGTGCCCGCTACTATGACCCGACCACAGGCCAGTTCCTCACGCGCGACCCACTGGAGCCGATCACCGGTACTCCATATGCGTATGTGTCGAACAACCCGCTGAATTACACCGACCCGACCGGGTTATGGTGTCCACTCGGCGAGAATGCCAACGGATCGTGTCGCGGGTCTGGAACGGTCCAGAAGTATGCCGATGACGTTTCTCGAGTCGCTGGAGTCGTGTCCTCGGTCTGCGGAGTTGGCGCAGTGCTTACTTCGCCAACTGTAGTCGGTGGTGTAGCGTTAGGGATCTGCTCTAGCGTTGCGAAGGGCATCAGTCTCGGCGCAGGCGCCTTGCACACGGCTGTTATGTGCGCTGATCTTGATGCCTATTGCGGCCGATCAGCCGCATCGCTTGCGCTCAACATGGGCACCGGCGGTCTCGCCGGTGCTATTGGGCCGAGCGCACCGTTCATTGGTGCCGGTAGCGACGATGCTGCGCTGTGGGGACTCACGCGTTGGGTCGGTCAGCTCAATGTCGAGTTCTTCGGAAACCTGGGCGGATTCCTTCTGGACACTACTGAGCGGCAGGACTGCTGAAGAACATGGCAGACATCGTGACTGGCATAGCCTACTCTCTCTTCATTGCTTCGGTTTTTCTGACCGTTGGCAGTGCGTTATCGCGGCCTTTCAGCAAGCGGTTCAAGGGACAGAGTCACAGCGAGATCGTCAGCTTCAATCCGCCAGGTGCCTTCTTCGCAGTGTTCGGTCGCGGGTTTCCGTGGTTCGCTCGGGCCACCTTGGCGAGCGGGGCAGCACTTCTCGCGATCCTTGCTATTCGCGCACTCGTGTGAGTCTTCGGATGCCATTCCTTGCGCTTCGCAGGTGAGTATCGAGACACCGAATCTGGCCTAGTCTACCTACGTGCCCGCTACTACGACCCGACCACAGGCCAGTTCCTCACAAGAGACCCGATTGAGAGTGTGACGCGTGAGCCATACGCGTACGTGGGGAACAACCCGCTGAACGGCGTCGATCCAACGGGGCTCTACTGGGGCGAGGGTTTAGTC
>CAYGGL010000089.1:0-8495 GCA_964349215.1 uncultured Acidimicrobiaceae bacterium | reverse complement strand
AGAAAGTCTCGAACCCTTCATCACTACAAATTCTAATGAGGGCGTGTGACAACGACAGAGAGGGGACAACAACGTCAGGAAAGTCAGTTGGAGTTGGAAGAGCGACCCAGCCTAAACGCTTGGCCGACAAGTGCTCGTAGGGCTTGTTCATCTGCTCCGGCATTGCACAGTTGGGCAATGGATTGCTCCATGGCCTCGCCGAGAGCTTCGTATTCGCCGGGAGTGAGTTGGGAAGGTGTGGGTCGCGCCGGCTCCTCGAAACCACCTAAGGAAAGGGCGCGTTGCGAGGACGTAACCGTAGTTGCCACCATCAGACAGATGGCGCTTATGGCGCTGATGATTCCGAAGGTCACAGGCCATCCAGTTGAGCCGGCAATGGAGCCGATGATCATTCCCGCAATGGACAACACGCATGTGATGATTGTGATCGCTCTTATCGCCCGAATGGTCACGTTCAGTCTCTGCGAAGTGGCTTGTACTTAATGCGGTGTGGCTGGTCAGCTTCTGCCCCAAGACGCTTATGGCGGTCGGCTTCGTATTCGCTGAAGTTTCCTTCAAACCAACGTACTTGCGAGTCTCCTTCAAAGCCAAGGACATGAGTTGCTACTCGATCTAGGAACCACCTGTCGTGGCTTATGACCACGGCGCATCCTGGGAATGCAAGCAGAGCGTCTTCGAGTGCTCTCAATGTGTCGACATCGAGATCGTTGGTAGGTTCGTCGAGAAGCACCACGTTTCCGCCCGTTAACAACTGACGTGCCAGGTGAACTCGATTGCGTTCTCCTCCTGATAGCACCCCAACTTTTTTCTGTTGGTCTGAACCCTTGAAGTTAAATGAGGCCACATATGCGCGTCCGTTCATTGAACGTGCCCCGATTTTCACCTCGTCGCTTCCGCCTGTGATCGCTTCGTAAACCGTGTGGTCATCAACGAGTACATCACGCGACTGATCGACATATGAGAGTTCGACTGTTGAACCTACGGTCAATGTTCCCGAGTCAGGCTTTTCAGTGCCGGTGATCATTCGAAAGAGCGTTGTTTTACCGGCTCCGTTTGGCCCGACGACTCCGACGATCCCTGCTTTTGGAAGCGAGAAGGTGAGATTCTCGAATAAAAGACGATCGCCATAACCCTTGGATACTCCGTCAGCTTCAATGACCACATCACCTAGACGTTGTCCTGGCGGGATAACAATTTCGAGTCGATCACCACCTCTGTCAGACGCCTGAGCTTCTGCCAGTAGTTGCTCGTAGTTGTTGAGACGAGCCTTGCCCTTGGCTTGGCGTGCTCGCGGAGCCATGCGCACCCACTCAAGCTCGCGGTCAAGGGTTCGTTTACGGGCAGAATCCTGTTTTTCTTCTTGGGCAAGTCTTGCCGACTTTTGCTCCAGCCATCCTGAGTAATTTCCTTCAAAGGGATATCCGCGACCACGATCGAGTTCGAGAATCCAGCCGGCTACGTTGTCGAGAAAATAACGATCATGAGTAATTGCAACAACCGTGCCTGAATAGTCTTTGAGAAATCGTTCGAGCCAAGCTACTGATTCGGCGTCCAGATGGTTGGTCGGTTCGTCCAACAACAAAAGATCGGGATGACCCAATAGCAGTCTGCAAAGTGCAACTCGACGACTCTCGCCTCCCGAGAGAGTTGAGACATCGGCGTCGCCGGGCGGCAGTCGAAGCGCATCCATGGCAATTTCAACAGTACGCTCAAGATCCCACGCATTGCTCGCATCAATTCGATCTTGAAGCTCTGACTGTTCAGCCAAGAGCTTGTCAAAGTCTGCATCGGGCTCTCCAAAGGCCTCACAAACCTCGTTGTATCGGTCGAGCACTGCTTTGGTTTCGCCTACCCCTTCCATCACATTGCCCATAACGTCCTTTGAGGCATTCAGACGGGGTTCTTGAGGCAAGAGTCCAACGGTGAAACCCGGCGTCAGCCGAGCTGATCCCGTAAAACCGTCATCTTCGCCCGCCATGATTCGCAGTATCGAAGACTTACCTGAGCCGTTCGATCCGATGACACCAATCTTGGCGCCTGGAAGAAAAGCCAGCGTGATGTCATCTAGCACTTGTCGATCAGGTGGATAAAAGCGGTTGAGCTTTTGCATCGTGTAGATGTAGGTCGCCGTCATGGGTATGACCGTACAGTCTTCAGGGCACTGGCGAGAATATAGAAGGTGGATCTCTATATATAGAAGGTGGATCTCTGCGGCCGTGGTTCAGTATGCATAAAATGAGGACCGCAATATCCACCCTTGGCGGAAGGGAGGAGTGAGGGGGTAGACGTGAGGCGAACGACTACAAAAAAAGTTCATGGTCTGGGGGAAGGTAAATCTCGATGGGTGGGAGTCGGCAGCTCATCGAATGATAAAGCTGAAGCTGCTGGGCAAGAAGCTGCTCTTTGTGCATTAGTTGGCGAAGCACCCAAGTTGGCGATCGTGTTTTGTGAGTGCAGCTATGACACAAAGGCCGTGGTAAAAGGCATACGTTCAGTTATCGGTGAAACCCCCGTTGTGGGTTCTTCGACAATGCGTGGGTTTGGGTCTTCTCTTGAAGCGCTCCATGCCAAAGGCGGAGTGACTGTCACCATTTTGGGCGGTGATGGCATTTCTGTAGGGACTGGTTCTGCAGTAGTTGCAAAAAATCAGTTGCGTAATGCAGCAAAGAAGGCGGTCTCGAGCGCTGGTTCTGTAGAGCGTCGTTTGAATCACGCAGTGCTCTTGTTCTCAGACGGGGAAGTTGGCGACCAACGACAAGTAGCAAGAGGTGCATATGAAGTACTTGGCGCAGAGTTCCCCTTGGTTGGAGGTTGCACCGGTACTCAGAGAGAGCACAATTCGAGTCAGATTCATAACGAAGATGTCCTCGAAGGTGGCGTGGTCGCAGCTGCGATTTCATCTGAGGGCGCCTTGGGTATCGGCATTGCAAATGCTTGGAGTGCAGTTTGTGAACCCATTCTTGTGACAGCAAGTAGAGACAATCGTTTATTTGAACTTGATGGCCGCCCGGCTTATGAGCTTTATCAAGAAATCTTGGACGCCCCATTGGTTTCAACGGACGACGATAAGGAAGCATTCATCAAATTCGCCATGACGCATCCTTTGGGTGTCGAGGGGAGGGATGCTCGACAGCCTCGTTTTATTTACGACGTCGATCGAAGAACCGGCAGTCTCACCTTTGTGTCGAACATTCCTGAGGGTGGTTTGGTTTGGTTCATGAAGGCAAGTAGCGCTTCTGTGTTGGAAGCCACACGTGATGCTTGCACTCAAGCACTTTCTGGTCTTGATGACCAACCTCCTCTTGGCCTTATCACTTTCAATTGCATTGCCCGCTTGGAAATGTTGGATGAAGTCGATCAATCGAGAGACCTCGGGATACTTAACGAGACTGCAGGGGGTGCTCCGATTTCGCAGTTTTATGGTTATGGAGAGTTTGCCAGGACATCTGGTAGTACCGGATTCCACAATCAAACGGTTGTCGTTTTGGCAGTTGGCTGATGAAGCAAGACAGCTCTTGGGCAATTGAGCAGATAACTGAATATCTGGTTGCCATAAGGAGTTTTTCAAGTGAGTCAGAGGCGATGATGGGTGGCCTTGAGCACATAGTAGAGACTTTCGATGCAGAGGCTGGGGCAGTTGTCGGGCCTGATGGGGTTCTGGCGTCCCTGGGATTCGGCTCGGGTGAAGTTCCCTATGGCCAACTGGTGGAGATAATTGGGCAGCGACACGGCAACGTTGAGGTTCCTGGCGCAGGGCGGTGTGATGCCGTGGTGCTGAGACTTCAGGTTCCGTCTCAAGCGTCTTTGGTAATTGCACGAGCGAGGGAACCATTTTCCAAAGAAGAGATGGTCTTGGCTTATGGCATGGCAAAGGTGTTCTCATTGGCCATTGATCTAATAGCGGATCAAAGAGCGGCGCTCGAAGCAGAATATAGGCTGCGAGAACGCAGTGAACGCCAGATGGCCGAAAATTCTCGCCTTTTGGCAAAAGCGAGCGAGCGGGAAGCCTTATTGGAGAGACTCGCACGTATTCAACGCTCGATTTCGACTCATTCTCCACTTGAAGAAGTATTTGCAGCGATCGTCCACGGCGCTAAGGACCTACTCGACGATGAAGTGATCGGCCTGCGACTCATAGACTCAGACAACCCGAACACAATCGTGATGGCAGCCTCGTTGGGCATGTCCGATGCCACTTTGGCTGTCGTCAGGCGACAGAACTTTGGAACTGGCCTCGGGGGTAGATCAATACACGAGGGTCGTTTGGTGGTTATGGATTCGTATTCGGTTGAAAACGGTGGATTAGAGGTATTCGTAGACGAAGGGGTCAAAGTGGCCATGTCTGCTCCAATCCATTCAGGTGGCCAGATCGTTGGAAGCTTGACTGTCGGTTCAACTCGCGAACGCAGGCCATACAGTGATGCCGAACGAGACATCCTCCTTAGTTTTGCCGAACATGCAAGCCTTGCATTGACAGATGCCCAAACGATGGCAGCAATGCATGAGGCAATGCATGACTCATTAACAGGTTTACCAAGCCGAGCTCTGTTTTTTGATCGCCTAGAGCACAGCTTTGCCAGCGCTGAACGGACCGAACTGTCGGTCGGTCTACTCTTTATTGACCTCGACCTATTTAAGCCAGTCAACGATCGGTTGGGGCATGCAGTTGGAGATCAGATTTTGATAGAAGTGGCATCAAGGATTCGTGGGTGCTTACGAGAATCAGACACACCAGCTCGACTTGGAGGTGACGAGTTTACTGTCTTGGTTGAGCACGTTTTAGATCTGGACGCAGTGATCTCGACAGCGAAGCGAATTGCAAGAGAAATAGAAAGACCCTTTGTAATGGATAGAGCTGAGTTAATTGTGACAGCCAGTATCGGAGTTGCATTTAACTCCCCTGAACTCAGCAGTGGCGAAGATCTGCTTCGCCGTGCAGATGTTGCGATGTATATGGCCAAGGGTCGTGGCGGAAATTGTGTGGTTGCGTATGAACAGGAACTATCAGATCAGGACCAGTTGTCCTAAACATGTATCATCGCCTTGTGAGCGATGAAATAGGCCCCGTTGATTCATTTGGTCCAAATGCCTGGCTAGTAGATGAGATGTATGAGCAGTATCTCATCGATGCCAACTTGGTGAGCGAAGCGTGGCGAGAGTTTTTTGCCGATTACCGCAAAGGCGTGGCCCCAACTGTTGTAACGACTCCCTCTAAGCCCGCAGAAATATCTGTTGATGAGCTAGTAGATCAAAAGCCGGCCTCACAGACATCCGCTAAGAGCGTTCAGGAACCAGCGAAACCCCAAAAAGATAAACCCGCACTAACAGTTCCCGCTCAGGTGGCAACACCCATCAAAGGTGTGGGGGCTCGCATTGTCACAAATATGGAGTCAAGCCTTACGGTGCCAACTGCTACGAGCTTTCGCGTTATTCCGGCAAAGCTTCTCGAAGTCAATCGGTTGGTGATCAATGGCTATCTTGGCCGTAGCCTCGGCGGGAAGGTCAGCTTTACTCACCTGATTGGTTACGCAGTAGTCAAAGCGCTCGAGTCAGTCCCAGTCATGAATTCGGCCTATTTCAAGCTCGAAGATGGCCCTGGTGTGTTGCATAACGACCACGTTGGACTTGGAATCGCAGTTGACCTTGAAAAGCCTGACGGGAGCCGTTCTCTTTTGGTGCCATGCATCAAAGGGGCTGATGCGATGAATTTTCAAGAGTTTCATACTGAGTACGAAAATCTCATCAGGAAAGTTCGTTCAAACAAGCTAAGCGTCGATGACTTCAGTGGGGTCACCGTTACTCTCACCAACCCAGGGACTATCGGAACTGTTCAATCGGTTCCCCGTCTTATGTCAGGGCAGGGTCTGATCGTAGGTGTGGGGTCAATTGATTATCCCGCTGAATATCAATCAGCCGACAAGCGAGTGATTGCCGATCTTGGAATCTCGAAGGTGGTCACCATCACTTCAACTTACGATCATCGGATCATTCAAGGCGCCGAATCGGGCATGTTCCTCCAGCGGGTTCACGAATTGCTTATGGGTGCTGATAATTTCTACCAAGATGTGTTTGCCTCTTTAGGGGTTCCGTACGAGTCGGTGGAATGGCATCGAGATAACAACCCGCTTGATTCCACCGAAGCCCTTCTTCACAAGCAAATGCAATTGAACTCGCTCATCAATATGTATCGGGTGCGTGGTCATTTGATTGCCGATCTAGATCCTTTGCGCTGGCGTGAACCTCACACCCACCCAGAACTTGATCCAGCTACTTATGGCTTTACGCTGTGGGATTTAGATCGCGAGTTCCTTTCCAGCGGGCTTGCCGGGCATGATCGCATGACCCTGGGTGACGTCTTGCACTTGTTGCGCGACGCATACTCTCGCACTATTGGCGTGGAGTACATGCACATCCAAGAGCCTGAACAAAAGCAGTGGGTTCAAGAAAGAGTCGAAGGTGCAAACGGCTCTCTCGATATCGAAGAACAGCGTCACATATTGACGAAGCTAAACGCAGCGGAAGCCCTAGAGCGCTTTTTGGCAACAAAGTATGTAGGAGCCAAGCGCTTTGGTATTGAGGGAGCAGAAACGGCAGTGCCCTTATTAGATGCCGTGCTTGACTCTGCAGCAGATGCCGGGATGAATGGCGCAGTGATGGGCATGGCGCACCGAGGCCGTCTCAACATCTTGGCCAATATTGTCGGAAAGAGTTACCAACAGCTCTTCAAAGAGTTCGAAGGAACTGTTGACCCAAACATGGTCCAGGGTTCAGGAGACGTTAAGTATCACCTGGGCGCAAAGGGAGTTTTCAAGAGTCGCTCAGGAGTAGAGATCCCGGTGGAGTTGGCGGCCAACCCATCTCATCTTGAGGCAGTTGACCCAGTTGTTGAAGGCATGGTTCGTGCGATGCAAGATCGCATTGATGAGCCAACAGCTTTTTCTGTTCTTCCAGTTCTTATTCATGGAGACGCTGCTTTTGCTGGACAAGGAGTTGTGGCGGAGACCTTAAACCTCTCAGACCTCAAGGGTTATCGCACTGGCGGAACAATTCATTTGGTGATTAATAATCAACTTGGTTTTACAACATCACCTGAGTACGGAAGGTCTTCTTGGTACTGCACTGATGTTGCAAAGATGGTCCAAGCTCCGATTTTTCACGTCAATGGAGATGATCCTGAGGCATGTGTTCGAGTCGCACGATTGGCTTTTGAATTTCGCCAGGCGTTTCATAAGGACGTTGTCATTGACCTGGTTTGTTACCGCCGTCATGGACATAACGAAGCTGATGATCCGAGCTTCACTCAACCGTTGATGTACAAGCGCATCGAAGCAAGACGTTCAGTTCGCAAGCTTTATGTCGAGTCTTTGGTGAAGAGAGGATTTATAACAGTTGAAGAGGCGGAAGAGGCGCTGAGCGATTTCTCAGCCCGCTTGCAAGCAGCTCTTGAAGAGACCAGGGCTTTGACCCCCGATGAACCTGTTCGAGCTCTGCCCTCGCGAGGGGGTCTTGGAGTTCTCGAGCACATACAAACCGGTGTAGATAGAGCGGGGATCGACGAGATATTCAAAACTTTGAGCGCGATTCCAAATGAGTTCGCTATGCATGCTCGTTTGGAAAAACAATTTGATGCTCGTTCAAAACTTTTTGAAGAGGGGCAAGTTGAATGGGCAACTGCTGAAGCTCTCGCATTCGGATCGATATTGCTCGATGGAAAAGACATCCGATTTGCAGGCCAGGATTCGCGCCGAGGAACCTTTTCCCAGCGTCATGCTGTACTGATAGACCAGAACACTGGTGCTGAATACACCCCTCTTGCGCATCTCGCTCATCCCAGCGATAGGGCACACCCGAAAGGAAAGTTCTGGATATACGACTCACTTTTGTCTGAATACGCTGCTGTCGGCTTTGAATATGGCTACTCCCTGGTGCATGACAATGCACTCGTATGTTGGGAAGCGCAGTTTGGAGACTTCGTCAACGGAGCCCAGATCATTATTGATCAGTTCATTGCTGCGGCTGAAGATAAGTGGGATCAGCATTCGGGTTTGGTCCTGCTTCTTCCTCATGGCTATGACGGCCAAGGCCCAGAGCACAGTTCATGTCGAGTAGAGCGTTTTCTTACTCTTTGCGCCGAAGACAACATCCAGGTTGTAAACGCCACAACTGCCGCACAGTACTTTCATCTTTTGCGTCGCCAGGCTCAACAAGAGGTTCGTAGGCCGTTGGTGGTTGTCACTCCGAAATATTTGCTAAGAGCGAAAGAGGCCCGAAGCGATGTTGTTGAGTTGACTACTGGTTCGTTCGAAGAAATTCTTGACGACCCAACTGTTGATGATCGTTCACAGGTCACTCGAGTGATCTTTTGTTCAGGCAAGATTGCATATGACGCGTTAAAGAAAAAGTCTGAGCTGAAAGCGCCTGTTGCAGTCGTTAGAGTCGAACAGCTCTACCCATTTCCAAAAAACCAAGTCACCAAAGTCTTGTCTCAATACTCC
>CAYGGL010000088.1:0-8741 GCA_964349215.1 uncultured Acidimicrobiaceae bacterium | reverse complement strand
CCTTTGGAGTCTCCTGCGCCCCAGAACCCGAGTATCCGGACAAAAGCTGAATGACCTGCTGGCGCACACGAGACAGATCTGCGCCAAGCTTCACCAATACCTGAGCGGCTACACCCTCGCCTTCACGAATCAAACCAAGAAGAATGTGCTCGGTGCCTATGTAGTTGTGGCCCAATTGCAGAGCTTCTCGAAGTGAAAGTTCAAGAACTTTCTTGGCACGGGGGGTAAATGGAATGTGGCCGGAAGGAGAAGATCCGCCCTGGCCGATAATCTCTTCTACCTGGCTGCGAACCGCTTCAAGCGAAATGCCTAGCGATTCAAGCGCCTTGGCCGCCACGCCTTCGCCTTCGTGAATAAGACCCAACAAGATATGTTCGGTGCCTATGTAGTTATGGTTTAGAAGTCGCGCTTCCTCTTGAGCAAGCACAACTACCCTTCGGGCCCTGTCTGTAAATCGTTCGAACATGTCGCCGCCTTCCCTGTAACTGGCGAATTCTTAAAGCAGTCTAGCGATCTAACCAGACATTTTGCTTGCGTATTCCAATGACTGAATTCCAATAGCCCTGTCGGCTTTAAATACCCCTTTAAGAGGTTTTGATCACGGGTTGTTGGCCAATAATTGCCACAAAAATCAAAATGACCGCTACGGTGAGGACGTGGCGCCCACTATTGCCAACATGTTCCAGGCATCTCGAGAACTTGATCGAGTTGAAGCTTCGCTCTTGGAATCTCTCAAGGCAGAAGACCCCTATCTCACCGAATTGGCTACTCATTTGGCCAAAGCGGGTGGAAAACGCCAGCGGCCTTTAATAGCAATCGCCAGCGGGTCGTGCGGACTCATTCCAGACGGAAATGGTGAAGTTCCTCCTGTAAGCGATGACATAGTCATGGGCGGAGTATCGGTAGAACTGGTGCATCTGGGTTCTCTCTACCACGACGATGTGATGGATGAGGCAGTTACACGGCGTGGCGTTGAATCTGTCAACTCTCGGTGGGGAAATTTGCGTGCGATCTTGGCCGGCGACTTTCTACTTGCGAAAGCTTCGGAAATCGCCGCCTCCCTAGGTACCGAAGTCGCAGGATTATTAGCCGCCACAATCGGCAAGCTCTGCGAAGGTCAAGTTCGAGAATTGCAGACGGCCTTCGATGTCGGGCGTACCGAAGATCAATATCTTGCATCTATAGCCGGCAAGACGGCATCTCTTTTTTCCTCGGCATGTCGTATAGGTGCAATCGTTGGCGAGCTTCCGCGCGATCAAGTCGAAGTATTGACCACATTCGGTCATAACTACGGCATGGCTTTTCAAATCGTCGATGACATCCTCGACCTTGTAGCTACTGACAAACAGCTGGGAAAGCCTGCGGGCAACGACCTGGCTGAGGGCATCTACACCTTGCCAACCCTCATTGCCTTGAAATCTGAAACTGAAGGCTCTCAACTCGCCTCTTTGCTTGGGAACCCAATCGATCGAGACGAGGTAGGCGTTGCCAGAAAGCTTGTGAGAGCAAGCCCTGGTATCCAATATGCCAAAGGCCTTGTACGGGGTTATTGCGATGAATCAATCTCGGCTATCTCATCGCTGGGGCCAGGACCTTCGACTGAATATCTCAAGTCCCTAGCTACTGGGTTACTTGACGCAATCCCTGCTTAATTAAGCGCCCTTATGGAAACCCGTTCTTACCTTGCTTACGCTGCCACAAAGACCCGGTGCTTGCCGTTCAATAAGGCGGAACCAGCCCGCTGAACATTGGGAAGTGCTTAACGTTGGTAGTCACCAACTCGGCACCCAGAACTAGCACCGTGGCCGCCAGGCAGTAGTCGACCGCACCAATACCCCGGTTCGCCGGTCCATGACGACGGGCGAGAATGGTCGCCTGGTCGAGTACAGGATCATCGACTGGCCACCATTCGATAGCTTCAAGCAGTCGATTGGTCCTGCGCTCCTCGCCACTACGAATCCCGGCTTGCACCTCAAGTCGGCACAGAACGCTTGAAGCAAGGACGCTATCTGAACCAAGGGCGTCGGACAACACACCTGTTGCCGCCTCGACACCACGTAGGTGGTCAACGAGCACCGACGTATCTACCACGAGGAGCGGGTTCACGACCGGCGCCGCATCCGCTCGACATAAGCCGCCCCAACCTCCTCACGATCTCTCCACGCCCCAGCTGACGCACGAAGTGCGGCCAAGCGCGCCGCTGATCCGCCATTCCCACTACGGGAAAACTCCCCAACTGACCGGCGTACAAGTTCGGCAATACTTGCCCCCGTCTCGGCGGAACGGAGCCGTAGCCACTCGTACTGTTCGTCGTCGAGGGTAACCTGCAAACGATGACTCATGACATCATGTTACATCAGATTGGAATTACTGGCGTAACTTTCTGAACAGCCCTCAGGGCTTCGGCAATATCTGTTCGATAGCGGCAATCAATTCGGGGTCTTCTGGGTCAGTCATTGGGCGAAAGCGCCCTGCAACCTTGCCATCAGGATTGATCAGGAACTTCTCAAAGTTCCAAGCGATATCGCCTGCCTTGCCTTCGGAGTCATTGGTCTGAACAAGGTCTTCGTAAATCGGGTGACGATCAGGCCCGTTCACGTCGATCTTTTCAGTCAAGGGAAAGGTCACGTCATATTTAGTGGAGCAAAACGAGGCAATTTCGTCTGGTGTTCCGGGCTCTTGGCCCCCGAACTGATTGCACGGAAAACCAATTACTGAAAACCCTCGGTCCTTGTAGCGCTCATGAAGGCGCTCTAGTCCTTCGTACTGAGGAGTCAAACCACATTTGGATGCAACGTTTACAATTAACAGAGCCTGACCTTTGTAATCGGCCATCGATCCCGTTTCGCCTTGCAATGAAGCAATCGAATGGTCATATATAGACACGACTTTCTCCCTTCAGTTAAACAGTCGAAACTGTTGAACTCTAGAAACTAAAGCGCAGGTTCGATCCGAACTGCTGATTGCTTATAGTTGGGCTCACGAGAGATCGGATCAAACTCGTCAACCGTGAGTCGATTTACACACAGTTCGTTGTAGTGGAAAGGCATAAAGACTTCGCCTTGACGAACAATACCAGTGACACGAACGGGAATGTCCTCGACTTGTCCTCGTCGCGATACCAAACGAACTCGTTCGCCTGAGCTAACCCCGAGATTCTTCGCGTCGACCGGGTTGATCTCAACCCATCCCTCAGGGGCCAGAGATTCAAGAATCTCTACCCGGCCTGTCTTTGTTCGGGTATGCCAGTGCTCAACGGTGCGACCGGTATTTAAGAAGAAGGGGAATTGATCGCTGGGTGCATCAGCAATTGGTTCAAGAGTTACCGGCCACAGCATCGCCTTGCCTGAAGCTGTTTGAAACTTGCCATCTGTATACAGACTTGGAGTGCCTGCCAGCTCTTCGGTCTCAGAGGTGCATGGCCACTGAACGCCACCAGCCTGTTCGATGCGATCCCAGGTAATGGCGCTGTAGTCACAAAGACGTCCCTTTGAAACAAGAGTCCATTCTTTAAAGGCATCTTCTGGTGTACTCCAGCCTGGATACAACTTCTCACGCATCCCGAGTCGCTCGGCCACAGCTAAGAAGATGTTGAAATCAGATCGGGCCTCACCGGGGGGTTCTACTGCTTTTGCCACACGCGACACTCTGCGCTCAGAGTTCGTATAGGTGCCGTCTTTCTCGCCCCAAATCGCCGCCGGTAATACCAAATCGGCAAGTTCTGTGGTGGGCGTTTCATACCCATCTTGAACCACCAACATGTCCAGCTTCGACAAGGCCCACTCAAGTTTGCCCCTGTTTGGGTACGAAACCGGAGGGTTCGTAGCAATGATCCACAGTCCCTTGATCGTTCCCTCAAGCACACCTTCGATAATGTCTGGGTAAGCGCGACCTCGCTGTGTTGGAATCTGTTCGACTGGAAGACCCCATAACGCAGCTAGCTCGGCCCTATCAGACTCGTTTCCATAGTCTCGATAACCGGGCATCGAAGCAGTAAAGCCAGTCTCACGGGTTCCCATAGCGTTGCATTGACCCGTAATTGAAAAAGGCGCAGCGCCTGTTCTGCCGATGTTGCCGGTAATCAAACACAAGGTGTTCAGCAACGTTACGGTCTCGGTGCCCTGGGTTGAATGGTTCACACCCATCGTCCATGCCACAAAGCAACGCTGGGCATTTCCTACTTTTCGAGCAACATCGCGGACCATCTCAGCGGTTATTCCACATTCACGCGCAACAAAATCGGCGTCGTAATTCTGAACGTGTGCGACAAGTTCGCTAAAGCCCTCGGTATGGTTTGCGACATAGGTTTCATCGACCATTCCTTCGTCGATGATGACCTTGATCAACCCATTGATAAACGTGATGTCACTACGTGGTCGAAGTGGTACATGTATGTCAGAAACCATCGCCGTCTTGGTGACCCGCGGGTCAACGACAATAACTGTGGCTTGATCATTTTCCATCACGCGAGGCGCCAGTAAAGGGTGATTGTCGGCAATATTCGCGCCTACCAACAGAATACAATCGGCCTCGTTCATATCTTGGTATGACCCAGGCGGACCATCGCTTCCAAAACTGCGCTTATAGCCAGAAACCGCACTCGACATGCACAAGGTGGTATTGCCGTCGTAATGAGCAAGGCCAAAACCAAGACGAATCAGCTTGCCCAACGTATAGAACTCTTCTGTGACAAGTTGGCCCGTGCTTATGACCGCTACAGACTCAGGTCCATATTGATCAAGAAGTCTCTGGAAGCCCCCAACCAAAGTATTGAGTGCAAGATCCCAAGAAATAGGAAGCTGGGGATCTGTTGCGCCTTTGCGCAACAAGGGCTGAGTCAAGCGGCCTTCGGCGTCGATGATGTGATGCTCTGATAGGCCTTTTGGACAAAGCCGACCCATGTTCACAGGATGCTCAAGGTCTCCTTTGACACTTACCGCCTTTCCATCACGAACACCGATTTCCATTCCGCAACCCACAGAGCAATAGCCACAGGTTGTCTTTACCCAATGGTCAGCTAAGCGAGATTCGTTGAGCACCCCAAATCGTTCATCGACTCCATAACGAACATCGTCAGAACGACTTCCCAAGCCGAGCAGATGAGTTAAACCACTTCTCTTTTTAGTACTCAGCTTTTTATTACTCATTAGTGCCTTCCAAAGAAACTGCCCGCCACTCTAAAAGGTACGACGGTTACAAAAAATAGATACCTGCCGGCCAACTCCCCAGCACCCAAAATAAATAACGCCATCACCAAACGTCCCGCTGCCTCATCACTTTGAAGCGAACTTCCGATCAACGAGAACAAGAGGGCGAGGCCACCAAATGCTGCCAACAAACGCAATGCGAACAAACCTCTACAACGATTCAACAACAAATAGGCGGTGCCTCGGTGTTGATGATCTGTTGCTGACCTCACTGCCCGCACAAGATGAGCATGTGCCCCAAGTTGAGCAGCCACGCCAGTGATAGAAGCAAGGATGAGAACAAGAATCCACCAATTTTCCAGGTTGGTCCGATCTAAGAAAACCAATGTCGCCAATGGCCCCAGCGAACATGCCGTTGAAAAAAACGAAACAAGAGTGCGTCGTGACTGCCATACAGGCCGTGCCGGAACCAAATAGAGACGACCACTTGCATAGATACCCACAAGGCCAATCAAAACTGCCATCACACCAAGTGGGGCGGTTGGAACGCCGCTATCCAAATACCAGGCGCCTGCGTATGCCAATGAGGCTGTAGAAAAAGCACCGAAGAGCGCCACCTCGCGGCTCATCCAAGAAGTCCTTACATTTCTCAATGCCTTAAATGCATACGCCGGACGCCCAAGATGCAGAAAAGAAGCGCTCATCGCCAGGGCGCCTGCCAAGAATGCACCTACCGCTCCACCGGCTAATCCACCACGACTGGCTGAACCCGCACCAAATAATTCAAGTAGAACAGTCGACGCCACAGCACCCAAGGAAAGTTGGGTTAGCAATGTCAATATCACCAATGGCCAGTGTGGCTCTTCAAGATCTACACGATGATCGCTGGCCGCAACCAGATCATCGGGTAGATCGTCTGGAAGAGATAAGCGCGTGGTTGACAAGGTAATTGACGAAGGAGGTAATCCAGGGGCCTCAGCCTCATGATGATCTGCTCGCCATTGCTCTACATTGACTACTTCAACCGATATGGCATGGGTTGGACAAGCCATCACGCAGGCCGGATTCTCTCCCGCATCAAGGCGGGGAAGGCACATGTCGCATTTGGAAACAATGCGCCTATCAGGATTGAAGACCGGCACCTCATAAGGACAGTTCCAAATGCAGTATTGACAACCTATGCATTCGTCTTCCTCATGTTTAACAACGCCATTCGATAACTTCACATAGGCCTTCGTTGGACAACCAGATAGGCAAGTCGGCTCCAGGCAATGGTTGCAAGCCATTGAAATACTGAAGCGTCTGGTCTCAGGAAAAGTCCCGCCCTCCAACTCGCCTACATGGCGCCAGGCCTTATCAATCGGAGTCGCGTTCTGTTCTGCACAGGCCACTTCACACGAGTGACACCCGATGCAAGCCTCCATTGAAAAGCCAAATCGATACTGTTCGCCGGCATCCAAAGGCAATAGTTCCGGGCCTTGATCTGTAATGCCCTCCAAGGCAAACATGCGTGGTGGGTCGGTGATCATATTTCCGACAACTCAACAGCTACACATACCTGCACAACGCCCTCATTTACTCTCACCGGGTAAGTGGGAATACAGACTGCTGGATCATCAAGACACTCACCTGTACGAAGATCGAAGTTCTGCTTATACAGAGGTGAGGCAACCTTGGGAATTTCGCCCCTTGAACCTACGATTCCCCGCGACAGGACAAACGCCTTTCCAAAAGGGTCAAAATTCGAAATGGCATAGAGATCATCGTTTGGAGACACGCGAAAGACCGCTACTTGTTTTCCGTCTGCAAGCACACACACGCCGCGATCGGCCATGATCTCTTCGAGAGGACACACGCTTACCCAGGACAATAGGTCTTCACTCATGGCTTGATCGAGACTGGAACGCCAAGGACCGCCGGCGAAAGACGATCAAGCTTTTCCTCAAATGTCGCCGGACGAAGCTGGTCGCGCTCGGGAACCATAACTACCGATGGGTCAATGTCGTCGGAGTTGACGAACGACCTAAAGCGTTTCATCCGCTCGGGGTCTGCAATGGTCGCCTTCCACTCACATTCATAGGTCGATACATGATGAGCCATGTCTTGTTCCAGCTCCTCACAGATTCCCAACGCATCATCGATCACTACAGAACGCAAATAATCGACTCCGCCTTCAAGCTTGTTGAACCATGTCGCTGTTCGTTCGAGTCGATCGGCCGTACGGATATAGAACATGAGGAACCTGTCAATGATGCGGATGAGAGATTCTGTGTCGAGGTCCTCAGCTAAGAGCACAGCGTGTTGAGGTTTGATACCTCCGTTTCCACAAACATAGAGATTCCAGCCTCGCTCGGTCGCAATGATTCCAAAGTCCTTCGACTGGGCCTCTGCACATTCTCGTGTGCAACCCGATACTGCAGACTTCAACTTATGTGGCGAACGTAGCCCCCGATAACGAAGCTCAAGGTCAATCGCCAGCGTTGTTGAATCTTGTTGACCATATCGACACCAAGTAAGACCCACGCATGACTTAACCGTTCTCAGTGCTTTTCCATATGCGTGACCCGACTCCATGCCGGCATCTATTAGGCGTTCCCAGATATGAGGAAGTTCATCTACGCGGGCCCCAAACAAGTCGATTCGCTGACCACCGGTGATCTTTGTGTACAACCCGAAATCTTTCGCAACCTGGCCAATAGCTATGAGTTGATCAGGAGTGATCTCACCACCTGGGACACGAGGAACGACAGAGTAAGTTCCGTCCTTTTGCATATTGGCGAGAAAGTGATCGTTCGTATCTTGTAACGGGGCCTGAGCCGGCGAAAGGATGTAGCCGTTTCCGAGCGAAGCAAGAATTGAACCAACCGCCGGCTTACAGATCTCACAACCTGCTCCGCTGCCATGGTGTGCAATAACTTCTGAGAACGATGTGTAGCGGTGCACTCGTATGACATCGAAGAGTTCTTGTCGGCTGTAGTCAAAGTGTTCGCACAGGGCATTACTCAGCTCAACGCCGGTTTTACGCAACTCATCTTTAAGTATTTCTGTCACCAACGGCACACAGCCACCGCAGCTTGTTCCCGCTTTTGTACAGGCCTTTACCTCGCCCACCTCTGTGAGACCACCTGTCGATATTGCTTCGCAAATTACGCCCTTGGTCACGTTGTTACACGAACAGATGATTGCGCTTTGTCCCAAGGCGCCAGGCCCTATTGCAGCACTCGAATCGGCTCCCGCTGGGGCAAGCAATGTTCCCGGCTTTTCTGGAGTAGGCATGTCTCCACGCATCATCTGAACCAAGGTCTGATATGAAGTTGCGTCTCCAACCAGAATTCCTCCAAGAACGTGACCGTCGGAATCAAGGACCAGACGCTTGTAAACAGCAGTAGAAGAGTCGGCATAGACAATGGAATGAGCCCCGGGAGTAGAAGCGAATGCATCGCCAAAGCTCGCGACATCAACGCCCATCAATTTGAGCTTGGTCGACATATCCGAACCGGTGAATGACGTAGTGCCACCGAGAATCTGATCGGCGACCACGCGAGCCATTTCATAGCCAGGTGCAACCAGTCCATAGATGCGACCAGAGAACAA
>CAYGGL010000087.1:0-8850 GCA_964349215.1 uncultured Acidimicrobiaceae bacterium | reverse complement strand
GTCTTTCAGAGCGAGGGAACTGAGTTTCGAGCACAGACCTTGGTCGAGCGTCTACAGATGATGGCCTTTTTGAACAAAAGCTTGGAGATCAGATTTCGTGATCATCGCCCGGGCCACGATAGCGAGCCCAGGATCTATAAATACGACGGGGGTATCGAAGACTTCGTTCGCCATCTCAACACTTCAAAAGAAGCGCTCTTCAAGCGGGTTGGTTACTACCAAGCTGCCGAAGATACCCAAGAGGTCGAGGTCGCATTCCAATGGAATACGGGCTATCACGAAGGCATTCATTCGTTTGCAAACGGCATTGCCACCAATGAGGGCGGAATGCATGAAGAGGGTTTTAAGAAATCTCTCACAAACGCCGTAAACAAGTATGCAAAGGCCCGTTCTTTGTTGAAGGACAAAGACGACAACTTGTTGGGTGAAGATATCCGTGAGGGACTTACGGCAATCATCAGCGTGCGTCTTGCCGAGCCTCAATTCGAGGGTCAGACAAAGGCAAAGCTCGGCAATGTGTCAATGCGCTCTTTGGTAGAGCGAGTTACAAACGAGAAGCTGGTTGATTGGTTGGAAGAACATCCACCTGAAGCTCGCCAGCTTGTTCAAAAGGCCATACAAGCTGCTCGTGCAAGAATTGCGGCGCGCCAAGCTCGTGATGCAACTCGTCGCAAGTCACCTCTTGAGGGCGCCGGCCTCCCGGGCAAGTTGACCGATTGTGCTTCGCGCGATGCTCGTGAAGCCGAGCTGTTCATCGTCGAAGGTGATTCGGCCGGCGGTTCGGCCATCAAAGCCCGTGACCCAAGGACTCAAGCGATCCTTCCAATTCGCGGCAAGATCTTGAATGTAGAACGTGCTCGGGTTGACAAGATGTTGAAGAACAACGAAGTCGAGGCCCTGGTGAAGGCGGTCGGCGCAGGCTTTGGTGAAGAATTCGATCTCGAAAAGATTCGCTACAACAAAGTCATCATCATGTGCGACGCCGACGTTGACGGTAGTCATATCCGCACGTTGTTGCTGACCTTCTTCTATCGCCAGATGCAACCGCTTGTTGATGCCGGCTGTGTGTATATCGCCCAGCCGCCTTTGTTCTCAACAGTGGTTGGTAAAGAAAAGGTTTACTTGAAAGATCAAGCTGCCCGCGAGGCCTTTCTTTCCGAACAAGCACCTAAGCGTTTTGAGTTCAGTCGCCTGAAGGGCCTTGGTGAGATGGACTGGCAAGAGCTGGGAGCAACCACCATGCAGGCCTCGCAACGCACCCTATTGCAGGTAACTGTCGAACAGGCTTCGATAGCGGATGAGGTTATGAGCACGCTTATGGGCGACGTGGTCGAGCTTAGGAAACAGTTCATTATTACGAATGCAAACGACGTGAGGTTCCTTGACATATGAGTGACTTGCCTCCAACGTCACCTGGTGATTCCGGCCAGGGTGATCCAAGTCAAGATGGTCCCAGTGGCCCTGGAGATACCGCCATTGCGGGAATCGTGCCCATCGAAATACAACAAGAAATGGAGCGGTCATTTCTTGATTACTCCATGTCGGTCATCGTCAGTCGTGCGCTGCCCGATGCGCGAGACGGTTTAAAACCAGTTCATCGTCGCATTCTTTATGGAATGCACGAGCTTGGTGCACGATCTGATCGAACTCGTTTGAAGTGCGCCCGTGTAACCGGTGAGGTCATGGGTAAGTTCCACCCACACGGGGAGGGATCTATCTATGACGCCCTTGTGCGCATGGCACAGGACTTCAGCCTCAGACACCCGTTGATTGACGGACAGGGCAACTTTGGTTCTCCAGATCATCCGCCCGCCGCTCAGCGATATACAGAATGTCGATTGGCAACCCTTGCCAATCAAATGCTCGACAGCATTGACGAAGACACCGTCGATTTTGTTGACAACTATTCAGGTGAGTTCCGCGAGCCGACCGCACTCCCAGCCAGATTTCCCAACCTGTTGGTCAATGGCAGCCAAGGCATCGCCGTTGGTATGGCGACCAATATTCCCCCACACAATCTCGGGGAAGTGATCGATGCAACTATTCATCTGATCGATCATCCAAACGCCACACCAGACGACTTGATGGAGTTCGTCAAAGGGCCAGATTTTCCAACAGGGGCCTTCATTTTAGGCCGCTCGGGAATTCTCGATGCTTATAGAACTGGCCGAGGGTCAATTCGCGTTCGTGCCCGTGCCGTTATAGAAGAAGACTCAAAAGGCTCGCGCATCGTTATAAGCGAGCTGCCGTACCAGGCGTCACCGAATGCAATTTTCGCCCGAATCGCCGAGTTGGTTGAGGCGAAAGAACTCGAAGGCATCTCTGCCTTGGACGACGCCTCATCTGGCGACGAAACCCGGATGATCGTCAGGCTTAAGCGAGATGCAAACGCCAATGTGGTGCTCAATAACCTTTATAAACAAACACCACTGCAAACAAGCTTTGGCGTCAACATGGTTGCACTTGTCGATGGGGTTCCACGCACACTCAATTTGGTTCAGGCTCTTGCTGCCTACATCGATCACCAAGTTGAAGTAATAACCCGTCGTTCTGCATATCGCCTTGATAAGGCCCAAAAGCGCGCTCACATCGTTGAAGGCCTTATACGGGCACTCGACCTGATCGACGAGATCATCGCCCTCATTCGTGCATCTGACGATCGTGGGGCTGCTCGCGCCGGTTTGATGGCTGAGCCCATGTCTTTCTCAGAAGTTCAAGCAGACCATATTTTGGACATGACGCTTGGTCGACTGACTCGTTTGGGCCGAGAAGAACTCGACAAAGAAATCGCACAACTGCGTGAGACCATCGCAGAGCTTGAGGCGATTCTTCATGATGACGCGAGACTGCGTGAGGTTATAAAGACCGAACTCTCAGCCGTGCGCTCAAGTTATGCAGCGCCACGAAGGGCCGAGATCACATTTGATCCAGGAGATATCGACAATCTTGATCTCATCGAGGATGAAGAACTGGTTGTTACGCTTTCTTCCAAGGGATACGTAAAGACAGTCGCCTTCGACGCCTTCCGTACACAAAGTCGCGGCGGTCGTGGCGTCGCAGGCGCAAAGCTGCGTGACGACGATTACGTAACCCATATCGTGACCACCACGGCGCACGCTTATTTGCTGTTCTTCTCTAATCGAGGAAGGGTCTATCGCCTCAGAGCGCACGAGATTCCGATCAAGGATCGCACGGCCAGAGGAACCGCCATTGTCAATCTTTTGGCCCTTGCACCGGACGAACGCATTCAAGCGATCATCGATACGCGTGACTACGAGACTCATCGCTATCTGTTCTTTGCCACCAAATTGGGCCAGGTCAAAAAGACTCGATTCACCGAATACGACTCTTCATTGCGCACTGGTCTTATCGCTTTAAACCTCAGAGACGACGACGAATTGGTACGAGTAATTCCAACCAGTGGTGAAAACGAAATCTTGATGCTTTCCAAACAAGGTATGGCGATTCGCTTTACTGAAGAACAGGCTCGGCCAATGGGTCGTTCAGCGGCTGGTGTTCGGGGAATGCGTCTTCGTGCCGGTGACGAGGTCGTTTCTTGTGACGTGGCTGACAATGAGGCCGACATCTTGATTGTTACCGACGCCGGGTTCGGCAAGCGCACGAAGATGGAGCGCTTCAATTCGCAAGCACGCGGAGGCCAAGGGGTTAAGGCAATCAAACTTACTGCCCGGCGCGGGGGAGTAGTTGCGGCCTTTAGGGTGAACCTCGACGATGAAGTGATGCTTATTGCAACAGACGGAGTGGTCATTCGTATGCCGGTCAAGGGGATTTCTTCTCAAGGTAGAGACGCTACGGGCGTACGCATTATGTCTGTGAGCCAAGATGGGGCCGTGGCGGCAGTAGCCCCAATTCTTATGCCGGATGAAGAGTAGACCCCTTCCGAAACGGAATAAAGAGTACTGAAATTATACTTAACTGCATTTTGGTACTAAATTAGCTTTTGCCCACGCAAATGAGCTTCCCCCCAATCTGTTGACGCCGCATCCTTGTCGCGGCTCGCGAATAAGGAAGCCAGTTGCGAGATCGCATTCGGAACAATGAGCCTCGGAACAATGAGAAGGGGTCAATTGCTCCCCTGATAGCCCTCTTGGTGGTGGTTTGTGGCGGACTCTCTATGGGAATAGCCCGATTTGGCGCACAAGCAACTCAAGCCGCACAAGCTCGTACGGCGGCTGATGCCGCGGCATTGGCTGGTGCAGCCGAGGGAGAAATAGCGGCTAAAAGTGTTGCCAAGAGCAATGGAGCACGACTCGTCTCGTTCTCCAAGGAAGGCAATGAGGCACAGGTGATCATCGAACTAAACGAGATCAGGGTCTCAGCTCGAGCAGTAAACACAACGCCGTCAGGGTCGCACACACAAGCAACCGGACTTAACCCTCAGCTCCGTAACGCTCTGGCCCGCGCAGAAGCTTTATTGGGTAGATCTATTCCCATTACTTCAGGGTTTCGTTCACTAGAACAACAGCAACGGCTTTATGACCAGCGAAAATCGAATCCTTACCCAGTAGCGAAACCAGGAAGTTCAAAGCATGAGCAAGGTCTTGCTATTGATGTTTCGCTCTCTTTTGTACCAACACTGGCTGCCATCGCCCCCCAGGTTGGACTCTGTCAACCCGTAGCGAAGAGCGATCCCGTACACTTTGAACTGTGTCGTCTGAATCCTCCAACCTAACCAAAGAACATACGCCGGCTGAACTAAAGGCGACAAGAAAAAAAGTGCAGGAAAAGAACAAAAAAAATGCCTCAAAGAAAGTGAAAGTAAAGGCCAAGACTCAGCGGAGTCGTAGGGCGAAGCTGACTAGCACTGTCGAGATCTACCGAATCGAACCCATGGTCGCCCTTCGAATCTCAGCGGCCTTTTTCTTGTGCGTTTATCTAATGCTGGTAGTAGCGGTGACAACCTTGGTCGTCGGTGGCCTCGTTACTGGAGTCGCTACAGGCTTTACAGATTTTCTTGCCGATATTGGCTGGAGCGATGTAAAGGTGAACGTTCCCCAGCTTGTGGTCGGTGTGACATTGGCCGGTGCAATCTTTGTCGTGGCAAGTTCGTTGATTACTTCGTTCTTGGTCGTGTTCTATAACTTGATCAGCGAAGTGGTGGGTGGGTTTAAAGTCGTTTTGTCCGATGAGACCGTGCCGGTAGACGAGAATGTAGTTGGCCCAAAGGTCGGCTAGCGTTGCTCCGCCGATGTTTGTCACGGGGCTATAGCTCAGTCGGTTAGAGCGCATCCCTGATAAGGATGAGGTCGCTGGTTCGATTCCAGCTAGCCCCACGTGAAATTTATTCGACGTGCTGCTTTGGCATTGAGTGTTGCCGCAGTTATTGCCGGCGTGCTTCGTCTTCGCGGTTCGGGAGGAGTTCCTCCCCAGACCGGTGGATGGCGTGAACTCAGCGGTCCAGAACTCCGATAGCGCCTTCATGCATATTGTCGTTATTGGGGTGGGAGCAACTGGGGCCAGGGTTGTGCGACAACTTGCTTTTTCCCAACAAGTCGAGCGCCTGACACTTGTTGACACAAACTCTGATCGAGCAAAGGAAGTATTCGAATCCTTAGCCGACAACGGGAAAACAAAAGTGTCGATTGCCGCTCCGAATTCTTGGGGCGCCACTGATGTTGATGTGGTCGTATTAGCCGGCGGACAAGGGGCCCATTTGCTTGGGGCGAAAGCGGCGCTTGATTTAGACGCTCAAGTCGTTTCTCTTTGTGACGATCCCAGCGAGGTGGCTGATTTGTCCTTGATGGACGAAGCCTTTAGATCTAAGGGTTTAACCATGGTGGTCGGAGCGGGATTTTCTCCGGGACTGTCTTGTGTATTGGCATCGCACGCAGCCAAGAGATTTGATCGAGTTGACGAAGTACATATAGCTCATGTTGGGACTGGTGGGAAAGCTTGTAAGCAAAGGGTTTATGCCGCTATGAAACATCGGGCGACTGAGTGGACTGATGGAGCTTGGGCTATTTATAACGCTGGATCGGGCCAAGAGCTTTGCTGGTTTCCCGACCCCGTTGGTGCAAGAGATTGCTATCGAGGCGATCTTGTTGAACCTTTGCTTTTAAAGCCCGTCTTCCAAGAGGCAACGAGAATTACATCTCGAATTGCCCCGCTGCCGAGACGATTGGGGATTCGTTCTCTCATTGGCAAAAGAGCAGGAGTCGATGATGAGCCCGGGGCAATCAGGGTTGAGGTGAGAGGCTTTAAAGACTCAAAACACCAGATCGTCGTTTTAGGAGCAATAGACCGGCCAAGCGTTGGCGCCGGTTCTGTAGCTGCTCTATCGGCCGTATGGGCAGGCGAGGGCAACCTTGGTGACACGGGAGTCAAAGGCTTGGCTGGGGTGGTTGAAAGCACCTCGTTTCTCAAGGAACTGGCCAACCAGGGAGTGAAAGCGGCGATTTTTACGGGGAATGAATCGTCCGATAAAGAAATAAAATAAATTTTCTCTAAAGGTTTTTGCAAAAAATGCCGTTACCCATACTGGTAAGTGGTGCACGAGCGAAACCTTAGGGGAGTGGGCATGGAGACAGCAGAAGCTTTTGATCGGCAAGCCGCGATCGAAGAGTTTGAACCCTTAGTGCGACATATCGTATTTCAGGTCGCAGTACATTTCCCCCGCCATGTTGATCGAGAAGAACTGAGTCGAGCCGGTGCTCTTGGTCTTGTAGAAGCTGCACAACGCTACGACCTTGATCGTGGTGTGCCATTTCAGCGCTTCGCCGCACAGCGCATAAGAGGAGCCATTCTCGACGCCGTACGTGCCGCCGATTGGGCACCACGTTCGCTGCGCACAATGGCACGTTCTTTCGAACAAACTTCACAGAGACTTGCCAATGAATTTGGCCGTCCCGCGACTCTCGATGAAATTGCAGAATCCATGGCGACAACTACCGAACAGCTACTAAAGCTGCAGGGCAAGATAAACCGCTCTGTCGTTTTGGCTCTTGATCACATGTCATCTGATGAGGATGAGTCGATGACCCTGGGTGAGACCCTGATGGATTCGGCCAATCTTGAGCCGAGTGAAGAACTGGAGCGCAGAGAGCTGCATGCTTATCTTCGTGACGCAATAGCTCTTTTGCCTGAGCGTCATCGCCTTGTGGTTATCGGTTACTTCCTAGAAGGTCGCACCTCTCATGATTTGGCCCGCTTCCTTGGGGTCACTGCCTCACGGGTTTCGCAAATGAGGTCTGAAGCACTTGAGATGTTGCGCCAGGGTATTAGCGCTCAATATGAAAGCCAAGAAGATCTAGATGAACAAGACCCAACAGGGGTTGCTGTCGAACGACGGGCTCGATTTGCCGGAGCATTGGGTGAGTTCAGCAACTGGCGTGACCGCATAACCGTCTAGAGGGATTGGTTTATTCAGCACTCCAGGAAGCGGACAAGTTCTGGCAGTCTGAGCCGATCGCAAGCAAAGAGGATTGTTTCGTATCCGGCACTGAGAATTTCTCTATCCAGTCCGTCCATGCGATCAACGTCGTCGTAGTACTCATAAGCATTCGGTCCCTGATAGTCGCGCTCAGCTTCAAGCTCGGTGACTCGGTCTTCTATGAGATCTCGAATGTGTGCAACTTTTGATCCGATTTCGCGGAGTAATGCTGACATTGCAACCTTGTGATCTTCTAACAGAAATCTGTAGGGAGTTGGGGCACTGGCAGCCAACATCCCCATTGTTACCATTTCAGGCTCACACTTATTCTCGGGATTATTGCCTTCAGAACCGATGGCGATGAGGGTTCGGTGAAAGTCGATTTCACGGAGGTGGTCACCCACCTGTTCGAGGTCGAGCCCCATCCAGTGAAGAAATCTGATCTCTTCTGATTGGATCAAGCTTGTCGTCTGAAGCAAACGGTATAAAAGCCGCTCCATTACCTGACGCTCACGGTTTAGCACCCCCAAAAGATCATCCATGGTGTGTCCGGTAAGCATGCTGATGAAATCGGCGCTTTTTTGGGCAACCTGAGAACTCTTGTCCATTGTGAATCCCTGGGACCATAAGCTCATGCAAATGGGTGAGGAAATAGAAATAGAGGTCAGCGGTAGGCCTATTCGGGTAACCAATCCCTCAAAGGTGTTCTTTTCGACCCGAGGAGAGACAAAACTCGATCTCGTTCAGTACTACATAGCGGTGGGCCAAGGTGCGTTGCTTGGGGTATTCGAGCGTCCAACGGTGTTGAAGCGCTATCCCCACGGGGCTGAGGGAGATTTTTTCTTTCAAAAACGTGCTCCCGAAAAGCGGCCTCCGTGGATTGAGACCGTTCAGGTCAGTTTCCCTAGTGGGCGCACGGCAGATGAGTTATGCCAGACTCATGTTTCAGATCTTGCATGGGCAGCGAATCTCGGATGCCTCGACCTAAACCCATGGGCTGTTCGAAGAAGTGATCTCGATCATCCTGATGAGCTTCGGGTTGATCTCGACCCACAACCCGGCGTCGAGTTCGAAGCCGTGCGCCAAGTCGCTTTGGTAACCCGAGAGGTCCTGGCCGAAAACGGAGGATTAGTTGGATTTCCCAAAACCTCAGGATCTCGAGGGATGCACATCAATATTCGTATCGAAGCGGAATGGGAATTTTCTCAGGTGCGAAGGGCCGCTGTGGCATTAGCTCGAGAAATTGAGAGGCGCTTGCCGGACATAGCGACGTCGAAGTGGTGGAAAGAAGAACGGGGAGAGCGGGTCTTTATCGATTACAACCAAAATGCAAGAGACAGAACCGTTGCTTCTGCATATTCCGTACGAGCCAACCCCGAGGGACGCGTGTCATGTCCTGTGACTTGGGATGAGGTGCCAGACGTCGAACCTAATGACCTGACTATTGCTACCGTACCGGC
>CAYGGL010000086.1:0-8900 GCA_964349215.1 uncultured Acidimicrobiaceae bacterium | reverse complement strand
CCTTGTCGACACTGCGTCGTTGCTTGCCGAGGCCGGCGGTAATGCCATTTACCTTGGCTACTCGATGGGGGCAAGGATGTGTCTGCACCTTGGGCTTAGATATCCCCAATTGGCCAATGCCTTGATTCTGGTCAGCGGTACAGCGGGAATTGAAGACTTTGACGAACGCAAGAACCGAAAACTGCTCGATGAAAAGCATGCGGTAGAACTCGAAACTTATGGCCTCGACACTTTTCTCGACTCCTGGATTAACCAACCAATGTTTGCCAATCTCGACGACGATGCTCGTTGTCTGGATGCACGAAAGACAAACACGGCGAGTGGACTGGCATCGAGTCTTCGTCTTGGTGGCACTGGGAATCAAGAACCTCTTTGGGGCCAGTTGCATAGGCTTACTATGCCCGTTCTTCTCATTGCTGGTGCAGACGACCCCACATATGTTACTCACGCCAAGAGAATGGGTGAACTCATAGGCGCCAATGCCACGGTCGAAATCATTGCAAATGCGGGACACGCTGCTCATCTTGAACAACAAGAAACATTTATCAAGCTGATCAAGTCCTGGATTAAAGAACTTCCCGAACTAAAGGGCAAATCCTAAGGTGAGCAATAAACCGTAAACGAGCTGCAGGCGTCCCGTGTCGGCCAACGTGGCAATAAGCGATTCTCGAACTGCTTGCTTGCTGACCTGGCTGATCGGCTTAACTGCCAATGGAATGGCAAAGAGAGCCAACAATGAGAATGGCCTGGCGAGCGCAAGAAAGGGAATCGCCACAAATGCCCCAACGATCAAAGCTATGTACAGCGTCCTGGTGGTAGCGTCCCCCCAGCGAACCGCCAAGGTCGTTTTTCCAGATGCAGTATCGGTTGGCAGGTCACGCAAGTTGTTGATTACCAACAAAGAGGTCGCCAAGAAACCGACAGGGACCGAAGCCCCCACTGCCAAGATGCTGATTTGTTCGGTCTGTATATAAGCAGATCCAACAGTGGCAACCAGTCCAAAGAAAATGAATACAAAAACTTCGCCCAACCCTGCATAGCCATAGGGTCGAGGCCCGCCTGTATAGAAATAGCCGGCGGCCATTGAGGCAACACCAACAATCAACAGCTCTGGTCCTACTGCTATCGCAAGCGCCAGGCCCCCGAGGCCAGCAATGAGGCCAACGAATAGTACGGCGAGGCGCACTGCTGAGGGTGTGGCCAGCCCCGATGCCACTAAACGAACTGGTCCAACTCGGTGATCATCGGTGCCACGCACCCCATCTGAATAGTCATTTTGATAGTTGGTCGCTACTTGCAAGGCCAGGGCAACAATTCCTGCGGCGAGCGCCCGCCACCAAATGATGTCGACGCGGCCCACCGCTACTGCGGTGCCTACGGCTACCGGAACAATTGCCGCTGGAAGCGTACGAAGCCGCGCCCCGACCAACCAGCGGTTCATCGTCATGAGTTAGCCTTAGCCGTCATGAATTAATCGTCATGGACGACGGGGGAAACGAGTGAAGTCGGGTTGTCGCTTTGCGACATATGAGTCTCGACCTTCTTGGGCTTCCTCGCTCATGTAGAACAACAAGGTGGCGTCTCCGGCAAGTTGTTGGATGCCAGCCAAGCCGTCGTCTGCCGCGTTCATTGAAGCCTTAATCATTCGTAGTGCTAGCGGCGAAAGTGCCAACATTTCTTTGCACCACTGAACAGTTTCATTCTCCAATTGGTCTAGTGGAACCACCGTGTTGACCAAGCCCATGTCGAGCGCTTCTTGTGCATCATATTGACGACACAAGAACCAAATCTCACGTGCCTTTTTTTGCCCAACATGACGAGCCAACAAACCAGAACCGTATCCCCCATCGAAAGACCCAACCTTTGGCCCGGTCTGGCCAAATTTCGCATTGTCAGCCGCAATAGTGAGATCACATACGACATGCAGCACGTGACCGCCACCAATTGCATATCCCGCAACCATCGCCACTACCGGCTTGGGGCAGCGACGAATTTGAATTTGCAGATCTAAAACGTTGAGGCGGCCAATGCCTGCCTTGGCGATTTCATCATCTCCGATATAACCGTCGTCACCTCGAATGCGCTGGTCTCCGCCCGAACAAAAGGCAAGAGGCCCCTCGCCCGTGAAGATGATGACACCCACTGATGGGTCGTCTTGTGCCAGATGAAAGGCCTTGGAGAGTTCAAAGAGGGTCTGTGGACGAAATGCGTTGCGCACCTCAGGGCGGTTAATTGTTATCTTCGCCATGCGTGGGCTTGCAGGGTTTTCGACAAACGCTATTGCCGTCTCATAACGGATGTCTTGCCATTCGCCAATGGGTTCCCAAGTTACTGATGCAGTCGTCATGATTTTGACCGTACCGCGTCAATCCTCTCGTGGCGAAGTTCAAATTGGCGCGCTTTGTCCTCCTCGGACCAAACGACCGGGTAGTTCGCCTGTGGCTTCGCCATTGGTATAGGTCTCGATTCCATTCACAAATGTGTGGCTATATCCAACTGCACGTTGTACCAGCCTGCGACCCCCTGCAGGCAGGTCATAACGTACCTCTGGCCTGCGCACTCCTAAGTGTTCAAAATCGATGATGTTTATATCGGCCTTGTAGCCAGGAGCCAAAACACCTCGGTCGAACAAACCAACAGTGCGAGCAGTGTCACGACATTGACGCTGAACAAGAAACTCCAAGTCAAGACGTCCGTGGTCACGATCACGGCCCCACATGGTCAACAAGGTTGTTGGGAAACTTCCATCACATATGGTCCCGACGTGGGCTCCCCCATCACCGAGTCCGGGCACAGTGTTCGGATGAGCCAACATCTCACCAACGGCATCTAATGATCCGCCGCTGAAGTTAAGAGTTGGAAGATACAACAGGGTTTTGCCCTCATCGGCGATCAACAGATCGTAGACAAACTCTTCTGGGGTACGTCGAGCTCGTTCTGCTCTTGCAGAAATGCTGTCAGCCATGTCGGGTTCATAGTTTGGAGGATCACCCAGTTCGAACATGAAACCAAACATACGAATCAGCACACCGCCGAGTTTGTCGCGGACGATCTCGTTGCTCGAAGCTGCCAACAAACGTTCTTTGAAACCAGGTTCAGCCATGATCTTGGCCTGCTCAGGAACAGACAGCGCTGAGATTTCCTGGAAAACGGGGTTGGCCATAAACGGATGCAATGTGCACTGAAGACCAAACAGCAATCCAACCGCTCGTGTGGCAACCTGGCCGGTAATAGCCAGGCCATCGGCATTGGCTTTGGCAATACGATCAAGCACCTCACGATGAGCCTCGGGAGCTACCGGGCTTTGAACCAATGAGAACGAAAGTGGTCGGCCCGACTCGCCAACCATACGTCTGAACATTTCGAACTCTTCATCAGAGTTCATGTGATCAGAGACGACTTGCAAGACACCCTTACCTGCATCGCCAAGACCCCTAGCTATTCCGACCAGCTCGTCTGATGAAGCTGTCAAAGTAGGCGTGGGCTCACCTTTGCTTGTGCGGTGATTGATGGTGCGAGAGGTAGTGAAACCTAACGCTCCTGCCTCTACGCCCTCTCGTGCCAGTGCGGCCATGCGCTCAATGTCTTCTGGGGTAGCAACTTCGCGATTTCCGCCACGCTCGCCCATGACGTTTAACCGCACAGCACCGTGAGGAACTTGGGCGCCTACATCGATGTCATGAGGAATGCTGTCAACGGCATCGAGATACTCACTAAACGATTGCCATTGCCATGACAAACCTTCGTGCAAAGCGGCGCCGGGAATATCCTCTACGCCCTCCATCAACTCAATCAGTCGGTCATGATCACTTGGGCGAACCGGGGCAAACCCAACGCCACAGTTTCCCATTACGGTCGTAGTCACTCCTTGCCATGACGAAGGGGCCAAGTGGTTGTCCCAAGTTGCTTGTCCGTCATAGTGGGCATGAATATCAACGAAGCCTGGTGCAACCAATGCTCCCGTTGCATCTAGTTCTCGTTTACCCTTGCCAGAAATCTTTCCCACTTCTACGACGCGGCCGTCAGAAACAGCAACGTCAGCCGTTTTCTGTGGAGCACCGGTCCCATCTATTACCGAGCCACCTCTTATAACAAGATCGAACTGCGCGCTCATACCGAAGCCAACTTCTTGACGTCAATGTTGTACAGCTCTGCAACGTTGTCACAAAGAATCGCCTTTTGTTGTTCTTCGCTCAATTGAGATGCGTGCTTATCTAAGAGTTCTTGCGACCAAGGCCAGGTCGAATCACTGTGAGGAAAATCGTTTGCCCACATGAGATGTCTCCAGTTCATCGCATCTGCAAAACGAAATGCCGTCCAGTCGTCCTGGAAGGTTACGTAAATGTTCTCAGCAAAATATTCGCTTGGAAGACGAGTCAGGTCAGCGCCGGGCTTTAGCCAATAACGATGGCGATTGAAGGCATGGTCCATGCGGTACATGTAATGAGGGACCCAACCGGCATCAGCTTCTACGCAAACAACTTTCAGCTCTGGATGGCGCTCAAAGACACCACCAAAGATCAGCATCGCGAGAATGTCTTGACAGCCTCGAACGATCGACAGGAAACCACTCAAGGCCGGCCCACGAGTAAGTTCGCTCTTAGTCGTAAGAATATGAAATGAAAGCGGCAAATCAAGCTCAATGGCCGCTTCCCAGAACGGGTCGTATATTGGCGAGTCGTAGTCGGCCATTGCAGGCATGCCGGGCATCATCACCCCTCGCAGCCCCAGGGCCTTGATCGACTTTATGTCCTCTATCCCCTCTTCAGGACTGCGCATGGCTGTTTGGCCACAACCAAGCAAACGATCAGGGTGCGCATCACAATATGAGGCCATCCAGCGGTTGTAGGCATCAAAACAAGCCTTCTTGTAGTCGAAATCTTCATGATTGCACAACAACATTCCAACAGTTGGATAGATCACTTCAGCCTGGACCCCGTCTCGATCTTGATCAACAAGACGAGCGTCTGGATCCCAACCACCTCGGTGAAGCTGGTCGAATTTAACACCAGAAATTTTGATCTCTTCAGGAGGCTTGCCCGCAGCCGCAACGAGGCCCATGGGCACCGGCATCGCGAGGCCATCAATGATAAATAGATCGCCTATCCCTTCGCCACCATCGATCATGTGTGGCGCCTTGTCCTTCCAGGACGCGTCTATGTAATCGATATAGGTATTCGGCGGCTCTGTAATATGCGAATCGGCCGAAATTACTGGATAGCTGCGGCTCATGGACCCCCCTTTGCCGGTTGGAAGCCGGGCGGCCTCCTCCATCCCAACTGACCCTAGAGTCTTACTCGAACTAACGCCAACAAAATTGCGCGAAGTAATGCCATTGCCTGTGCGCGAGAATGGGCCCAATGACGAATGAAGACGAGACAATCACTCAGCGTTCCGGCATGCCCCTATGGCGTGTAGTTGTCTTGGTGGCAGCCACCGCATGGTTGGCGGGGGCCTTTGCCTGGTTCATTTCTGAGCGTCCTGCCAGTGCTGACTCAGTCGACATCGGATTTTGCCTCGACATGATTGCCCATCATGAACAAGCAGTCGACATGGCACTTATGGAACTTTCCAATGGTGAAAACCCTGTGGTGAGAAGTTTCGCTCAAGAGGTTGTGATCTTTCAGCAATATGAGATTGGTCGCATGGAAGAACAGCTCTCAGATTGGGGATTCAAGCGCCAAGATAGACCTAAGGTCGCCATGAAGTGGATGGGCATGCCCGTTGCCGCAAATGCAATGCCTGGCATGGCGACTAGTGAACAACTCAAAAAACTTCGAGACGCCCAAGGCGCAGCCGCTGACGCACTATTTCTGGACCTGATGGCCGAACATCATCGAGGTGGGGTGCATATGGCGAGCTATGCAGCCGACCATGCCAATGACGGTGGGGTAAAAACCATTGCAAAGGCAATGGAACGCAATCAGTCAGTCGAGATCAATGAGTACCGAAGTACTGCCATGCGTCTTGGTTTTGATGTTGAGATAGATCCTTATCTCGAGGCTGAACCCACAGGTCACTAGGTGCCTCGACTTATTGCCACGCTAGTCACAGGCCCTGCGTTCGTTCCTCTGTTACGTAAAGTCTGGGACTCAGGCGACACGCTTTTGCCTCTCGACATACGGTTGCCCAAATCTGCTCTTGATGACTTGTTAGAAATATTGCGTCCGTCTGTGCTGATTGACAAAAGCGGCACTGAGACCAAATTGGCTCGTGGGGTGGCAACCCAGCCTGGTGATGCACTGGTCGTCGCTACCAGTGGGACTACTGGCGCACCAAAGGGAGTAGTCCTCACTCATGACGCCATAAGGGCTTCTGCGATTGCCACTAGTTCAAGACTTCGCGTTGATCCCAGCAGGGACCATTGGTTGGCCTGTCTACCTCTTGCACATATTGGTGGGCTCTCCGTAATCACCAGAGCCGTCATTACCGATACCCCTCTTACTGTCCAAGACGGATTTGATCCCGATGAGGTTGAGGGAGCTGCCCGCAATGGTGCAACTCTCGTATCACTGGTTACCACTGCTCTGGCTCGGGCGAACACTGACCGATTCCGGACCGTTTTGCTCGGTGGTTCTTCTATGCCAGAGGACCTCCCCTCCAACGTTGTAACCACCTATGGCATGACTGAAACGGGGAGTGGGGTTGTTTATGACGGCACACCACTTGACGACGTGGAAGTTCGCTCTATGGACGGAGAGCTCTTAATCCGTTCACCTATGGTCGGACGTTGCTATCGAGTTGGGGAAAAGGAGATATCTCTGGTCGACAAAACTGGGTGGCTGCACACTGGAGACGGCGGCTCGGTCGACCCTTCGACTGGAGCTGTAAGCGTGACCGGGCGAATAGGAGATGTTGTAGTCAGTGGAGGAGAAAAGATCTGGCCTGAACCCGTCGAGGCCATCTTGCGCAATCACCCCAAGGTCAAAGACGTTGGAATCTCAGGACGCCCTGACCCGGACTGGGGTTCACGAGTCGTTGCCTTCGTTGTAGCTTTAGACGCCGGAGATCCGCCCACACTCGAAGAGTTGCGAGGCTTTGTAAAGGCTGAACTCCCTGCCTATTGTGCCCCCCGAGAACTGCTGCTTCGCAAAGAACTCCCCCGAACTCCATTGGGAAAACTCCAACGCAGTTTGCTCGATCTCGATACAGACTAAGCGTCGAACAAGCGGATATTAAACAAGACGGCCGCGGAGAATACTGATTCCGCTATGCGTAGGAACCCCATCGGGGGGTTCAATCGAAATATCAATAATTGGGAATGACTCGGGATTAACTCCGCGAGGAAGACGATAGATACCTTCTCCCTCTAAAGGTCCTAGAGACACCATCGTCTTAACCTGCGGATCAATGGTCCATAACTCTAAATAGCCGTTTTCAGGCTCAGGCAAAGATGAGAGATCTAATTTGATTCCGTAACGGCCGCGTTCGAGCTCCACAAGCTTGGCCTTGCCCAAGCTCTCTGCTCCCGAAGGATCAAGCCCTTCGTTCGAAAGAGCAACCTCACGAATGATATTTTCGTTTCCTCTATTTCTAAGAAGAACAAAACCTCCACCAATTACCAAAATGATCGCAGCGGCAATTCCAATGACGCTTAGAGCAACGTTATTTACTTTAAATCTTGATTGTTTAGACCCAGACGCCAGCGCGGCGACATGAATGCGGGCCCACAGGTCTTCAGGTGGTTGATCTAGAGCAAGATTTTCTGGCGCAATAGAGCGAGCAAGCAGACCAAAGGTTGCCATCTCTTCTTCAATTGAGTCTTCTGGTTCGCTGTATTCACTCATGGGCAGAACCCACGTCTTTCATTTTCTTATGTACATCGGTAATCTCCCGCTCTCCATGGACCACGAGGCTTCGCCGTAGCCTTGCGAGACCGCGTCTGATATCACTTTTCACAGTCCCAAGAGGCATCCCGCATCGTTCAGCAATTTCGGTTTGTGAAAGTTCTTCGTAAAAAGCGAGCTCGAGAACGTTGCGAGTACTGGGCGAGAGCTTGGTCATCGCATCCGATAAGAGCAGTTGATCAGCGAGAACGTCCACGAATTTAACTGGCTCTGAAGATGTAGACTTGATGTCTATAACAACTCGGTTTTGCAACTCACGACGTCGGATGGTGTCGACGATTTTATTTTTTGCAATTCCGACGAGCCAAGCTCCAAGACTGCCGCGTTGGGGGTCAAATTGATTTCGACGAGTCCAGCCTGCAAGAAAGACTTCCTGAGTTACATCAGGTGCATCATGTTCTCCTAATGCCCTCTTGCACAAGGTGTATATCAACGACCCAAATTGGTCGTAGGCCCCTTTGAGGCTGTCCTCTTTGCCCTCCCTAAACCCTGCCTCGACCACACTGAGGTCTTCGGGGAGAAGATCGTACATAGATGCGATCGAAGCAGGTTTAGGGCTAATAATCAAGCCATGGCTAACTAATAAGTCATGGCTTGGCGAAGGGGCGATGATCAAGAAGGCGGAAGAAGAACCTTGTCGATCACATGAATTACTCCGTTTGAAGTCATGATGTCGGTCTTTGTAACTTTTGCGTCGTTAACCATGACGGTTTCGCCCTCTACGGTGATCTTTACCGACGGTCCAGCTACGGTCGCAACGTCTTTACCGTTCATACCCACGACATCTGCCGCCATAGTTTCACCAGCGACTACGTGATAGGTGAGAATGGTCGCCAATTTTTCTTTATCGGCGAAAAGCTCTTCCTTCGTTACTCCCAATGCTCCGAGTGCGGCAACAAAAGCCTCATCGGTTGGGGCAAACACGGTGAATGGGCCGGTTCCCTTAAGAGTTTCAACAAGGCCTGCAGCTTGTACTGCCTCGACAAGCACGGTGAAGTCTCCCGCTGCAATCGCAGTATCAACTATGTCGCCAGTTGCCGCCTTTGTTTCTTC
>CAYGGL010000085.1:0-9293 GCA_964349215.1 uncultured Acidimicrobiaceae bacterium | reverse complement strand
TTAGATGTCCGCTTATTTTGAAGACGAACCTGAGGTTGACGTTCGAGATCTAGGAGCTGAGTGATCAGGCCCGCGGTATCTAGACCAGATACCAATCCGTCAACGCTCAATGCCATCTCAAGACTCCTTGTCGGTTTCTAGCCGCTTTGCTAGATCTATTGCCATTGCCAGAATTTGGCGAGAGGGAAGCTGTTGAATGACTTCTCCAGTTTTCTTGTCCACAAGTTGTACGACATTCATGCCAACCTCACTGTTGTGATGAACCGCGGTTTCTACGCCTGATGTCTCATCGGCCAGAAGCGGTCTGGCTTGAGGAGTTGAGGACTGCGTTCCTTTGAATGGGGCACCCACAGGGTGAGCCGCAACATTCGGTCGCTCTGGCGATGTGACTGGCATGGCCTGGAGGTTGCCCACTGTGCTGATCTGCATGTGGGTTCTCCTTAGTGGTTCACGTAGTCAAGGGCGACCGAAGCCACCCTTGACTGCGTGCTTCTTTGTATCTTCGAACTCAGCCTCGGAGGAGGGAGAGAACTGATTGAGGTGCCGAGTTGGCCTGAGCAAGCATCGCTGTACCTGCCTGGGACAAGATCTGCGCCCTTGTGAACTGAACCATTTCAACAGCCATGTCTGTGTCACGAATACGTGATTCAGAAGCTGCGAGGTTTTCCATAGCCACGTTCAAGTTGGCGATGGTGTGCTCGAAGCGGTTCTGAACAGCACCGAGGCGGGCACGTCCGGCTGACACAGTTGAGATAGCAGCGTCGATCGAGATCAATGCTGCTGATGCGCCACCCGTGGCAGTGAAGTCAAGAGTTGCCACACCAAGTGATGTTGAATCGTAGGTTTGGGCCTGGGTGACGATGAGAGATTCACCGGCGTTGGCTCCAATTTGGAAGGTTCCTTGGAAGGTGCCGTCAAGCAACTTGGTTCCGCTGTAGCGGGTGGTGCTTGCAATGCGGGTTAGCTCAGTTGCGAGCTGGGTAACTTCCAATTCCGCTGCATCACGTGCAGTGGAATCCATGGCGCCTTCATTCGATGCCTGAACGGCTAGGTCACGCATACGCTGAAGAATTGAGTGCGTCTCTGTGAGGGCACCTTCAGCTGTTTGTACTACCGAGATTCCGTCTTGAGCGTTACGAACGCTCATCTTCAAGCCACCGATTTGTGAGCGAAGACGCTCAGAAACCGAAAGACCGGAAGCATCGTCGGCTGCACGGTTGATACGAAAGCCTGAAGACAGCTTCTCTAGGCTCTTTGCCATGTGATCGTCAGTTACCGCAAGGTTGCGGTAGGCGTTCATGGCCGCAATGTTCTGATTGATACGTAGACCCATGATTTCCTCCTTGAGTGGGTCGAGACCTCATTCCCTGGGGCCTCTTATGGTTCGCCGCATTTGGCGGCTCCCAATGGTGATCGGCTCACAGATTTATAACTTGAGGTTCTTTTATTTTTTTTATATGTATGTCGTGTGTGTGCGTTTGCCCTTACACACCAATCCTGTCGGCATGTTGTCTGATTGCTTGAGCTTGTTCTTCAGCACCAAGTTCTTCGAGGGTCTTCGCCAGTTCCACACACCGCTGTGGAGTACTTGCCGCAGCAGTAATAAATATGGGCAATAATTCGGGCGCCAGTTCGTCGAGCTCTATAAGTACTGTCGCGAAGAGTTCACACTCAATGCTTTGGGCCAGCTCGGGTAGTATCGTTTTTCCCCTATCGTCTTGGAATGCTCCTACCGCTACAGCGGCCGCTTGTATTCGTTGACGGCTGTCAAGATTTTTGGCATTGGCTCTTGCAATCAGTGGGCAGTGTTGAGCTAAACCACCGCTTCGCAGCCGTGTTGCCCATTCCAAACATGTCAATGTGTCGACTCGTGGTCCATGGTGGGCAGCAAAACCCAGAAGTCTCGGGTCTTTGGGAAAGCGTTCCCAAAGTGCGTTGCCAAAGGACTCTGCAGCCTTGGGGTCAATGAACATCATCTGTGCGAGCACGGCTCGCATCTGTTCATCAGGCAAGGCGTTGATGACGTCACCCATGTTGCGCCCTGCATTCCACTGAGCGACTACGAGCGGGCCCCAAGCATTGGATAACGGTTGGTGTTGGACTGCTTCCAATAGGGCATCCGCGCCTTCAATCCAGATGCCGCCGGCGACTAAAGCTAAGCCCCTACGGTTTAAAACAATGTCATCGTTGATGCTGATGCCATCGTCATCCCAGAGTTCATCCAGATCATTAAGTAACTCAAGTGCTTTGTCATGCTCACCTAAGAACAGACGGGCGCTTCCTTCGAGGTAGTTACAGACCGCAGGTTTATCAGCCAGCGGACGAAGTTCTTGGACCCATTCCAGGGCTTCCATAGGCCTACCACTTGAGAGCAACAGCTCTGCCCCAAAGCGTAGGGCTGAGCGTCGAACCTGAAGAAGGCTGCCTGGCTTCTTGGCTTCATAGCAACGCTCGATCGCTTCTTCATGACGCCCGGCAAAGGCCAGTGATCGGGCGAGGTTGAACACAAGAAGCGAACGGTCACTCGTAGTATCAGTTGCGAGTTCTGCTTCCGCGAGCTTTGTATTGCGCTCTGCCTTATTGCGCCGCTCAACGAACTCTGGGAGATAACCCGAGTGAACGATCTGGAAGTCTTCCAGAGTTCCTCTTGGCAGTGGAGCTTGACCTGGTCGGGCCACAACTTGTTCGTGGAGACGCCCCATCCACTGCCCACGGTTACGACGGAACAAGCGGCATGCCTTGTGGTGCATATTCGCACCTTCTGCCTGTGCCAAGTTGTCTATTACGACAAGCAGCGCATCATCCGTGGTTGATTTTTGTAACAG
The DNA here is from genome assembly GCA_964349215.1 of uncultured Acidimicrobiaceae bacterium. Classification (GTDB taxonomy): domain Bacteria; phylum Actinomycetota; class Acidimicrobiia; order Acidimicrobiales; family CADCSY01; genus JACOTK01. The sequence continues at coordinate 6,468 of CAYGGL010000085.1, read as the reverse complement.
GGCACGAACGACACCTTTGTTCCCCTCGATTTTCTCGTCCGCATCGATGTGCAATATCCACTGACCCTTGCAGTGTTCCAAAGCGGCGTTACGAGCCCGTCCAAAATCATCATCCCAATAACCTTCTACGACTCTTGCCCCCGCTTGGCGAGCAAGTTCAATAGTTCCGTCTGTCGAGCCGGTATCATAAACAACGATTTCATCGACAAATCCCTCGAGCGAAGCTATGCATTCACCGAGAGTGTCCTCTTCGTCCTTCACAATCATGCAGGCGGAAATCAAGATGGGCGCTGATTGATTGCCTGCATTCGATTCGGCTTCAGCACCTCTTTTTGCAAGGAAGAGCTTGGAGTTATCTTGCTGAATTGCATACCAGTCGAGTCCATTGGCATCGAAGGTTCGGTGCCCGTGATGGTGTACGAATGAACCGTGAGTTATGAGTAGCTTTAAACCCTTCTCGCGAATGCGAGCACATAGATCATCGTCTTCATAGCCACCGATTCCAAAGCCCTCGTCGAAGCCGCCGATTTCTTCAAACACTGAGCGTCTGACAGCAAGGCAAAAGCCAACCAAGTGCTTAACTTCGCTGGTTTGGTTTTGATGCGTGGCCTCCCAATGGCGAACAAAAGGTCTCAATTTAGAAGTCTGGGCAACGTCGTAGTCCACGTTCTCTACAATCTGAGCCCCCCCAACGAAGTTAGATCTTGGCCCGGTCGCGCCGATAGCGTCGTTATCGAAGGGGGCAAGCAAAGTATCTATCCACCTACCGGCCAACAAGGTGTCGTTGTTAAGAAAGATCACTATGTCGCGCGATGCAAGCGCTGCGCCTTGATTGCATCCCGCAGCGAAGCCCTTGTTCTCAGGGTTGGTTACTACCCGAACCCAAGGGAATCGTCGAATGCCACCGCCCGTCCCATCAGTTGAGCCATTGTCAACGACAATCACCTCATCATGAAGACCAAGGGTCGGGCGCAGACTGTCAAGACAGGCCTGGGTCAGCCCCCACTCATTCCAGGCAAGTATGACTATTGATGCGGCTGGACGTTGCATTCATGGCCCCCAAGGCTCGATGGCTCTAATTAAGGATCCATCGGCGCATTTTGAGAAAAATTGAACCCCATCGTTAATGGGCCCTGCCATCCCATCCGGGAGCCCTATCCAGCTTGACTTGAAGCTTCAGCCACTCTCTTGGGAACCGGTACAGGGTTGGCGCTAAGGCGATTCTTGAAGTCTGAGTTGCTGGCAATGCTTGCTATATAGGCTGCCCTGTTTCGAGCGACTCTCCCGGTGGCGGCTGTTTGTTGCGGTGCTTCGGATGTGTCGATTTGTTCGAGCGCCGCTTTCAACAAGACGAGCGCTTCACCTCTCATTTGAGAGACCCTTGATTCGGTAACCCCGAGCTCATCCGCGATGTCTTGCATGGGGCGCTCATCGAAGAAGTATCCAACGACGACGACTCTAAGACGTTCGGGAAGTGCGACGATCGCATCGGAGAGACATCCTCGGGTTTCCCGATCTTCAAGAATTTGAGTCGGCCCCATTTGGCGATCGGCAATAGCGTCGCTGTAATCGGTTTCCAAGAAAAGAGAGTCATAGTGCAACACAGTTGCGCGATGAATGTCATCACATAGTTTGTCTATCTCATTTTTCGAAACACCGAGGCGACTCTTTATTTCGGCTTGTTCGGGAACTCGACCTAACTCATTTGTTAGATCATCTGTGACTTTTTGGAGTTGACGAGCATTTGCTCGAACAGATCGACTTGCCCAGTCGCGGTCGCGCAACTCGTCGAGCAACGCACCGCGAATACGGTTTCTTGCGAAGTTTTCGAAGCTAACTCCCCGGTCTCCGTTGTAGCTGCGAGCAGCCTGGGCCAAACCGAGAAGTGCTGCAGATACCAACTCATCACGGCTGATGTGACGAGGTATGCGGGCGAGCATTTCGTTGACCGCGTAGTGCACTAAAGGAAGATTGGCTCGCACAAGGTCGTCGGCTTCTCTGCTTCGGCGGCGATCTGTAGACGACTCGAGTGGTGCCATGCACAAGTTCTCGGCATAAACAGACCAGAACTCGATCGTCCTTGGGGATGATCTCGCTCCTCAATTTGTTCTCAAGACGACCGAAGGAAAGGAATCATGACGAGTACCTTGGTGAGTGATCAGTTGAGTTCTTCGGCAAATATCAGTTCAGGCGGCCCCCGTATTGATCGGGCCGTAGTTATAGACGAATGCCCGTTGTTTCGCCGCGGTATTTCGGCAGCCTTGTATGACATCGGTGTGAAGGTTTTTGCAGAAACCGATCGCGGCACTGATGGTCTTCATAGCCTTCGAATGGGTATTGCCGGCTTGGTTATTGTCGGCACTCAACTTGACGTCACAACTATTGCAACAGTTCGCCGAGCTAAGGCGATGAAATCAAAACCTGTTGTTATGGCGCTGCTTGGGCGAGCAGATGCCGAAGATCTTCAGTCCCTCCGAGAACTTGGAACCGACGCGCTCTTGACGCGTCAGGCACAAGTCGCAGACATCCAATTGGCCTTCAGCCACCTTGTTAGAGGCGAGCACTTTATTGCCGCCGCTCCTTTGGCGATGCTCGTGGGAAATGGAAAGTCATTTGATGCCAACGGAAGCCATTTGCTTACGAGAAGAGAGATGGAGATCATTCGCCGTCTTGCAGAGGGGTATTCCAACAATGAGATTGCCCAACTCCTGGTTGTCAGTTTGCCTACTGTCAAGACTCACCTTTCACACATATACGACAAGCTCGACGTAAGAAATCGCCGTGACGCCGTGGGGCGAGCACTTCAGATTGGATTGCTCGCGTGAATAAAGAAGAAGTTTTGCTTAAGTCGTTTGTTCAACAGCCGATCGATTAACTGGAGAAGAAGGAGTTCCGCCAATGGGCCTTCGTGAGGTTTCAAACATTCTGTGGCGAGAGAGACACTTGCTTGAGCTCTTGCTGTTCAAGCTTGAAGAAGAGCAGTTGCTTTTGGCGTCGGGTAGTTCGCGTTGGCTGGCTCGCGCAACAGGTGAAGTCCAAATAGTTATGGACGAGATCAAACAGGTCGAGTTGTCTCGTGCGATAGAACTTGATGCAGCAACTGCACAAATGGGGTTGGGATCAGGAGTAAGTCTTAAGGAACTTGCGGAAAAGTCGCCTCCTCCATGGAAAGAACTTTTTAAAGAGCACCACCGCGGCTTTCTTGAATTGACCGACGAAATAGCTTCTGTGGCGAAAATCAATCGTGAACTTCTCTCTCGTGGTTTCCAAGCAACGAGCGATGCCCTTATGGAATTTGATGAGTCTCCTGTTTCTCTTTACTCACCCCATGGCATGACAAATGAGCGCGTGAGCCACCCTCTCTTGATTGACGAGGTCATGTAAGTGTCAAACTTTTCCTCACTGCATATAGCGCTGTCTTCTTTATACGCGCAGCGACGCGGTCTGGATGTAACTGGCCAGAACATTGCCAATGCCAATACTGAAGGATATTCGCGACAACGTGTAACGATGCGTTCAGATGCCGGGCCAGTGGTCCCCGCTATTCATTCACGCTGGAATGGAACCGGCCAGGGTGTTCGCGCTGACGCAGTAGCTCGTCTGCGAGATCAGTTTCTCGAGAGCAGGTCTTATCAAGAGCACGGAGCCGATGCAGCGGCAAAGACTCTTCAGGGCACGCTTGGTCGAATCGAACTGGCATTTGCCGAACCCAGTGACATTGGCATCGGTGCCCAGATGGCCGACTTCTGGGGCGCCTGGGATGACCTTGCGAATAAACCCGATGACTCGTCTGCACGTTCGCAACTTCTCGAGCGAGCCAAGACTTTGGCGTCAAGTTTCAAACAGGCTGATGACACGATGGTTGCCTTACGCACCAACCTCATCGATCAGATGGGAGTTGTGGTTATCGATATCAACGCTTCTGCTGAGCGGATTGCCGAGCTGAATCAGTCGATTCAGGTGGCCACTAACTCGGGCTTAACTGCAAATGACCTGATGGACCAGAGGGATCTTTTAATCAGCCAAGTTGCAGGACAAGTTGGTGTTACGACTCGTCCCGGTGCCAGCGGGACGGTAGATGTTTTCGTAAACGGGACAGCCTTGGTGAGAGGTTCAAGTTTTGAAAAGCTGAGAGTATCGATTGACCCGGCTCCTCCTCAACCGGTAAGTGTTGTCTGGGACCGCGACGGCTATCCAACCAACGCTGGTGGAGAACTTGGCGCTATGGCAACCTCTGTGAACGATGTAATCGTGCGATATCGAACTGAACTTACGGCAGTATCTCAAAAAGTCCATGATGATGTGAATGCTCTTCACAGCACTGGCTATGCACTTGATGGTGCCACTACAGGCACAAATTTCTTTGTGATGGGGCCGGCTGGTCTCGAAGTAAACGCAACGGTGCTAGGGAACCCAACATTGATTGCCGCAAGCGCTCTTGCTGCCCCCGCTGTACTTGACGGAGCCGTTGCTCAATCCATAGCCGATATCACTGCTCCTGATGTTCTCTATAGAGATTTGGTGGTAGGTCTAGGTGTTGAGGCGCAGACGGCCAATAGAAGGGTTGATATTCAGGGAGCGATTACCGAACAAATTGACTTGGCAAGAGAGGCAGAAGCAGGGGTAAATCTGGATGAAGAAATGGTCAACATGATGTCCTACCAGCGTGCCTATGAGGCCTCCGCTCGTATGATGACTGCCGTAGACGAGATGCTCTCAACACTTATCGGCGGCACCGGCTTGGTTGGGCGATAGGAAGGTCCTAGATGGCTTCGGCATTTCGTATAACCCAGCGCACCATGAGCACCGGTGCATTGAACAATCTGCAGGAAAATCTCTCTCGTATGCAGACAATGCAAGAGCATCTTTCTTCTGGAAAAGCCATTGGAAAGCCATCAGATTCTCCAACCGGCACGGTTGCCGCTCTCCGCTATCGCAGCGATATACGCAGATCTGGCCAATATGTTCGTAATGCTCAAGATGGTCTTGGGTGGTTGGGCACTGCAGACACGACTCTGACGAAGGTCTCTGATGTAACCCGGCGTGTGCGAGATCTTCTTATGGGAAGCATCAACGGGGCAATTGGTCCGGGCGAGCGTGAAGCAATCGCTGCTGAAGTAGATGTATTACGTCAGGAGCTGATTTCTCTTGCCAACACCACATATCAGGGACGTCCTATTTTTGCCGGCAAAGTAGCAGGCCCGCAGGCTTACGACGCTGCGGGTAACTATTTGGGAAGCCCATCGCCTTCTCCGATTCAGCGCGCGGTTGCGCCGGGCATGCAGGTTCAGGTGAACATGACTGGCGAGGAAATCTTCGGTCCTAATGCGACTGACCTATTCAAAGTTGTGGCCGAGATCGCCAACGATCTGCGCACCAACCCTTCTGACCTTGCTGTAACTGACCTAACGAACCTCGATGCAGCCTCTACTCAGATACTAAACTCAGTGGCGACCATTGGTGCTCGATATCATCAGGTCGAAGCTATGCGTACCAGGATGGATAACGCCGTCATTGATCACACAAACGCTCTTGCCGAGGTCGAAAGTATCGATTTGCCAAAGGCCATCACAGAACTTCAAATGCAAGAGATGGCCTATAAAGCTGCGCTCTCGGCAACGGGGCGCACTTTGCAGCCGTCATTGATGGACTTCATCCGCTAGTACTTAGTCACTAAGAGGGTCGGAGAACTATGAGCGAAGCGGGTATCCCGGAGATTTACTTTCCGGATGGAATCATGGGCTTCCCTGACGCGAAGCATTTTGCTTTGGTGGCATGGGGAGGCGAAGGAAGTCCTTTTTCATTACTCCATTGTCTCGAAGATGAATCGATTGAGTTTGTAGTTGTTCCCCCACTCTTCTTTTTTCCCGATTATGAGCCGGTGATTGATGATGAATCGGTGGAACGTCTTGAACTTTCAACCGGTGATGATGCGATCATGTTGGCGATCGTGACAGTTCCAGATGATCCAAAGAAAGCCACGGCTAACTTGCTCGGTCCTCTTGTCATCAATCGGCACACGCTAAAAGCGGGTCAGGTCGTACTTTCCCTTCCAGACGAGTTTGTACGCCGCCCCTTGGTGCCTGCCTAGTGCCCTTCAACTTGACTATGGCTGCATTGGGCGCATTATCGACCTAAGGTAACGCTTACTGTCCATGGAAGGAGCCCGTGATGCTTGTGCTGACTCGTCGAGCGAACCAAAGCATCATGATCGGTTCCGACATCGTGATAACGGTTTTAGAAGTACATGGCGAGCAGGTGCGTATCGGAATCAAGGCGCCTCGCAGCGTCACTGTTCACCGTGAAGAGCTCTATTACGCGATTCAAGAAGCAAACAAAGCAGCAGCTTCTCCTTCACCCGCTGCTCTCCAGGGCCTAGATGCGCTCCGCCCGCCGACTCCGCCACCTCCGGGTGCGGCGCCCCAATAAGAGTTCTAATAATTTCGGTGGGCCGCCAGGGTCTCGAAC
>CAYGGL010000084.1:7836-9472 GCA_964349215.1 uncultured Acidimicrobiaceae bacterium | reverse complement strand
TGATGCGAAGACGTAAGTCTTCGGCGATCTCGTTGTAGCGGATAGACCTCACTTCTTATATACTTGTATACATAGCTCAGACATGCAAGTACCCTGAGCCACGACCTGATCAAAAAAGAACTGAACAAGAAGAACAGGAGTCATCATGACCGTTACCGCAGGAACCCCCATTGAACTAATCGATGAGGTCTACGGGCGACTCTCTGAACGTGTTGAAATAGGACGAAAACGTCTAGGGCGCGGACTCACCATGACAGAAAAGGTTCTGTTAAATCACTTGAGCGACCCAAACGCACAAGAGCTCGAACGGGGCCGCAGCTATGCCGACTTCCGCCCAGACCGAGTGGCCATGCAAGATGCCACGGCCCAGATGGCGCTGCTTCAATTCATGACCGCTGGGCTTCCTCAAGTTGCTCTCCCCGCCACAGTCCATTGTGACCATCTCATATTGGCCAAGGTCGAAGCGAAACAGGATCTACAAGAAGCCCTTGGAGACAACGCCGAGGTATACGAATTCTTGCGCAGTGTCTCTGCCCGTTATGGAATTGGGTTTTGGAAGCCTGGCAGCGGCATCATTCACCAAGTAGTGCTTGAGAACTATGCATTCCCAGGCGGCATGATGCTCGGCACAGATAGCCACACACCAAATGCCGGCGGCCTCGCCATGGTGGCAATTGGGGTAGGCGGGGCTGATGCGGTCGATGTGATGACTGGCTTTCCATTCAATGTGCGCTGGCCAAAGCTCATCGGAGTGAAACTCAGCGGAGAATTGAGCGGGTGGACTTCTCCAAAGGATGTCATTCTCGAAGTCGCCAGAGTGTTGACGGTTTCAGGCGGAACGGGTGCAATCGTTGAATACTTCGGTCCCGGTGCTTCTGGAATCAGTGCCACCGGTAAAGCCACCATCTGCAATATGGGTGCAGAGATTGGTGCAACTACATCGCTGTTTCCATATGACGATGCAATCGCCCGTTACCTTCGTGCAACAGAACGTGGGGCCATTGCGGACAAGGCCGATGCTGTCGCCAAAGACCTGCGTGCAGATGACGAAGTCTTGGCAAATCCATCAGGCTTCTTCGATCAAGTCATTGAGATAAACCTTTCTGATTTGCAGCCTCAAATCAACGGTCCGCATACACCTGACCTCGCACACAAGGTTTCTGAAATCGGAATCCATGCGAAAGAACAGGGCTGGCCTTTGACAATCAGCAGTGCATTAATCGGCTCATGCACCAATAGCTCATATGAGGACATCACCCGTGCCGCAAGCCTTGCTCGCCAAGCCTCGGCCAAAGGACTGCGATCAAAGACGCCGTTGTTGGTGACGCCAGGATCTGAGCAGGTTCGGGCAACAATCGAACGCGACGGACTGCTCGGTGACCTCGAAGCGATCGGCGCAACAGTGCTGGCCAATGCTTGTGGTCCATGCATCGGACAATGGGAAAGAAGCGACATCGCAAAGGGCGAAACCAACGTCATCATCAACTCTTATAACCGCAACTTTCCAAAGCGCAATGACGGCAACCCCAACACTCTTTCGTTTGTCGCCTCACCCGAAACCGTCGTCGCTTACGCATTGGCAGGCACGCTCGATTTCAATCCGGCAACCGACACGATCGACGGACTCCGCCTGGAA
>CAYGGL010000084.1:0-7826 GCA_964349215.1 uncultured Acidimicrobiaceae bacterium | reverse complement strand
CCTGGAACCCCCGACCGGAGAAGAGCTACCTGCAAGAGGTTTCGACAAGGGAGAAGCTGGCTTCATTGCTCCTCCGTCAGATGTATCAGATGCATCAAAGGTCGAGGTTGTCGTTTCGCCTTCCAGCAATCGACTCCAAATACTTGAACCCTTTGCACCCTGGGATGGCAACGACTACATCGAACTTCCTGTATTGATGAAGGCCAAGGGTAAGTGCACAACAGATCACATCTCAGCAGCAGGTCCATGGCTGACCTATAGAGGCCATCTTGAGAACATCAGCGGGAACCTTTTCCTTGGGGCAATCAATGCATTTACAGGCGCAGCCGGTGAAGGAAAGGATCAACTTGATGGGACGACAAAGACCTTCCCGGAAATAGCCAAACACTACAGCGAACAAAAGCAGGCATGGGTTGCTATCGGCGATCAGAACTACGGCGAAGGATCATCTCGTGAACATGCAGCCATGGAACCAAGATTCCGCAACGGCAAAGTGATCTTCGCTCGCTCATTTGCTCGTATTCATGAGACGAACCTCAAGAAACAAGGCATGTTGGCGCTCACCTTTGCCGACCCCACCACTTATGACCTGATCGACGAAGACGACCGCATCTCTGTACTCGGACTTGGTTCCTTGGCTCCTGACACTCCCGTGCGGTGCCTTATTAACAAGCCCGATGGAACAACCGTTGAATTCACTGCCACTCACACACTTTCACCAGAACAAATTGAGTGGTTCAAAGCAGGCAGCGCCCTCAACATCATCCGCAAAAACCTCGTCTGATTGACTATGGTCAGTGACTATGGTCAGTTACCACAGTAGAATGCCCGAATGGAAGAGATAGCCATATCCAAGTTCAAGGCCACATGTCTTTCCGTACTCCAAGAAGTACAAAAAACGGGACGACCCATCCTTGTGACGCGCCGGGGCGAGCCGATCGCCGAGATCAATCCACCGGCCAGGCCTCGTTCATCTAATCGATGGCTAGGTTCAGCGACAGATTCTGGGCAGGTGACCGGAGACCTTGTGGTTCCCGCCTGTGAAACGACGCAATGGGAAACTCTCAGTAGTTGAAGCTGCTACTCGATACCCATATTTGGCTCTGGGGTCTACTCGAGCCCAAACGACTGGGGCGATCAGTAACCAAGAAACTCGAGGACCCGGCCAACGAACTATGGCTTTCTCCGATCAGCGTCTGGGAAACACTCCTGCTGGCCGAAAAGGGCAGGATCAAACTCAACGCATCTCCTCGTAGTTGGGTAGAGAATCAGCTCAACGCCGTCCGCATGCGTGATGCAGCACTCACCAAAGAAGTGGCGCAAATGAGCCGATTATTGGATCTAACCCATGAAGACCCTGCCGATCTCTTTATCGCCGCCACGGCTGTCGTCTATGACCTCACCCTGGTCACCGCCGATGAACGGTTATGGAACTCAAAGCGTTACCAGGTACTTCAGAACCGCTGAATCGCCTTAAAAATGGAAGGAGACCGGCCCGGGGGGGTTTGGGCCAGTCTCTTCCGGTATTGCAGGGCGAGGAATCGATCGGGGGGGGACCGGTTCCTCGCGGGGTGCCACCATCTTGTCTCACTCCAGGCGATCTGTCCAACAGGTATTACGAATACTTGCTATCATTAAAAGCGATGGATCTCCGCCAACTTGCCGCACTTGCTGCTGTAGCCGATACGGGAACTTTTTCGGCCGCCGCTGACCTTCTTCATACGGTTCAATCGAACATTTCCACCCATATTGCCCGCCTGGAAAAGGAAATGGGGGTCACTCTTGTCGATCGCTCGGCAGGATGTCTCACTGATGAGGGCAATTTGGTCGTAAATCGAGCTCGCAGGGTCCAAGCTGAGCTCGATGCGCTCATGGCCGATGTTGCCTCTATCCGCAACGTCGTCGCCGGCCAGGTACGTATGGGCATAATAGGAACCACGGGTCGCTGGCTGGTGCTTCCGCTTCTAACGGCTATGCACGAACTTCATCCGCAGGTCCGCATGTCGGTTCTCGAAGGCAATACCACTGCACTTTTGCCGCAGCTTCTCTCAGGATCCATCGATTTAGCAGTCGTAAACCTGCCGGTAACCGACCCTGATGTTGTAGTTGCCAGGTTGTTCGAAGAAGACCTCATTCTCGTAGCTCCCTCTGATCACCCATTGGCTTCTCGAGACGAAGTAACTATCAAAGACCTCGCGTCTCATGAACTGTTGCTACCACCTCAGGGAATCTCCATCAGAATTGAGCTCGATCGAGCCGCCGAAGAAGCTTCGGTGACACTTCGAGCAAAGGCAGAATTAGACGGGTTGCGACTAATTGCTTCGCTGGTCTTCGACGGTTTCGGGGCAGCCGTTCTTCCCTCAAGCGCCGCTCCAAGTTGGTTGAGTGGAAATTGGACTCGAGTACCGATCGCCGGCATTGGTCGTCGGCGAGTGGGAGTGGCGAGGCGCCGCAGAGGGCTCTTGTCTGCTCCGGCCCGTGCTTTACAAGAGACGCTTCACACTATGGTTATAGACAACTCGGGTTCTTATGCCGGGGTCCATCCCTCGCCAACGACAACGAGCTCATGACTTTTAGACCAATGGAATCGAATCTTTCTTCCCCTACCCCGCTTCGATCATTATCGACAGGTAACGTTTCTGCTCAAGTCAGCGAACTTGGCGGACGAGCAGTCGTACAAGTGCGCATCGATCCAACGGTCAAAAGAGGGGCTCTCGACGAAACGAGTGGCAAGAATCTCGCCAATGCTGCACAAGTCGCACTTGATGAACGAATCCCCCTTGTAGCTGTGATCACCTCCAGTGGAGCCGACGTTAACGACGGCGTCGCTGCACTTCATGGATGGGGTTGTGCGGCAGCATCCATAACATCTTGTAGTGGAGTGGTCCCGATCATCTTCGTAGTCACAGGTCCAACAATCAGTGGCCCGGCCTTGTTGTTAGGACTGGCCGACATCGTCATATTCACGAAATCGGCCTCGGCTTATGTGATGGGTCCAGGATCAGTGGCGTCCTTTACCGGTGAAGAGGTAAGCGTCGAAGATCTCGGAGGCGCCGAGGTCCATGGCGCTCACACAGGTGTAGCGGCTGCAATAGTCTCCGATGAGACTGCGGGCCTTGAACTCGTCGAGTCGATACTGTCACTGCTGCCGGGCAACTGCGACGAAGAGCCACCAAGGTTGGCTACTTATGATCCGCCTGAAAGGCTAACGCCCGAGGCCGGAGAATTACTGCCAACAACCGCAACGGGCAGCTACGACATTAGCCAGGTCGTCCGATCTATTGCAGATGAAGGTGACTTCCTCGAACTTTGGCCAGGTTGGGCACGAAACATCGTGGTCGGCTTGGCAACAATTGACGGGCGTGCTGTAGGAATCGTCGCCAATCAGCCAATTGCTTTGGCAGGCACACTCAATATTCAAGCAAGCCAGAAGGGCGCACGATTTGTCACATTCTGCGATGCGTTCAACATTCCTCTGGTGACCCTGGTTGATACTCCTGGATTCTTCCCAGGTAAAGATCTCGAATGGCGTGGGATGATTCGCCATGGCGCTCAGCTGGTGGGTGCCTATGCTCGTGCAACGGTTCCGCGCGTATGTGTCTTGTTACGCAAGGCATATGGAGGTGCCTACATCGTGATGGATTCAAAACAAATGGGAAATGATGTCTGCATCGCGTGGCCTACCGCCGAGATCGCCGTCATGGGTGCTCGCCAAGCAGTGGAGATACTGCACCGACGAGAAACCTCCGAGGTAAGGGCTCAGCGAGAAGCTGATTACACCGAGTCGCTGCTAAACCCCTGGATTGCAGCCGAACGCGGCCTAATCGACATGGTCATAGAACCCGCAGAGACCCGCGCCACCATAGCGAGCGCACTTGAAATGCTGTCAACAAAGCGAGAGGTCCTCTTACCTAAGCGTCACGACAATCTGCCCCTGTGATGGAGGCCCTGTGATGGAGGCTCAGTGATGGAACGCCGAGAGGTTTTGGAGATCTCTCGGTCGCTTCGCATTCCGTTAAGCGAAATAAAGATTCGGGCAACAACAAGCAGTGGTCCTGGCGGTCAACACGTCAACCGCTCACAAACCCGAATTGAAGCACAGTTCGATGTTGTCTCTTCCAAATCACTGGGTCCACGCCAGCGAGAGCGATTGTTGGAAAAACTAGGCCCCATCGTCAAAGCCGTAGCAAGTGATGAGCGTTCGCAAACACGCAACCGTCAAACAGCCTTAGATCGCCTGGGAGCCAAACTTTCCGATGCTCTGAAACTCGAGACACCTCGTCGACCCACAAGCCCAACGCGTGGCTCGGTAACCCGTCGCCTCGAATCCAAGCGGAAACAATCCCAACAAAAACAACAACGCCGCCATATCAACGACGATTAGGACGACAAACCGGTTCTTGTGAAGTGGGCCGTAGAGGACTTGAACCTCTGACCCCTTGCGTGTCGAGCAAGTGCTCTGCCAACTGAGCTAACGGCCCCTATCTAAGATGACAAAGCTAGCAGCCAAGGCGGCGGCTTCCGTTACTTGGGTTATGAGCCAGGGATGAATCCTTGGCGAAGGGTATTTTCTGTGACAACCCGAGGGTCTAAGAATTGCATTAGGTAATCGGGACCGCCCGCCTTTGAGCCAACACCCGACAAGCCGTAACCGCCAAATGGCTGGCGGCCCACTACCGCACCTGTGATGCCTCTGTTGATATACACATTTCCAGCTCGTAATTCGCTTGAAGCGTGTGCGATATGAATAGGCGAACGTGAGAACAATCCAGCGGTCAGTGCATATTCGCTGCCGTTAGCCAATGCAATTGCCTCATTGAAATCCGCGGCCCTCAACACTGTAAGTACAGGTCCAAAGATTTCTTCGTTTACCACCCGAGCCTGTGGTTCGAGGTCGGTGACAATAGTTGGTCCGACAAACCATCCGTTTGTGGGCAAATCGTCGCGCTGTAAAACCACGGTGCCTTCTTCTCGAGCGAGGCGTTGGTAACTCTGCACCCGCTGATAAGCCTCTTCGTCGATGAGTGGCCCAACATGGGTTTTTGGATATCTGGGGTGTCCGATCTGTACCAACTTTGTGGCTCCAACCAGGCGCCTGATTACCTCATCATGAATTGGGTCAATCACGATTAGGCGAGAAGCGGCCGAGCATTTCTGGCCTGCATAACCAAAGGCCGATGAAACCACCCCAGGAATGGCGTGGTCGAGATCGGCATCGGTATCAATAATGATTGGGTTCTTGCCTCCCATTTCGGCTATGACTCGCTTCACATGAGACTGACCGACTCGATGCACTGCTGCCGCCTCATTGATGCCAAGACCCACCGCTTTGGAACCAGTAAAGGCAATGACTGCTACGTCGGGATGTTCAACCAAACGAGATCCGACATCTTCGCCAAGGCCGGGAAGAAAGCTCAGCACTCCTGGAGGCAGTCCCCCAGCCTCAAGGGCTTTGACCAACATGGCAGCAACTGCCGGAGCCTGCTCGGCAGGCTTCAATACAACAGAGTTACCCGTCACAAGTGCAGCACAGACCATTCCGCATGGAATAGCTAACGGAAAGTTCCAGGGAGAAATAACAGCGACTACGCCGCGGCTCTGGTATCGGAGCGTGTTGGCCTCGCCTAAGGGTGAATCAACTACTCCCCCTGCATCGAGGCGATGCATCTCACGTGCGTAGTACTCACAAAAGTCGATAGCTTCACATACTTCTGCATCGGCCTCGGCCCATGGTTTACCCACTTCAAAAACCACAAGTGCAGCTACTTGGTTTCGACGTTCGCGCAGCCATCCAGCCGTAGCGAATAAAACACCGGCTCGATTGACTACCGAAGTTTGGGACCAATCACGCCATGCACGTTTGGCTGATGCGACAGCGTCGTCGGCCTCTCTGACGCCGCATGCAGAACTTTCTGCCACCACAACGGTGGGGTTAGCCGGATCATGTGAAACCAATACCGATGCGGTGCGAATACGTTGTCCACCAATAATCGCAGGGACCGGAACCCCTAAACGCTCAACGGCCTGATCAATGGCAGCCCCAAACGATGCTCGAACTGCTTTTTCTCTCCATTGGGCCAATGGCTCAGGTGAATGGGGTCCTGGGTTTTCAGTCTTTGTTGCGTCACGACGAGCCAGTCCCTCCTCTGGCTTGGCGTCGAGTTCTTCTAGATCAACTACGGGTGCCCCCAACAGTTCTTCAAGAGCTCGACCTTCTGCAAAACGATGGCGCACGAAGGATTCGTTCGAAGTGTTTTCTAAAAGACGTCGAACCAGATATGCCATGCCGGGAACCAACTCGCCAACAGGGGCATAGATTCGCAAGCGTATTCCCATCTCAGAAATGGCAGCCTGTATAGGTGCTGCCATGCCTGCCAACATCTGTATCTCATAGCCGTTATCGGCAATACCAATAGAGCGGGCATATGTAATGGCGTGCGCTATGGAACGTAAATTGTGCGAGCCAAAAGCTGCCTTGACCTCGTCATGGTGGTCATGAAGTAAACGGGTGCAACGTTCGTAGTTCGCGTCGGTCTCGTGCTTATTTGCATACACAGGAGATGACCACCCATGAGCCTGTGCCTCGACAGTTTCACTGTCCCAATAGGCACCCTTAACCAGTCGCACCGTCAGGGGTGCCGAACGCCTTGCAGACCAGGCAATCAGATCCTTTAGATCAGCATGCGAATCACGCAAGTAAGCCTGCACAACAATGCCTGCTTGCATGTCTACGAATTCAGGCTCTTCGAGCAGTTCGTATACCAGCTGCAATGTGAGGTCTTTAACGTCGCAGTGTTCCATGTCCAGATTCACAAATGCCCCTCGCCGGCGAGCCTGGCGAAACAACGGCCTAAGGCGCTCTTTGGCCTGAGCAAGACCCACCTCGCCCGTCAGCGGTCCATAAGAAGGAGCAAGTGCAGTGGGCTTCACACTCACGTTGACTCGAGCAAGAGATCCACGATCATCGGCCTCAAGAATTGGCCGAGATTTCCAGCGCTGTGACTCGTCCAACAGCGCATTCATGATCTCGCTCACCCGAGCGCTATAGCTATTGGCTTCGTCCTCGGTGACCGTCTTTTCGCCCAATAGGTCAACCGTTGCGGCCAATCCGTCTTTCCATAACCCACCCAATGCCTCGCAAGCCTCGGCCGGCGATGTGGCGACAATGAACTGACCGGCGATACGTAAAATATTTCGTCGAGCGACCAAAGATGCAACGCTTGACCCAGGCCCTGAAAACCGATCGGCCATGCTCAAAGCGTGCCTTATGACACTGGGAGAATATTCGTCTGCAAGATACTGGTCGAGATGACCTAAAACGTCTTCATTGTCCAGGGTCGCAGGAAACACGTCGACGAAACGAAACAGATTTGTTTTAAACCCTGAGTTGGCCATAGCCCTGTCGAGCAGTCGTTCACTCCACCATGAAGCCTTAAATAGTCGTGAACGCTTACCTTCGCCCTTAGATGCAATTGCTTGCGCCAAGGCCGTAATCTCTGCATCTGAAGAACTCGCCACAGAATCACGGTACTGCGGACACAGTGTTAGACCCGACCTTTACTCTCTGGTTGCTGCTTCCAGAAGCCCGACAAGATCTTGGTCAACTACTTCTTGGGCAATGCGCAAAGCGCTCATGATCGCTTTCTCAGATGATGCGCCGTGACTGATTATGCAAACCCCGTTTACCCCAAGCAGCATTGCGCCGCCGTTATTGTCGGGGTGCAAACTTTCTATTACCGGATCAAGAGCCGGCCACACCTTGGCAAAGTCTCTCTTGAGTTCTTCCGTTGCCGTCATCGCCCCAAGCATCGTCCGCTGCAGACAAT
>CAYGGL010000083.1:0-9632 GCA_964349215.1 uncultured Acidimicrobiaceae bacterium | reverse complement strand
GTTTTGGATCAGGTGCTCTCAACATCCGAGCATCGAGTACCCAACGTGAAGCGGTAGCCCCATGGGCGACGGCGATGGCCAAACAGATTATTGCTGAGCCTGTTGGCCAAGGAGTCGTCGTCTTATCTTTGTTAGATGAGGCTCGCCCACCGGCTAAGCCTTATGCTCCTTCGAGGAAGCCGGTGGTGTTTTCTTCGGTGGTTTTGGGAATGATCGTGGCAACCCTTGGGGCGATTGCCATGGCGGCTTATCGTATGCGAGTTGATGAAGTCGACGAGATCCGATCGAGGTTTGGCACAACGGTTCTGGGTGAGGTTCCGACATTTCGTGGTCTAAGTAGACAAAAGAGCGGAGCCTTCGTAAGCGGTGATGCCCCGCCGGCGGTAGTTGAGGCATTGCAAGCCTTACGCACGAATGTCGAGTTTCTATTGGCTGAAAAGTCAGCTCGTTCGGTTGCCGTTGTTTCTGCGACAAGTGGTGAGGGCAAGTCAACGATTTCCGTTGCCTTGTCCTGGGCCCTTGCTTCGGTGGGGATTGAAGTGACGGCCGTTGACGCCGATCTTCGCCGTCCGGTTTTGCATAAACATTTTGAAGGAAAACTGACTCCAGGTGTTTCGTCTGTTGGAAAGTTCCAAGTGGAATCATTGCTACAGTCAACTGCGCTGCCGTCACTGACTTTTTTGTCTGCAGGCTTGCCTGATCGCCACCCAGCTGAGATTTTGCGTTCAAATTTGCCGGGAGTTTTGAGGGCTTTGACCGATCGAGAAAAGACCGTGGTGATAGATTGTCCGCCTCTTGTCGGACTTGCGGAAACTACTTTTGTGACATCGTTGGCGAGTTCGGTAATCCTCGTTGTCGATCGTCAAACCCATGACCTGGTAGATGTAGAGCGAGCACTCTCGTTACTTCATGACCACGGCGCAGATGTGCTTGGCGTGGTCATCAATAGGACTCGACGCAAGCTGCCAAAAAGTGATTATTACGACACGATGGTTCGTCGACCCCAGCCACGTCCCTCTAATGGAACTAATGCTCCAAAAAGGTTTCCACCCCCCAAGTCAGCTACCAAAGTGGCACCAGTTCAGGAGTTATCAAATAATCCTCCCTCGCTAGGTTCGCAGCCAGCTGGAAAGATCGAGATTGACAAGGGCGCCTAGATTCTCGATATCAGATCGATAAATATCTGTCAGCCAAGAACGAGCATCTGGCGACAGCGGTTCTTTAGTAAGCCGTCGCTCCAGCGAGGAGTTCATCTTGCGCTTCAGATCTTCTGGAACAAATTTTCTTAAG
Source organism: uncultured Acidimicrobiaceae bacterium (assembly GCA_964349215.1). Taxonomy (GTDB): domain Bacteria; phylum Actinomycetota; class Acidimicrobiia; order Acidimicrobiales; family CADCSY01; genus JACOTK01. The sequence goes on along the minus strand of CAYGGL010000083.1, from coordinate 8,342 downwards.
CGGTCCCTAACTTGGTTTCTAACCGCATAAGCCGCACGCAGAGAAAGAGTTGTGGGTACTCCCGAAACGTTCGAGGCGCTCTGGTCTGGGATCTCAACTGAGTGGTCAATGCCGAGGAATCTGAAGATTTCCATTAGGGCATGGTCGCGTTCAGAGACAAACTCTTCGTGTAACAAGATATGAATTTTCTCACGGTCAAACGTTTCGAAATATGGTCTGAGCTGTTCGAAATAAAAACCTGTTGAGATGTAATGACTTGTGGGGTCAAGAGAACTGTCTCGACGATCTTGATCTTTAAGAGCGTCAATGAACTGCTCCTCGTGCTCGAGGCCGTCTCTTTTGTACATAAGGAAATCGGAGTAGGCACGCTCGATTGGGTTGCGCAGAATCGCAATTAAGCGAACGTCAGGAGCATCTTCGTATATACGAGCGCACGCTCCAGATGCAGCCATGTATGCGGGTGACACCTCACCAAGTACTTGCCCCTGTCGTGCTTGAGCAAAGAGAGATTCGTACTCAGCTTGTGTACGAATGCTTCCCGAGGCGGCAGGGTGGTTGAATGGGCGAGTTTGGTCGGCAAAGGCATAGTAGTTCGGCTCTTTGCGCTCGGGAATGAAGATTTCTGGGTGAACTCGCAGGTAGTGATGTAGCGCGGTGGTACCGCTCTTATAAGCGCCAATGACCAGAAAATGTGGCTTGATCATTGAGATAAGAGCTCACCCTCAGGTTCGCGTTCATGTTGGTATGCACTGCCACCGTCTCTCATAATTTCGCGAGTAGAGGAAGCTAGCGAAATGATTGCTCCGATCAACAAACCCAAAAGTGTGGCTAGGCGAAATTTTTCAAATAGTGATTCGGCCATTCCCTTGCCGAGCAGGCCAAGGAAGGCAGTTCCACAAGCAAAACTGAATACAGCGGCATAGCGGTTGGTGTGTAGTCGCCACGCGAGCAATGAGTCGCGACAAGTTAAGAAAACGGCTATCACAAAAATAACAAGGCCGATAATTCCCCGTCGCACCAGAATATCGATGACAATGTTGTGGAATCCACCGCCAACAAGTGACTCACTGGGTTGACCGGCACGTTCTACGTCGTAGGTTTTGCCAAGCCCCCACCCTGTCCATGGGTAATCGCTGGATTGAGCAATACCTTCACTCCAGAGGTTGACTCGTGTATCTGCAGACTGGGCTTTGCGCTCGGCTACAAATGTCTCAGCTACTACATCGGCGAATGGGGCTATCGAAGAACCGGGTGATGCTGGCCATAGGGCCCTCATACTTATGGTCACCAGAATCGGAATCATCAGGATGCAAACCAGAAGCAGTGCCTCGGTTGGAGTGCTTCGCATGCGTTTACGCCACTGGGGACTAAATGAACCAATAGCCACCGCTCCTAAGGTGACAGACAATCCCAAGATGGCAGCTCGCTGGGTTGCAATGAATGGACTTAACAACAGAGGAACGGCTGCAATTCCTGCTATAAGCAGGCGCTTGCGTCTCGCCGCTTCGAAGAGCAAAGCGATAATGGCAATGACTACCAGAATTGTTGCGGCATCAGGTGAGATGATCCCAATCACAGCCCCCGGAAGGCGAGGCAGATCGATTCTTATGGGATTTTTGGGGACTGCCATTGGTGAAATAAGAGCAACCAACCCTCCGAGGCCGATGAGAAGATTCCGCCATGCAATGGGGTTGGCAAGCCTTTTGGCTGGGACTCCTGCTACGAGAGCTATCCCTCCACCTATATAGACGAGAGCTTTTGATTGAAAAAAGATTTCACTAAAGGAGTTGTTCAAAAGGCTTCCGACGATAATGCCAAAGCCATACCAGGCTATAAAAGCCGTCCATGCCATTGCAGTTGGACCCACCCGCCGTGGCATTCCTCTTGCCAAAATCCGTGCGGTCAATGCAATAGGAATGATGTATTCGGGAACTCGAATAGATCGGCCGGCGAAGCTCGCATTGAATAATCCCGCCGGTACATCATTTTGTGATGGGTAGATAAGAGTCTCGACTACGAGTAAGCCCAAGATGAACAGGACGGTAACTTCGGGGCGACCCTTTTTTTCGAGGTCGATGAAAAAATACAAGAGTATGGGTGCAGCTAATAACAAAAGGACTGCATTAATGGACATACCAAAGCCTACGCCCTCTTCCTTGCCGCTAATCGATATATCGCTGCTGCAGCTTTTGCTTGGCCGGTAACGCCGAAGTGCTCACGGGCTTGGCGGGCCCCCTCCTGAGAAAGTCGAGAACGGAGAGGCTTGTCGGCCAGAAGTTGTTCGAGCGCAGCCTCCAGGGCTGCCACGTCAAACGGTGGCACGAGTAATCCCGTTTTCCCATGCTCAACGAACTCCGGTATTCCGCCGGCATCGGTTCCAACAACGGGAATTCCACAAGCTTGAGCCTCCAAAACAGTTCGTCCAAATGGCTCGTGACGAGATGCATTAACCATGACATCAAGCGCCCGAAGAACATCTGGGACATCGCTGCGAGGGGGGATAAACCGAACTCGGTAGCCTAAAAGTTCTTCACTACGTTTATGAAGTCTCGTTATGAAATCAGCTGATGCAACATGCTCTTGTCCGATGATTGCAAGATGCGCACTACTCAATGCGTTCCCGGGCCGGCCTATAGCTTCGACCAGAATGTCAACCCCCTTATTTGGGTCAACCCTTCCGAGAATTCCGATAAGGGGAGCTTCTGGGAGCGAAGTTAATTCAGCCCTTATGCCATGGTTCTTGGGGGCTGGGAAAAATCGACTGAGGTCAACACCGGGATGTACTACGTGAACCTTTGAACTTGTCCCGCCCACAGTTTGGGCAGTTGCAGCGCTGTTTGCAATAGATGCGCTGGCAAGTCGAGATGCAAGACGTAAGACCCGTTGACCCAGCCCCTCTTCAACAATGTCATGGAGATCTAAGATGACCGGACGTCGCGTGAGGATTCCTGCCAGGGCAACCTCAAGATGAGCCATTAGACTATGAGATTGAATCAGGTTGAAACTCTTCGCCAGGCGTGCAATTGCCAGCGATGAACTCACAACTGCACTTGCCTCTTTGACCAAGGCGCCGGCTCCAGGTCGCTTTCGGCTACCAGGCGCTCGTAGGCCCTGATGGGCCTTGAGCTTTAGTGGCAACCAATTGGCCCCAGTCGCCACCCAGGTATCTGCAAGCTCGCCTGGAGGCGAGGCAAGGGTCAACACAACGCCTTCGCTTGCCAGCAACGGAGCAATATCTAACAACCTGCGTTCTGCTCCCCACATATTTTCAACATGGCTGACGACAAGCACAGATAGAGATGCATCAAGGAAGGTTGTATGGATGTCAGTTGGAATTGGTGAAGAGTTGGTCATGACTCATGACTGTCGGGTTGAAAGATCTTCGACGACATAAGAAGGGTCTCTTGTTCCACTCGACTGGTTTCCTCAGGTGTTAAGCGGTTTTTCCATGTATCTACAGCAGCTTGGCTATCACGTCTTATGCCACCCTTATCTCCAGCGGAAACTTCTTTGACATTAGAACTGTCGCTATAGCCAGAAATGGCATCTGCAACTTTTGAATTGAAGGAGAGCCCCAGCGCACTATAAAGATTCTCGAATTCTTCGACTGGAGATTTTGCAAGACGCTGATAGTCCAAAAAAATCCAGTCAGGGTGTCGCTCACGCATTTTCATGACATAGCTATAGGTAGCGTTCCACGTGAGTATGGCTTGAGCGATGAGATCAGTTGGGTTCTCAGCCGCCTGCTTTATTTCTGTAGTGAAGTCGGCCAAGTGGTCTCGCATCAACAAAGGCTGATCAAGCCAATTATTGAAATCGAAAGCCCAAGATAAGCGTTTGATGCTGCCCGCAAAGGCGAGTGGACCTCTGATCATCATGACGACTTTCATATCGAAATGATCGGCAAGCCATTCAGAGGAAAAGATCGCAATTGGGTCTTTCATCAAGGTGGCTATGGAGTGTGATCGGCCTATGCCTCGTTTGGTGAGTTCTCTGACTAGGCGGGCCGCATCAACCGCAGATCTGATATCAGCGACTTGTTGACGATATGGAAATTTACGAGAAAGAACGTTTCCGATTACAGATTCCCACTCCGCTCCATTTTCTTCACAGATGTATAGATTTCGATGCGGAATTGGTTTTGCAGACCACCGAGGCCATATGCCTGGGTTAAGAGGTTCGTGAATGTAAGCCAGCTCATTTGAAAGACAAAGCATCTGCCCGACCCAGGTGGTACCTGACCTATTCGATCCTGTTACCAGAACTGGGTTGTGGGGGCTAACCATGGGATAGCAGGCTATCAGCGCTCAAATGAGACGGGTACGGTAGTGCCCGTCTCATTGCAACAAGGCACATTGGGTGAGACAATCAGGAATGCTGCCTAATTTTTTAGTTATTGGGGCACAAAAGTCTGGAACGAGCTCTCTTCATCAATATTTGCTTTTACACCCTGACGTAGCGATGTGTAATACAAAAGAGCCCGAATTTTTTGTCGAAGAGCGCAATAACTTGATGGATGAAGATTTCGACGGTTGGGAATTGTATAGATAATGCCGAATTCCAAAACCGCCGCGATTCGGCGCTATTTATCCGGTCCTCGAGTCGTGGCACTCACGGTGATCTTGGGAATCTTGGGGATTTTGCTGGCAGCTTCGGTGCGCGACGCACGTTCTTCATTGCTTGGAGCACGCGATGAGATGTTGTTGGTTCGTGATTCGATCCTTGCCAAAGATGACGAGATGGCTAACGAACGCATGGCCCGGGTTGACGCACATCTAGACGAGGCACGCAGGGCGGTTAACCGGTTCCCCTTCGGAATGTTGGAGCCAATCCCATTGTTGGGTAGTCCGGTCAAAGCCATCAACGACGCCACGAAGGCGGGTCAAGAGGGCATAGAAGCGAGTCGGCTACTCATGGGCGCTGTTAAGGCATTTCCAACGACTTCTGGTCAGGTTGGGGTAGAGGGCAAAGATCTGGCCCCGCTACATCAAGCAGCAATCGATTCTGAGACAGCACTGCTTGAGTCGCGTAGCCATCTCGTTAATGCCGAGTCAGCATTGAAAGGTCCGGTTGGGGCAAAGTTGTCTGTGCTGTCAGGGCCCGCAAAAGAAGTACGCGACCTGATTAGTGATGCGCGAGCCCAACTTGATGGAGGTCGCAAAGGCCTTGATTTGTTGGCTCAGCTGACTGCTCGTGAAGCCGAAGCTCGGATATTGGTTGTGGCTCAAGACTCCCTTGAACTGCGACCAACCGGGGGGTTTATCGGGTCGTTTGGTGTGCTGAGCTTTAGTAAAGGAACCGTTCATCTTGAGCGCTACGACTCATTTGAAGGATTGCCACCCCCTGATCCCCCGATGGAGCCACCTGCCGTGCTGGCTGAGTTCTTGCCCAGATGGTGGGGGCTATCAAATGTCAACTGGTGGCCAGATTTTCCAACGAGCGCAGCAAAAGCCAAAGAGATGTTCAAGCGCCAAAGAGGAGGCGAGGTAGACGGGGTACTGGCGATTACAGAACATGTGATGGCTAAGTTGGTCGGTGTCTTCGGGCCGGTTCAAGTACCTGGTTACGACGAGCCGATTTCTGAAGAAGATTTCGATCAAAGGGTTCTTTACGAAGTCGAACTTAAGAAGCCACAAGACAACCCACGCAAGAAGTTTCTGATCGAACTTTCAAAGCAAGTTTTTGAACGACTCTTTCAGCTGCCACCTGAGAAGTTAGTTGACGTGGCCGAAGTACTCGACGTCTCGGTAGGGGCGGGTGACGTGCAGCTTTGGTTTGCTGACCCCGCTCGTCAGTATCTCATTGCCAACACCGCGTGGTCAGGGGCACTGCCCAAGCCAAGTGGGGACTTCCTCATGGTCGTCGATGCCAACCTCTCGGCAAGCAAGGCCAATGCCGAACTAGAGCGTGACATTAGATATCAGGTGCATCGTGACGAAGACGGAGTCATGTGGTCTGAGGTGGCAATCGAGTTTCGCAATGAGGGAACAAAGACTGCCATCAACCCTCTCTACAACGGATACGTACGTATATATGCCCCTAAGGGTTCGAAGCTATTGACCACCGGCGGGGGCGCCCAGCTAGATGAGGGCGTTGCCTCAGATGGTGAATATCAAGTGTTTTCCTCACCCATCGTTGTAGATCCAGGTGGCACCGAACAGTTGTTATTCCGCTACGAATTGCCGTCTTCGGTTTCGGCCGAGAATTATCGACTTACCTGGCTGCGACAAGCAGGCACCTCGCGTGATTCGCTCACAGCGCTTGTAGATGGCAAAGAAAGCGCTGCATCGGCCACCAGCCGGAACCTGGTCATTGAGGGCAACCTCACGGGCAATGGTTTCATGGACATGTTGCGCCGTCGTTGGATCATTCGCCGACTGGGTCTGTGAACCTTCCCTATACCCTGAGGCTGTGATTGATCATCTAGCCGGGCCATCCGATAACCCATTTCAGATCGTGGTGTTATGTATGGGCAACATTTGCCGTTCACCCATGGCGGAAGGTTTATTAAGGAAACGAATAGATGAGCGAAAGATAAACGCTCATGTTCACTCAGCGGGTCGTTTGCAAAGCGGTCGCCCGGCAGATCGCCATAGCATCGAGGTGCTGGCAAAGCGTGGCATTGACATCAGATCGCACCGCAGTAGAACCAATTCAGTACAGATATTGGAGCCTGCAAACCTTGTAATCGCCATGGCAAGAGAACACGTGCGGGATGCAGTGACCGTCCATTCACCTGCATGGCCTCGCACATTTACTTTGAAAGAACTTGTTCGTCGAGGTGAGGCCAATGGAAAGCGACCCCAAGATGTGTCAATTGAAACTTGGCTGGGTCATCTCCATGCCGGTCGGGAGCGTCGCGATTTGCTGGGTGAATCGCACATAGACGATATAGAAGACCCTTACGGCTACAGCCGTGAAGTATTTGAACAACTTGCCGGCGAACTAGATGATCTGACTGCCCGAATGATTAATTTGATGTGGCCAGACTCTGAAATAACTCAGTGAATCGTTGACATATCGGTTCACCTAGACTGAGCCGCATATCCGCATTCAAGGAATCCCATTGCCCTTAAACCGGTCGTGGGAAGAAACGAGACGTAATGATCCCCGACAGTATTCGGGCAACTGACCCGGAGCTTTTTGGCTACTTAGATGATGAGCTGGAACGCCAAAACACAACCTTGCAGCTCATCGCTAGTGAAAATTTCACCTCGCCTGCAGTCATGGCAGCGACTGGCTCTGTTTTGACCAATAAATATGCCGAGGGCTATCCAGGGCGTCGTTATTACGGCGGCAATCAACACATTGATGAGGTTGAAGAACTTGCTCGCGAACGCGTGAAGAGCCTATTTGGTGCCGAACATGCGAATGTTCAGCCTCATGCAGGAGCAAATGCAAACGCAGCTGTCTATCTGGCGCTCTTGGAAATTGGTGACACGGTTCTTGGTATGGACTTGGCCAACGGTGGACATCTCACCCATGGGTCGCCGGTTAACTTCAGCGGGCGGATGTACAGATTTGTGTCTTATGGAGTGAGCGAAAGCGACGAACGTATCGACTTTGACCAGGTCAGAGAGGTGGCGCTTCGTGAACGCCCCAAACTCATAGTCGCCGGCGCCACCGCTTACCCACGGCGTATTGACTGCGAACCGTTCAGAGCCATTGCCGATGAAGTTGGGGCGTTGCTGATGTTTGATGCAGCCCATATAGCGGGCTTGGTCGCCGGTGGAGCGCACCCATCGCCAGTTCCCGATGCCGACATCGTTACCTTTACAACCCACAAGACACTGCGTGGCCCAAGAGGCGGCTGCATTCTCTCAAAGGCGGAACACGCCCAGGCTATTGACAAGGCAGTCTTTCCTGGTCTCCAGGGGGGGCCTTTGGAACACGTGATAGCTGCGAAGGCAGTCGCTTTCAAAGAGGCGGCCCAGGCCTCATTTAAGGATTATGCGGCTCAGGTAGTTGCCAATGCTCAGGCTTTGGCTGAGTCGTTGGCAACCGAGGGCTTTCGACTTGTCTCCGGTGGCACCGACAACCACCTTATGCTGGTGGACCTGCGGCCGTTTGATGCCGAGCTGACCGGCAAGGAAGCTCAAGAGGTTCTTGATCGCGCAGGCATAACTCTCAATCGCAATTCCATTCCTGGGGACCCCAGGTCCCCATTTGTAACGAGCGGGGTCCGCATAGGTAGTGCTGCGGTTACAACTGCCGGCATGGGCGTTGCCGAGATGTATCAGATTGCCCGTCTGATTGCTCAAGCCTTACGTGGACGCAACGATGAGAAGGTTATCGACTCAGTGCAAGAAGAAGTCCGACTCCTGTGCTCTAAATTCACTCGC
>CAYGGL010000082.1:0-9698 GCA_964349215.1 uncultured Acidimicrobiaceae bacterium | reverse complement strand
GAGTTGTTTCATCTTGATAACAAGACTCGTACAGTCCGCATCAGTGATGTTAAAGGGCTCGGCCGCCACCACCTGCGCGCCTTCGTTTTCCCATGCCTCCTTGAGAAATGGGACATACTGGCCGACGTCTAGAATCTGAGTGTCATAAAGAATGCCGACCTTCATCCCTGGTTTGAATACCCCCTGAGCTTTGATTCCCGCTATCACCTCTTGAGTCCACAAAAGCGCGTTTCCCACCAAGGGGAAAACGGTGGGGAACTTCGGCGAAAAGGACAGTGGGGTTACACCAAAGACCAAGGTTGGAATGTTGTTACGAGTGACGTAGTCAGCAACTGGGTCGCCAAATGCGAGGAACAGGCCCACGACTTTGTCTTGCTCATAGAGTTTGCGGACATTTGCCAGCATCTGACCTGTATCCATACGGTCGTCGTAGGTAATGAGGCGTAACTTTCGACCGTTGACACCGCCTTTGGAATTAACTGACTGAAAATAAGAGTCGATTGCTCCGAAGGCTTCATCACCCACAAAGCCGGTTATTCCAGAAAGTGGTCCTGATGCGCCTATTCGAATTTCGGTATCGGTGACGCCTTCATCAGAGGGCCCATCATTTCCGGTCTTTGGAGGTTGTCCTGGGACCGCAGCGACAGCGGCGGGATTACTCCCCGGCCCGGCCTTTGGCGCAGCTGGAGTTCCGCCCTTTGGTGCAGTAGGCGTTCCACCGGTCTTGGTGGTCACAGTCGGGGTACTTGCTATGGGCGTTGTTCCCGACCCAAATCCTGAGTCTTCAGGCTGCGACTCAATAACGCCACCTGGTGACCCAGCAGATATTGCTTCAGTACCAGTTACTCTCGTACCGCATGCACCGGCCACGAGTGAAGCAACTGCCAATAGGACTACCCCGAAATGCTTACGCATTTGCCCCCCTTATTCAGTGACCCCCGTCACTCTTTTAGAGAATAGTAGGCAAATTCATCTCATGCCTACTCCGCTACCTTTACAGCTTGCCCGTCTTCTATTTCCAGGGGAGCCAAAATAACCTGCTCACCTATTTCAAGCCCGTCAACCGCTACGTCTACTCCGTCTGTTGCCTTCAATGTCACTTCGCGTTCAAATGTTTTTCCATCACGGACTACAAAGACCTTAAATTTTCCGCCATCCTTCACTAAGGCAGCCGACTTGATGACAGGAGCCGGGCCTACTTGAGACAAGGTGATCGCAACCTCAACCTTGGTTCCAATGCGAAGTGCGGCGGCCTCCTCTGGTGAGGCAGTAAAGCCAGCCTCTAGTGCGAACGATGCTGAGCCGCTCGAATTGCTGCCTACTGGAGCAACCCAGTTCACAGTTGCAGGAAATGTCTTGCCTAAAGATGTCACAGCCACGATTGCCGGCATCCCGGTGGCGAGCCGCGAAATTTTTGACTCATCAACAGTTACGCGAGCACTCCAAGCTCCGGTGTCATAGATCGTGAAGAGTTTCTGCCCCCCTGCAACGTCAGAACCTACGGAGATGATCGGCTGAGGATCTGTGCCTCCGCCTGAAGATAGACCTCCAAGCACACTTCCGATCGCTCCGTCTATACCACCGCCAGAACCGCCGGTGAGGCTATCTAGAATGCCTGCTGAACCTGAAGCAGCTGCGCTGGGGGTACCTGAAAGTGTTCCAAGAGAAACCAGCCCTGACTCTGGGGCCCGCAATTCCAAAGCGGCCTTCTTCGCTGCTGCGTTTCGCTTCATCGATGCTGCAGCTTCGACGTAAGTAGAAAGTGCCGTACTCATTGCACTGGTGCTTGCACCACCAACTGCAGACAAGGATGACTGAACGCCAGCAACTGTCGAACCAAGAATCTGAACCAAGTTCTTTTGAACCTTGTCGAGACTTGAACCAAGTCCTCCAAGAGATGAGTCCATACCTGCACGCTGTCCACCCAGCAAGTTCAGAACCGAACTAACTGCGTCTGTAGGCATCTCATCGGCAGCCGCGGGAGGCAAGCTCAAGAGGCCCATGAGATTTTGAAGTGCAGTTGCAAACGTGACGATGTCACCAAGGCCCGTGCTGGCTTGGGTGCTCAGATTCATGATCGAAGGAACAATCTCTTGGACATTTCCGCCTTCGAGAGTTCTAATCGTGGCAATCAAAGTGTTGACCAGGTTCTGCACGTTCCCGCTGCTCGTAGCGAGATCGCCCGCTACTCGTTGAATCTCACCGCGTCTGGCGAGCAGAGTGTTTACAAAGCTGAGAACATTTTGAGTACCGATACTTGAAAGCTGCGCCTTCATCGTTTCAGGGAGAGCCGCTTGGCCGGCTTGAGCAGTGACCATGCTTGTCGCTTGGTTAAGTGCTCCCAAATCACCTGCCAGAGAAGCTGCCATAGCACCTAATGAAGCTGTATTAACAGATGGTGATGGACTTGGTGAGCCGCCGTTTATTGAAGCATCAAACATTTGCTTTTGAGCCACTGCGCTCTTGTAAAGTGCTTCCGCCTGATCAGCTGCCTTAATGGTTGCCTCTGATGCAAGGCGAACAATCACATCGCCTTTATTCACTTGTTGGCCATTAGCGACCAAGATCTCTCGAATGGTCCCACTGACACCACTCGATACCGGCCAAGAACGTCGTGCGCCGAGAGTACCAGTGGCCTTAACTGCCTCAGTTACCGTTTTTTGCTCAACCTCAACCAAGGTAACTTCAGCTCCAGCGACACCTCCCCCACCTTGGGAAACTGCGGCGACCAGACCACCGACGAGAAGAATTGAAACTGAGAATCTAAGAGCCTTCAGATGCTTCTTTGACATGACAACTCCCAAGTTTGACGAAGTTCAATGACGGGATAGACGACTGATTTGTTCATAACTGATTTACTCATGGCGCAGGGCCTGTACTGGGTCGAGAGCGGCAGCTCGTCGAGCCGGCCATATTCCTGACATCAACCCAGTTGCAGTAGATACAAGAAGGGCCAGAGCAATGATTTGAGGGGTGACCTGCGCAGGCACAGGAGTAAACTCTCCAGCTAACCACGCTAAGCCCATCGCCAGACCAAGACCGATTAAACCACCAAATGCCGCCGTTACAGTGGCTTCGACCATGAACTGGAATAGAACCTGATTTGCCCGGGCTCCAATCGCCCTTCTGATTCCTATTTCACGGGTTCGTTCGGTGACCGAAACCAAGGTGACGTTCATGATCCCGACTCCACCAACGATCAGCGAAACACTGGCGATACCTGCAAGGGCATAAGTAAAGATAGAGAAGAATTTCGTCGCTATGCCCAACAGTTCCTCTTGGCCTGCAACACTGAATTCATCTTGGGGATACTTTTCGGCAAGATGCGACTTAATGATTGCGCTATAAGTCTTCAGATCTTTTTGAGATGGTGCCCGCACGTATGCCAGGTCGAGTGTTGGGCGATCTAGAAGGTCTCCCATCGTTTTACTTGGCATATATGCAAGGTCTGATTTACCAAGGCCCCCAACTGGGCCACCACCTTTCCCAGATGTAAGACCAACCACCATAAATGCCTGATTCCTCAGGAAAATCTGGCTGCCAATAGCTTCCTCTCCTGGAAAGAACTTCTCGGCCATCGAAGTACTGAGAACCACTACCTTTGCTCCGGCGTCATCTTCTTCTTGAGTAAAAAATCGCCCATCGCTTACAGCGAGGCCCATCACATCTGGTGCGTTGGCTGTTGCACCCGTAACGTTTAAAAACTCTTGGGTGCTACGAGAACTGGCCTGTAGGCCGGCGAGCTTTGCGCCGCCAACCAGACTTTCAGAACCAAGCTTCGCCGAAATTTCTTCGATGTCGGAGTCAGTCAAAGGAGATGGGGCCATGAAGCCGAGCTGGAGATCGCCACCACCTGGCATCACCAACAACACATTCGATCCCAATCCCTCTATCTCTGAAGAAACGGCGTTGCGAATTCCGGTACCGAGAGCCACAAGCAGAACCATGGCCATAACGCCAATGATCACTCCTAAACTCGTAAGCACCGAACGAAGACCGTTACTTACGAGGCTGGTAAATGACATTCGCATAACATCGGCGATTCGAGTTCCCCTGGCTACGGGAGGGAGTGTCCATGTGGCAAGACGGCCTGCGGATGCAACAACCGCCAGGGCCCTGTCTGCAACTTCATGTACCGAACCGAGAATCGGCTCTGGACGATGGCCGCTTGAGAAGTGGCTAGCCGAATGCCTATCTGAGCTGGAAGGCCTCTCCAACAACAAGGTTGCGCTTGCAGCAGTACCTGGTACGGGACTCGCCACAAGAGGCTCACGTCGGGGTTGCCTCGCGAGAACAGTCTGATCTGGACGCATAGGGGCCTGGACAATCAGCCGGTTAGCTCTTGTCAGATCAGCTCGAGTTTCACGCACACAGCGTAAAACTCCATCTCGCATGTTGAACTCACGATCTGCATAGCTTGAAACCTCAGGGTCATGGGAGATGAGAACGATCGCCACCCCAACCTCACGGTTTAGATGGGTTAACAGGCCCATGACTTCAGCACCCGTACGTGAGTCAAGGTTTCCGGTCGGCTCGTCAGCAAGAACGATTGCAGGGCTGCCGGCAATGGCTCGTGCTATCGCGACTCTCTGGCGTTGTCCACCAGAAAGTTGAGATGGGTGATGATCCATGCGATCTTCCAGCCCAACCATGCACAACGCCTCATAAGCACGCTCACGGCGCTCGTCTGCTTCAATACCTCGATACAAGAGAGGCATTTCAACATTGGCTATAGCAGTTGCACGAGGTAGAAGATGAAAGGCCTGGAATACGAAGCCGACTTCTCGGTTGCGAACCATCGATATCTCTGCGTCAGAGAGAGCTTCGACTGCCTCGCCACGAAACGCAATGGTTCCGTGAGTGGGTTGTTCCAATAACCCCATGACTTGAAGAAGAGTGGACTTACCTGAACCTGAAGGCCCGGTAATTCCGACAAAGTCACCTTGGCGAACAACCAACGAAACATCTTTGGCTGCTTCAACCGTGGAGTCGCCAATCTCATGAATCTTCCAAATATGGGAGAGTTCAAAAATGGGTGGTGGGGCACCTTCCATGGAAGGCAAGTCGATGATCGTAGAGGAGCTATTAGCTATTCCTCTTGCGTTCATACAATCCCCTTACGTTCTGCGATGGCTGACTCCCAATGACTGATTCCCAAATGACTGACGGGACCTCTTGAATCACCAAGAGGATCAGATGGAAGATTAGTGTCCTGGGTCACACTTCTCCACGCGGGAAGCGGCTTCCTTGTTCACTCAGGCCTAAACCTAAGAAATATAGGGACAAATCGGACATAAGGGACATAGAATTTGGGAATTCTTAATACTTTCCATCCAGCCGTTCGGGCCTGGTTTGAAGAAAAGTTCCCACAGGGCCCTACTGCCGCCCAGGCCAATGGGTGGCCTTCTATCGCGTCTGGCAGCGACACCTTAATTGCAGCCCCAACCGGCTCGGGCAAAACCCTTGCGGCTTTTCTCGTTTGCATTGACTCGCTTTATAAGAGTCTCAGCACTGCGGAAGAAGCGGACCAATCGCCAACATGTGCAACTCAAGTTGTTTACGTCTCACCACTCAAGGCTCTTGCGGTCGATATTCACCACAACCTTGAAGTTCCCCTCCAAGAGATAGCCGAGATCGCTGAACGGCTGGGTATGACCGTGCCAGAAGTGAGGGTGGGTGTGCGCACGGGCGACACTCCAGCGTCGGTTCGAACCTCGATGGTTCGCCGACCTCCACACATCTTGGTTACCACACCAGAGTCGCTATATCTCATGGTCACAGCAGATCGTGCCCGCAATACCTTGCGCAACGTGCGCACTGTCATCATCGACGAAATTCATGCGGTCGCACGCGACAAGCGTGGGTCACATCTTTCGCTCACATTAGAAAGACTGACCAACCTATGCATTGAACCACCGGTACGTGTTGGTCTCTCTGCAACGCAGCGCCCTATAGAAACGGTGGCTCGTATACTTGTGGGTGCTGGTCCAGATCGTGTGAATGATGACGGTAGCCCGAAGTGTGTGGTGGTAGACGAAGGCCACAAGCGCAAGCTAGATCTTGCGATTGAACTTCCTGATGGTGAACTCGAAGCAGTTGCCCCAACCGAACAAACCGCCGAAGTGCTCGATCGCATCAGTGAACATGTTAAGGCGCACCGCACCACTTTGGTCTTCGTAAATACACGACGCATGGCCGAACGCATGGCTCACCTGCTCGCAGAACGACTTGGTCCAGAACAAGTCGCCGCACACCATGGAAGTCTCTCTAAAGAGCGCCGGGCCAAAGTCGAGAACCGCCTCAGGGCCGGTGATCTCTCGGTGCTCGTCGCAACAGCTTCACTCGAACTAGGTATTGACGTCGGACCAGTTGAACTTGTCTGCCAAATTGGCTCACCTCGCAGCCTTGCGACCTTCTTACAACGTGTCGGACGATCAGGTCACTCACGAGCCGGGGTGCCCAAAGGTCGCCTCTATCCCATGACTCGCGACGAGTTGGTCGAATGCGCTGCACTATTGCGCGCCGTCCAGGCCGGACGACTCGATGCGCTGCATCCCCCGGTCGCACCACTGGACATACTCGCGCAACAGATCGTCGCCGAGTGCGCAACTGGTGAGTGGAAAGAAGATGACCTTTATGACCTGGTGACACATGCCTTTCCATTTGCCGATCTGCCTAGGGCGCAATTCGATGAAATAGTCGAGCTTCTTTCAAACGGCGTGTACACGGGTCGAGGTGCTCGTGGAGCCTACCTACATAGAGATCAAATAAATGGCGTGGTACGGGCTCGAAGAGGTGCTCGACTCGCTGCTCTGACATCGGGCGGAGCGATCCCCGAGGTGGCCGACTATCGAGTGGTGCTCGACCCTGGGGATACCTTTATCGGAACCGTCGGTGAAGACTTCGCGATCGAAAGCATGGTTGGCGATATCTTCTTGCTCGGCAGTACCTCTTGGCGAATACGTCGAGTTGAGCCAGGTGTCGTTCGAGTGGTCGATGCTCATGGCGCTCCTCCCTCGGTGCCCTTCTGGCTGGGAGAAGCTCCCGCTCGCACAGCCGAGCTCTCAGCCGAAGTTTCAACCTTGCGTGCAACTGCAAATGATTTTTTGGTCGATGGCGACCTCGATGGACTACGGGCCTGGTTGAGTGCCGAATGCATGCTCGATCAAAGAGCTGCCGATGAGCTGAGCTGTTATCTGGCTTCAGCACACGGCGAGCTAGGGGGCCTGGCTACTGCTGAAGAACTGATCATTGAGCGCTTCTTTGATGAAACCGGCGGCATGCAACTGATCGTGCATGCCCCATTGGGCGGACGAATTAACAAGGGGTTTGGACTGGCGCTTCGCAAGAAGTTCTGCCGCACCTTTGACTTTGAACTACAAGCAGCAGCCAATGACGATGCCGTGTTGTTATCGCTCGGTCCCCAACACAGTTTCCCTCTCGATGAGGTAGCCCGTTACCTGACATCAGCCACAGTTGGTGACACGCTTGCTCATGCGGTTCTCGACTCTCCGATGTTTACCGCTCGGTGGCGTTGGAACCTGAATCGCTCACTAATAGTTTTGCGCCAACGAGGCGGACGCAAGAACCCTCCACCCATCCAAAGGATGGAGTCTGACGACCTGATGGCTGCAGTGTTTCCGACTCTTGCTGCGTGTCAAGAAAATGTCTCTGGTCCAATCGAGATTCCAGACCATCCACTCGTGAACCAGACCATTTACGATTGTTTAAACGAGGCAATGGACGTCGTTGGGCTTGAGGCTTTGATACTCGGAATTGAAACCGGTGCCGTCAAGGTTCGCTTTGTTGAAAGCACCCAACCTTCGCTTGCGAGCCATGAGATTCTCAATGGACGGCCTTATACGTTCTTGGACGATGCTCCTCTTGAAGAACGCCGTTCTCGAGCACTGTCATTGCCCCGCGGATTGCCTGTTGAGGCTCGGGCACTTGGTCGACTCGACCCAGCTGCAATCGCAGAGGTTCGCTCACAGGCTGCGCCAAACCCTAGAGACCCAGACGAGCTCCATGATCTGTTGATGTCACTGGTATTGGTGAACCCACGACCGGATTGGCAGTCCTGGTTTGATCACCTCGTTGCCGACAGACGAGCCGGTGTGACCACGAGACCTTCTGCAACCCATCTGACTCAAAACCAGCCGATGTGGTTTGCAGTAGAACGGCTGCCAATGATCGAGGCATTAGATGACTCACTAAATAGTGAAGAAGTAGCCATCGCAATAGTTCGTGGATACATGGACACCTGTGGTCCCATCACTGCATCAGAGCTAGCCGATCTCTGCACTCTCTCACCATCTCAAGTCCTCGCGAGTCTCGCAGCGCTTGAAGCAGAGGGGGTCGTTCTGTCAGGGCGATTCGACCCGGCTCCCGACCCCGGTCAATCTGACCCCGACCAATCCGTGCCTGATCAGTACTGTGCCCGTCGCCTTCTGGTTCGCATACATCACGGGTCTCGCGACCGACGACGTCGCGAAATTGAGCCCGTTAGCGCTCAGAACTTCCTGCGCTTTTTGACTCGCTGGCAACACATTGAACCGGGCACTCAACTCACGGGCCGACGAGGTCTTCTTGCTGTTATAGAACAGCTACAAGGTTTCGAACTGGCATCAGGAGCATGGGAAGAAGCGGTGCTGCCTGCCAGGGTAAGTGGCTATAGGCGAGAGTGGCTTGATGAATTATGCCTTGCCGGTGAAGTCACTTGGGGGCGACTGGCACTGCGCACCAACTCGCAATCGCCTGATGGCGAACTAGAGCTGGTGACGCCCGGCGAGCGAGGGCGACTGGTTCCGTCTCGCTCAACCCCAGTGAGTTTTCAATTACGCAACGATCTCGACTGGATATTGTCGGCACAGCGAGCAGACAACTCCCCTCGTCTTCCGGGGCCCGGACCAGCCGATGATGTTTATGCCTGCCTGCGTGACCGCGGAGCCTTATTCCACAACGAGATTGTGGGTCTGATCCGTCGCCAACCCATTGAAGTAGAAGAGGCCCTATGGGATCTGGTTACACGAGGCCTCGTGACAGCTGACGGTTTCTCTGCAGTCAGGTCATTGCTCGACAGCCGGACCCGCCAAAGTTCCAACCGACACTCATTGCGAAGAAACCCTCGGCATGGACTTTCTCGACAAGGACTTCGTAGGGGGATGAATCAAACACCGGCAAACGTAGGACGCTGGTCATTGATCCCAGAAATCACGCTTGATCATGACCCAGACGAGTTAGCTGAAGCAGTGGCAGAACAACTTCTCGCACGTTGGGGCGTGGTGTTCAAGGACATGCTCATGCGTGAGTCATTCAGTGTTCCGTGGCGAGATCTACTTTTTGCCCTTCGCCGTCTCGAAGCAAGAGGGGTAATAAGAGGCGGACGATTCGTCACCGGTTTCGTAGGCGAACAATACGCATTGCCTGAAGCACTGGAGATGCTTCGCCAAACAAGACGCAGCATCTCCAACGGCTCGGACCCCGACGGCAAAATCATCACCCTCTCAGCAGCCGACCCCATGAACCTCGTAGGCATCATCACCCCAGGCCCCCGAATCCCATCCCTGCGCTCCAACACAGTCACCTACCAAGACGGCATCCCAACCAGTCATTCGGATCTCAGTTCAACTCGGGTGGATGATCTACATACCAAAGTCCTGAAATGATGTCGTTGAGGTTGAATGGGTCGCCATACCAAT
>CAYGGL010000081.1:0-9711 GCA_964349215.1 uncultured Acidimicrobiaceae bacterium | reverse complement strand
AGATCGAGAATTATGTCTTCTTTTTCGTTTAAAAGTCGAAGCGGAAAAGCCATAAGCCAACACTAGTCATCTTTATAAACTCGACGAGGGAACACTCGACTGGGAGAAACCACCCGGTCAATAAAAAGATATCCGTCCAAATGATCTATTTCGTGTTGTATGGCACGAGCCTCGAAAGCATTGACCTCGTAGGTGTGCATCTCGCCATCAAGGCCCAGCCCCTCCACCACAAGCTCTGTTGAACGAGCTACATCGCCCGTAAGGTCAGGAACGCTCATGCAGCCTTCTCTGGCGATCTCTGAACCCGAGTGCTGGACAATCACGGGGTTAAACAACACAATCTCGCCATGACACGAATCGGCCTTTCGATGTCCTGTGACGTCTATACAAAAAGCCCTTAAGGAAAACCCAATCTGAGGAGCAGCAACCCCCACGCTGTGGGATGAAGTTCGCATGGTTTGAAGCAGGGCTTCAGCAAGCCCAAAGACCTCTTGGTCAATTTCTACAATGGGAAGTGCTCGCTTGGACAGGACCGGATGCGGAAGGTGAAGAATCGGATAAGTCAATTGGACGTCTCAATCAAATGACAGCGTCAGTAGAAGAATTGATCAAAGAAACTCGGGCTCATGGGGTTGCATATACACCTCGACGCCAAGCTCTTCGCTGAGTGTTTCCAGATCTGCTTGAAGTTGATCACTCTTGGCTGATTGGCCGAGAACTGTTTGGCCAAGGACTATATCGAACAACATCACATATACAGGGTCATCTGGACTCCCAATTACACGAGTTGAGAGGTCAATCACGTTGGCTCCATGGTCAGCGAGCAATTTTGTCACTCGATGAACGATTCCAGGCCTATCAGCACCACGGAGTGACACAGACCAATTCGTCTGTCCGTCAAAAGTATCGGATTCGGCATCGGCATTTGGGGGTAGGTCGAGCGGACGGACAACAACGGTGAGACCCAACGAGGCAACGTCACGAGCGAGCGCCTCTTCGAGCGAAGTGGGTGACTGACCCTCTGGGACACTCACAACCAACATCATGGCGAAGTTGCCCTGTAACACCGTCATAGAGGTGTCTTCAAGATTGCCACCATGACCCATCAAAACACCCGTGATAGCAGAGATCATGCCTGGGCGGTCTGGACCGAATGCTGCTACAACTACTCGACTCATCTCAATAGAGGCTACTAGTTCACTTGTCTCGCATTAGGCCTAAAGACGATCAGGGACTTAAGTCCATAGCCTTCGGGGTTATGGCGAATCTACGCTGCCTCAGTTATCCACGAAAGGGGCGGATCATGAAGTCAGGACGTTTAGTAGCGCTGGTAGTTGGCTGCCTGCTGATTCTGCCCGGACTTGGTTCAATGATCGGCGGAAGTCTCTTGTTTTTCGCTCATACATTTGGTCGTGACTCCAGCGGATTCTTTTCTACTGATCTGGATCGAATCAACTCATTAACTGTTGCAGTTACAACTGGAGAGATCGACTTTACTGCGGATCACGGAACACCGAACCGGCTGATTGACTCCCTCGATGCAGACATACGCCTACGCGTAAAAAACGCTAAAAGCAGTAGTGGAGTGTTTATCGGCATTGGCCCACAAATTGATGTCGACCGCTATCTCATGGGGGTTTCTCACGATGAGATATGGGAACTGGAAAATGGTGATTCTCCCCTCTACCGCAACCGATCTGGAAGCGATGATATTGAGCTGCCTACAGCGCAGACCTTCTGGGCTGCATCTTCCAGCGGAATAGGCACCCAAGAGCTGGTATGGGAACTCGAAAGTGGACGCTGGACAGTAGTAATCATGAACTCTGATGGATCACCTGGCGTGACGGCCGATGTCAACGTGGGTGCAAAGGTGCCATTCATCTTTCCCCTGGCCTTGATTCTCCTCGGTGTTGGAGTTTTGTTCATCGCCGCTTCGGTAACTTTGATCGTCATTGGAGCCCAAGGTGTGACAACAGCGAGTTACGGATCAGTTGAGCCCCACGCGGTGGAACCTGGTGGGACCAATAGACCCAGCCCAGTCACCCTGGGGGCTCATCTCGACTCATCGCTTTCTCGTTGGCAGTGGCTCGTAAAGTGGTTTCTTGCCATCCCTCACTTCATCGTCCTGGCATTTCTATGGATTGCATTCGTAGTGCTGACCATGGTTGCCGGAATCATGATTTTGTTCAACGGTGTTTACCCCCGAGGCATCTTTGACTTTAACGTCGGCGTTCTCCGCTGGACATGGAGGGTGAGCTATTACGCAACGAGCGGAGGGCTGGGAACCGACCGATACCCTCCCTTTAGTCTCGACCCCGATCCCTCCTATCCGGCACACCTCGACATTGTCTACCCAACCCAGTTGTCACGCAGCCTGGTCTTGATCAAGTGGTGGCTACTCGCCATCCCTCATTACCTGATCGTTGGCGTACTACTCGGAGGAACCGGTGGAGCCGGTGCCCTGGGAGCATTTGCCCTGGTGGTGGGCATCATGTTGCTGATACAAGGACGTTATCCAGAGGGAATGTTCGACTTGATTCTCGGATGCAACCGTTGGATTTTCCGTGTGCTGGCTTATGTGGCACTGATGACCGATGACTACCCTCCGTTCCGCCTCGACCAAGGAGGCTCTGAGCCCCGACTGGTGGCTCCTGGCCACCAAGAACCTCACATCTAATTTCATTCGCCTAGTTTTATTCGACGCAAAGTGATGTCTAATCTGATGGCATGTGGCGCAAAATCAGGACGCTACGATCAGGACTCCGGGGCCGGCGTGACGACCCAGTGGAAGCCAGCGAGCCAAAGCTGGTGTCACTTTCCATAACAACGGAATCGCCAAGTATGTGGACACCGTCACGTTCTGAAACCCAGCGGAAGTAAGCTCCCGACGCCACCAGTCATCTTCCCTGACACTGACATGGGTGGGGTCGGCCTTCACCGGATCAAACCACGGGATACCTGGTTTTAGGTTCGGGGTGGTCGCAATTAGCTTCCCACCAGGAGCCGAGCAGCGTTTGAACTCACGCAACGCCTCTGTGGGATCAGTAAGGTGTTCGAGCACCTCAATACAGGTAATCAGTCCATATCCGACTTCGGGCAGGTGGGCGGCGTCACCAACAAGGAAACGTGGGACTCCTGTTGGGTTGCGTTAGTTGCTTGAGTGACCATCCACTCAGAGGTGTCCAACCCGGTCACGTCGAACCCACGGCTGTGTAGCTCCAGAGTGATCGCCCCATAGCCGCATCCAACATCAATCGCCTTACACGGCTCTGGAAAATGGCGGGCAACATAACGCCACAGTCCTTGGTACCAACGTCTTGTTGCATCTAACCCCGCCTGATAGCCATCAAACTGGCTATATGTGGAGTCGGCCGTCCAATACGTTTCGCCGAACTCGCCCCCGTCTGTCTCCATAGCTTTGTCACTCACCGGTCAGAGGGCAGGATCGGTTTCCTGCACGTTTGATCCTGTACTTTCTTGGAGCGGACGACGGGATTCGAACCCGCGACCCTCACCTTGGCAAGGTGATGCTCTACCAGCTGAGCCACGTCCGCGTAGAGGATCACTCTACAACAGTGAGGGCGATCCGTTGAACCCTATCTGAAATCATCTGCAATAAGGGCCCGGCTGTAACCTGTACGAACCGTGACAATCTCCCATTCGTCCCAGAGAGAAACTGCCCCCACACTTGGCGGGCTACGCATTCTCTACGTAGCGACGCTTTGTTACTTCACTGCCTTTGGCGTGTTTTACGCTGCCATCCAGCTCTTTGTGAGAAACGAGCTACACGCGGACAAGGGCTCGGTGGGCCTTGCTGTTGGCGCATTTTCAATCAGCGCATTGCTCGTGCGTCCATTGGTCGGACGAAACATCGACATTCGAGGAAGGCGTCCATTCTTGCTCGGAGCATTGGGCATTCTGGCGCTCTCGTCGCTTGGCTTCTTGATGGCCAATTCAGTTGCAGCCGTTATTTTCCTACGCCTCTTTCAAGGTGCGGCCGGTGGTGCGTTTTATACAACAGCAGCTGCAGTTGCCACCGACCTTGCACCCTCTGACAAACGAGCTGGGGCCATTGCCCGCTTCTCGTTATTTATATATGCAGGCATTGCAATTGGTCCATCAATAGCCGAGTTAGTCATCGACCGATACGGCTTCACAACCTTGTGGTTCGTCCCGGCAACCCTCGCAGTTATTGGCATTGCCTGCATATGGTCAATTCCCGAATCGGGAACCCAGGCAATGGCCACACGTGCAAAGCTTGGAAAAGCCAAGATGCGCCTGCTTCATCCTGCGGCAATCGGGCCCGGCTTGGTTCTCATGACTACAGGCATGGGTTATGCCTCGATCACAGGTTTTTCGAGTCTCTACGCTCGCCAGATTGAACTTAAATCTCCTGGACTTCTTTATGCCGTGTTTGCAATAACAGTCATCGGAGGAAGGCTAATATCTGGGCCTCTCGCCGATCGCTCGAACCGCACCACCATTTCTTTGATCGGCATCATCTTTGCTGCCGCAGGCCTGGGAACTCTCGCATTGATACAAGTTCCAACCGCTGCATTCATCGGCGTTGCTGCCTTCGGCGCTGGTTTTGCACTCATCTTTCCGGCGCTTATGGCCTTTACGGTTGATCGAGTTGATGACCATGAACGAGGTGAGGCCCTCGGTTCATTCACTGCTTTTATGGACATAGGCACAGGTGGCGGAGCATTTTTGATCGGACGACTTGCTGACAATTTCGGCTTCGGTGCGGCTTACGGAACTCCGGCTGTACTTTGTCTGATCGGAGCAGTACTGCTAACTCGACTCGGCATTCAACACAGGAAAACACTCGAAGCCAAAGATGTCGATGTCGATGTCTTTGCCCTGCCAGTCGATTGAACGCGCTAACCGGCGCCGGCTAAAGCAAGTGCCTGAAGAACGTCAGCGATGACGTCATCGGGGTGCTCCAAGCCAACCGACACACGAATCAAACCATCACCGATACCCATCATCTCGCGGTCTTCTGGAACCAGGTTTGCAGCAGTTGTAGAAGCCGGGTGAGTCATCAGAGTCTCAGTTCCACCAAGTGAAGTTGCAACATGAGCAAGACGCAATGACTCAATAAAGCGACGGCCGGCATCAATGCCTCCGGCCAAATCAAAGCTCAACATCGATCCATTCATTTCCATTTGACGCTTCGCCAAATCGCGTTGAGGGTGCGACTCCAGGCCTGGATAATTGACGCGAGAAACCTGATCATGGCCCTCGAGAACCTCGGCTAGACGAAGAGCCGACTCGCATTGTTGGCGAACCCGCACTCCAAGGGTACGAATACCACGAAGGCCGTTGAGCGAATCGAATGGAGAAGCGACTGCACCATGAATGGTGTGATAACTCCAGATCCACTGAATCAACTCTGTCGAACCTGCAATCACTCCCAAGGTCGCATCGTTGTGTCCCGCAAGACTCTTGGTTGCCGAATGGACTACCAGATCAAAACCATATTCAAGAGGCCGCTGAATCAGCGGACCGGCAAAGGTTGAATCAACCACCTTGATCGGCCCTGGAATCGCTCCCACCGCTTCTAGGTCGACAAGTTGCATGACGGGATTGGCGGGAGTCTCAACAAAGATCAAACGAGTTCGCCCCAGCTGAATGGCCTGAGCAAAGCCCTCTGAATCGGTTGCATCTACATAGGTCACATCGATTCCAAATCGCGGACAGACCATCTGAAACAACAGTGAGGTGGCCGAATAAAGCTGGCTTTGCGCAACGATGTGGTCGCCCTGTGAACACATTGCCAATACAGACGATGAGACAGCTCCCATACCTGAGGCAAATGCCTGGGCCGACTCTGCGCCTTCCAGGGTAGCCACCGCCTCTTCAAAAGCTCGCACAGTAGGGTTGCCATATCGGCTGTAGAACTCGGTTGCCCGCGGAGTAGTTGCGAGGCGCAACCCTTCCTCAATAGTGGGAGACTCATAAGTGGTAGTCGCCCACAGCGGAGTTGACAACGAGCGCCCATTCGCACTACGCCCAGCCACGATCGCCAGGGTTTCGAGGTGATACGCCTGTTCTTCTTCAGATTGATTACTCATTACTCACCAAACCCTTTTCGACCTTGTCGAGAAACTCAGATAGCGAAGCGCCAACCTGATCGAGATCTATAAGAAAGCTGTCATGACCATGAGGGCTGTCGATCTCGAAGTAGTGGCTCTCAGTTCCTTGAGCGCTCAATGTCTCATGGATATTCAACTGTTGATAGGGGGGATACAAAGAATCTGATGTGATGCCTATTGTCAAAGTCGGAACACCGATACGTGACAGTGCCTGAGCGACACCACTACGGCCGCGACCTAAATCATGCAAGTCCATTGCTTTAGACATCGCCAAATATGAGTTGGCATCAAAGCGACGGACCAACTTGTCACCCTGGTATTCGAGATAGCGCTCAACTTCGAAACGTTGCCAAAGAGAAAACCCATCAAGTGGTTCTACTACCTCTCGGCCGAATCGATCGGTAAACACGTCGTCGGTACGAAAAGTCACCTGAGCAACCATCCGGGCAATGGCCATGCCTGCCGTTGGACCATCTCCTGGAGCGGCATCGTAGTAATCACCACCGTTCCATTTTGGGTCAAGGCGAATGATTCGTCTGCCTATGCTCCACCATGCAATCTGTTGGGCACTCGCGGCGGCGGCTGTCGCTATGGGAACCAGCGAGGCGACCCGTTCCGGAAACATGACACCCCATTCGAGCGCTTGCATCCCTCCCATTGATCCGCCGACCACACTTAACCACTTACGTACACCAAGTTCATTTGCGACCACTACCTGCGTACGGACCATGTCACGGATAGACACGACTGGAAATAACGACCCATATGGACGTCCAGGCTCTCCGGCACCCGGCAAGTGGGACTGGGAAGGCTGAGGCGATGCGGGGCCTGTGCTCCCCTGACAGCCCCCTAATACATTGGCACACACAACAAAATAACGCTCTGTATCAATCGCACGACCGGGACCGATCAACCCATCCCACCATCCAGGAGTTGGATGACCCTCTACCAAACCACCCGCGGCGTGACTATCACCCGTGAGGGCATGACAAACCAGAATCGCATTGTCAGCATCGGGAGTCAGCTCTCCCCAGGTTTCATAAGCAATGGTGATGTCGCTCAGCATTCCGCCACCTTCTAGAACAAAGGGGCGATCCTTGGCAAAGGTGACAAAGCGACGCCGACCTGGTGGGTCGCCAGGTCGCCATGCTCCAGTTACAGGTAGTGCCGCACTCATCCCTCCAAGGGTACCGCTGGTCCATCGATCAGTGGCTCTATTGAGACGGGCTCGTCTAAAGACTCTGTTGCTATTGGGTCTGAAGATGACTCTTCTGATGGGTCATCTAAGACATTCAACCAATGCGGAAACAAGATCTTGATGCCAGATATCAGGCCTATGAGCCCGAGAGCAAAGCCGATCATGGTCGATCGCAGACCAATGAGATCTGCCACTGCACCATGAAGAAGTGACCCGATCGGATAAATCACACCCAGTGCCACAAAATAGAGACTGAGAATTCTTGCCCTGAAAGCTACGGGGGCGCGTAGCTGCACCACGGTGGAAAGTCCAGAAAGAATACCGATGTATCCCATGCCCACAACAGACAAGAGGCCTACTGCAATGGTGAGATTGGGCGAATAAGCGTAAATGCAGATTAACAGGGGCGTAGCGATGAGATTAATAACGATCATCTGGCGTCTACCGAAGCGCTCGGCCATTGGCACGATAGCGAGGGCCCCAAGCACAGCCCCTATGCCTTGAGCTGTGGTCAATGCTCCGGTTCCAGCGGCCGTGTCGGCCACTCCCCCATCACCCAAGCGGGCGGCCATCGCCGGAACCAGCGCAATGAATGGTGATATCAAAAGAGCCACCGCTGCAATTAGAAAAATTGCACTACGACACCCTGGTTCCTTGCGAGCCTCGCCGGCTCCTGCACGGATACGAGACCATATTCCAGCCTCGTCAGTGATCTCTCGGTGTGGAAGGCGAATATATGCAAATGCTGCGATGCCGGCGATAAATGAAATCGCATTAATAAAAAAGGCCAACTCAAATGAGCCAAAGGCGATGACTACGCCTGCTGCCGCGGGACCCAACACTCGTCCAAGGTTGTATTGTGCCGAGCCTAAAGAGACTGCCCCAAGCAGATCTTCTTTCGGCACAACGTCAGGTAAGACCGATTGATGAAATGGCAATCGAAGTGCGCTCATTGCGCCTCCGAGAAACACCATCAAAGTAACGAGCCCCGGAGATGCTGAATCGAAAACGAACAACAATGCCAATATGGCCGCCAGCGTTGCTTCAATGGTTTCGGCAATGATGACGAATCGTCGTCTATCTAAGCGGTCTGCGAGTGCCCCGCCAACGGGAGCCAAAATCCCTATGGGCAAGAATGCAGCAACTGCAACCAATGCAGTCCACGTAGCCTTACCGGTCGCCTGGGTTACATAAGCCCCCACGGCAACCGCCTGCATCCATGACCCAGCGTTGGAAACCATTCCGCCCCACCACAAAACAGCAAAATCACGATGGCGAAATGCTCGCAGAGAAGGAAACCTCTGAAATTTTGTTTGCAGCTCGACATCTTGGGCATCCACCTTAGGTACCGTATCTGCTCGCAAGTCCCGGTTGGAACTATCGTCGCCATGTGGCAAATTTGCACCCTTTTCGTTTTGGGCTCTCACTGATGGGATTCGACCATGGACACGATTGGTCCGAAACCGCAAGAAAGATCGAGGACTTGGGCTATTCAACCCTTTTAGTACCCGATCACTTCGCCGACCAACTTGCTCCATTTCCTGCATTGATGGCGGCCGCCGTGGCAACTTCCACCTTGCGGGTGGGCACATATATGTGCGCTGTCGATTTTCGACATCCCGCCATGTTGGCCAAAGAGGCTGCAACTATTGATCTGTTGTCATCTGGACGTTTCGAGCTTGGAATCGGGGCAGGCTGGCGAAAATCCGAATATAACGACGCCGGCATTGAGTTCGCCTCAGGTGCAGTACGGATTGACCGCTTAGAAGAAGCTGTGGCTGTCATCAGGGCAATGTGGGATGGCAAACCCTTTTCGTTTCATGGCAAGCACTATGTGATCGACAACATGCAAGGACGCCCTCTGCCCTTTTATCAGATCAGCCCACCGATACTGATAGGTGGAGCAGGTGAAAAAATACTCAGCCTGGCGGGAAGAACCGCAGACATCATCAGCATCGCCCCAAGGACCTTTGCAACAGGGACGCGTGATGAATCTGACATATCTGAATCTTCGTTCATCAACAAGCTTGGCGTCCTTCGGGCCTCAGCAGGGTCACGTTATGACCAGATCGAATTGAATGCTTCGGTTCTTTCGGTAAATATCACCAACGATCGAATGGGTGCAGCTGAAGCACTAGCCGTTCGTTATGGACTCACCCCGGACGAAGTCATCACAAGTCCTCACTTGCTTGTTGGCAACGTCGATCAAGTCGTTGATTGTCTCGTTGAACGGCGTGAACGCTTCGGGCTCTCCTATGTAGTGGTAAGCGAACCAGCCCTCGATCAACTTGGCCCAGTAGTAGCTCGTCTATCAGGGAAGTAGGTCCTACTTTCTTTTGGTCGAGTACCGCTGTCGGGCTTCGTTGTCACACGCCCTCATTAGAATTTGTAGTGATGAAGGGTTCGAGACTTTCT
>CAYGGL010000080.1:0-9742 GCA_964349215.1 uncultured Acidimicrobiaceae bacterium | reverse complement strand
GGCCGGTGACGTGCTCGTCGTGGTCTCCTGACCTTCGCTCAACCTGGGGCAGTGGCGATGACGGCGTACTCGCCTTCGGCGCTTCGGTCCTTGGCCAACAGCCCGGTACCGTTGGGAAACAGCACAAAGGCGCTCGCATAGCCTGCGCCTTGGAACAGGGCCGTCAACGACTCGGGAAAGAGTGGGACCTTGTGGGTCGGGTCCACCCAAAAGGTCTTCCACGCCCCGACTGAGTGTGGGTTGACCGTCTCGGTGATCATCCGGCCCCCGGGACGCAATTTCTGCAGGGAGAGACCAAGGAGCTCGATGAGATCGGCGTACTCGAGGTGCTCCACGAATTGCGCGCTGAAAATATGGGAGATACTCCCGTCTTCCTGACTGCGCAACCACGTCAGGGCATTCTCGTGAACTACCTGGTTTCCCTTGGCGCGACAACGAAGAATCATGCCCTCGTCGAGATCGACACCAATGCCCTTGACACCGGTGTGATCGAGGAGATCGAGCATCTCGCCACGGCCACAACCGAGGTCAACCACCAGCCCTGCGTCCTTCAAGTAGTCAAGGTAGATCCCCTGCCTCTCACGAATAAGGTCTTCAGAACCACGAAAAAGATCCTCAAAGGCCCTGTAGGACTGCCCTGGGCCCAGTGCATCGTCCGAACAGCCATGTCGTGCGAAGCCGATGGTCTGTCGACCAAGTTCATCGCTCGTCAACAGTGCTTCGGGGTCCGACATCCACGGAATTGCCTCAAGACCCGCCAGAGGCACCGCTATCTCCTCCAATCGACGCTGAATGTGCTGGATGGCCGCCGTGAGATCCTGAAGATATTCTCCCGTGCTGTCCGACGTCGATGCAGCATCGCGACCCAGCGTTTCGACGTGCCGGACCAAGCTCGCCATGGTTGCCGCCAACGTCCCGTCGACCGTCTGCACGAGTCGTTCCAGTTGCTCCACCCGATTGCTCATCTCGTCAAGTCGGGGTCCAAGCAATCGCAGCAGCACTCGTCGCAATAGTCCGAACAATGTTATGCCTTCCTCTCGGAACGAATCGCCGCCAGACGTTTCGCCATACGCTCACCACATTGCTGAGGCGACCACAGCGTAGCCAGATCGGTTTGGGCTTGTTCTGCCCGCCGAGCCGCTTCGATCGGCCACTCCACGACCTGCCGCATCAAGCTCGCCGCTGCCTTCACATCCGGATCCGCCCAGCATGTGGTGGACGGGTAGGTCCTCGTCAGGGGGTCGACAGGGATGAGCGTCATGGGAACCAAGAAACTATTCTTCTCATTCATGAAGTCAAGATTTCCTGAATAATCTGTTGCAATCACGGGCTTCCCAAGGCTCATGGCCTCCGCCATGGTCAAGCCCAATCCCTCTGCTCGGTGTAACGAAATATAACAATCAGATAGCGCCATTAGGCTGGTCCGCTTCCCTACTTCCATGTACTGGTTCATCAGCAGAATATCGGGCCTTTCTGCCGCAGCAGCATAGAGCCTTTCATGGTCCACCAAGGCCTCCTCACCATTGATGGACTTGATAACTAACAGTGGCCCTTCATTCGGTTCAAATTCCAACTCAAAAGCTTCGATAATAGCCAATGGATTTTTGCGTTCAAAGATACTCAAGAAATCAAATGAGAAAAGGAATATAAACCGATCCTCTGGAAGTCCCAGATCGCTCCGAGTTAATCCGGAATCAAAGAGGGTCGGCACGAAGGGAAGCGGCATCGTCACCACTGGCTTTTGGGTATGGGGAGAAATCGCACGCTGAATATGTTCAGTCGCCACCCACACTTCATTGAGATAATCAAAAGCTTCATGCATCGCTTCAGGAAATTCCTCTACCTCCCAGAACCATAGACCAATGGTGTAGCGATCTTGGAAAAAGGAAGGCCCAATTTCATTATAAAATGTAGGAAATTGATCAGCATTCACACATACGATATTGATATCGAAGGCATAATCATTACTAGATTCGTCTTCAAAAAGGGCGTTTTGCCGACTCATCGTCCGAGTATAAGTCAAGGTTGAGTGGGGTATTTCAACCGATTCAACCGCGGCAAGTACCAACCGTGCAGCCTCCCCCACGCCAAGTTCGGCTTTTAGATAGCCGGCAATATTGACCCCTTCGGGCAACAGAAGATCTGATGGGTTGTCCTTCTCCAAGAGGAGAGCCAGATCAGGACTCTGCGGCAGGAGACGGCCGGAAACCTGCATTTCTACAGGTGCAGCATCATGCATCCAACTCAAGAAAGCTCGTTGATCCGACCCAGCGATATCGGGAAATGCCCGGCGTACATCTTTCCGCTCGTCGTAGACGACGCTGGCATAGCGAGAAACCGTTGGCCGGTGGGGATAAGGCTCCCTCAACCAATCGATGAAAGGAGTCAGACCACCCTGATCAAAAGGATTTGGCGGCATGGCGTGTCGGTAAACGACGGAATTCACGAGTCCTTCGTGATAACTCTTTCGCATTCGGTGATCGATTACCATCCCATTGGGAAGCTTTCCCCATCCATACTGGATTGAGGACATCTCTTCATAGCCTGCCTCAAACAACGCCTTGCCGTAGGCATCACAAAGAATCCGAAGGTCAGGTTGCTGACTGAAGAGCACCCGAGGCCGGTTTCCCTGGTGCTTACTAAGGAGATAAGGGACTCGAGGATCGTAGCCACTGAAATGGAAGAATCGTAAAGCTACATCACCAACTCTCCACTGATGATTCATCAACTCGACCCGACGTTGATCTGCATTCCAGTACGCTACATTACACCCTGGATCCTGCAATATATGGGGATTGAAGAACCCTGGTACGAAATCAATCCAGCGCTGATCAGTAAAGTACTGGCGGGCGGGGTCAACCCGACAATCTCGCTGGAGTCTCTCTGACCACCAGTCAAGAAAAACATGAGACCCAGTTCCCACCGCGATGAAACCGAGGTTGTAGACGCCGGCGGACAGAATGTCATTCTCTGCAGGCTGGCGATCATCCCGGGGCATGGGGGTCAAGAGGTGGGGTGTGAGGACAATCGCTTCCTGGTCGGCTAAATGAAAGAGATCGGCAACGGGTTGATAAAGAACAATATCGGGGTCGAAGTAGGCCACGGCTGGACTCCCCTGCTCCAGCAATGCCCTCAAAAGCCAGGGCTTTACCGCTGTGGCCAGCTCCATTACACCGTACGAGACGATCATCTCGTTCAGTGTTTTCGGATCGACACCCAAGCTTCCAAGGGCAATGACGTCAAACGGCTGGCCTTCCCCGGCAATCTCCCCAAAACGATCGTCGATGACCAGCACGGTGAATCGACCCTCGGGGTGTTGGGCGCGAAACGAAGAAGCCAAGACCCTTGCATGGGCCAAGTAATTCCGGGCCACAATGGTACAGGCATGCACTCTCATTGGTCGCCCTGTGCTTTGGCCGACAGGCCACCTGGAGCCCTCGGCCACCAATCCAACATGCTGATCATTTGCCGCCTCTCGTCTCTCCAGAGTAAGGCCATCCGCCGAATCACACAAAGACGGCGAATTGGGGGATGGGGGATGGGTATCGGCTATTCGGCTGCTTCGGACAACGCCTCGGCAAGTGCGGGGTGCACCAGCAGACTCTCGACGATGTCATTGACTTTGAGCCCGGCCGTCACCGCCAACGCAATCACCGAGACAAGCTCGGCTGCGTTGCGACCCACAATCGAACCACCCAACACGACACCGGTTGCCGGGTCGGAGATAATCTTCACAAAGCCTCGCGCATCTCCCTCGATGAGCGCTTTCGCCGATGCGGAGAACGGCACCTTGGTGACTCGAATCTTTCGCCCCGAAGCGAAGGCGTCGGCCTCTGCCATGCCCACGTCGGCAATTTCGGGCTCAGTGAAGATCGCCGATGCCGCCTTGTCGTAATCAAGATGACGGTGATCACGGGTATGAAGGCCCATCACGTGCTCCGCAACCTTGCGCCCCTGCATCGAGGCCACCGACGACAACGGGAGCTTCCCCGAAAGGTCCCCGGCCGCGTACACGTGAGAAACGTTGGATTGGCAGTGCTGGTTTATGGTGACGTAACCACCCGCGTCCATGTCGACACCTGCCGCATCAAGAACCAAGCCCTCCGAATTGGGGATGGAGCCGATGGCGAGGATGACATGGCTGCCCTTGACCGCACGGCCGTCATCACAGCGCACCAGAACGCTCGCAGTGTCCCGGACGATGCCAACGGCTCGTGCCCCCTTCAAGAGAGTGACCTCACGTCGCAGGAAGTCTGCTTCGAGGGCGGCTGCAACCTCCGGGTCCTTCTGCGGCAGGACCTGTTGGCGACTGACGATCAACGTCACTTGGCACCCAAATGACGAGAACATGTGGGCAAACTCCACACCGGTCACGCCCGAACCCACCACGATGAGGTGTTCGGGCAACTCACTCGGGGGGTAGGCTTGACGAGTGGTGAGCACGCGTTCACCATCGATCTCCGCCCAATCGGGAATACGGGGTCGGCTGCCGCTCGACAACAGAACGGCGTCGGCGTCGAACGACACGACACCGTCCACCGTGTCCGCGGCCACGTCATGGGGACCGAGGAACCGCCCTGTTCCATGGACGATGCGAACCCCTTGACTCTCCAGCAAGGTGATCGCCGACAGGTTCAGTCGCTCCTCAATGGAGGCGATGCGGGCTCGGAGGGCCTCGAAGTCCAGGCGCGCCTCGATTGGTCTGAGCCCCATCCCTATGGCGCGACGGGTCAGTGCCATGGCGCCTCCTGTGGCAATCATCGCCTTGGAGGGGATGCAGTCCCACAGATGCGCCGCTCCACCGACGATGTCCCGCTCGATCATCGTGACTTCGGCCCCAAGTCGAGCTGCGTGGGTTGCCGCCATGTGGCCGGCGGGACCGCCACCAATGATCACGAACTTGAGCGCCATGCAGCAAGGCTAGCTGGGGCGCATGACCACCAGAACCAAATCGGTGCGCCCCAAGCCGATCGAGCAGAATGGTGGCCATGGACCTCAATGGCGCGACCATCCTCTTGACGGGCGGCACCGGATCGTTCGGCAATGCCTTTGCCGAAAGGATGCTCACCCACTGGCCCGACACCGTGGTTCGCCTCTACTCGCGTGATGAGCTGAAGCAGTCTGAGATGCGTGAACGACTCGGCGAGCATCGGCTCCGCTATCTCATCGGCGATGTTCGGGACCACGATCGCCTCGTGCGTGCAACGCAGGGTGTGGACGTCGTCATCCACGCAGCCGCGATGAAGCAGGTCCCGGCGTGTGAGTACAACCCCTTCGAAGCAGTTCAGACGAACGTGATGGGCACCCAGAACGTCGTCAACGCCGCCATCGATTCGGGGGTCACTCGGGTGATCGCCCTGTCCACCGACAAGGCAGTGAACCCGGCAAACCTCTACGGGGCAACAAAGCTCTGTGCCGAGAAGATCGTGGTTCAGGGCAACTCCTATGCCGCCCAGAGCGGCACGCGCCTGAGCTGCGTCCGCTACGGAAATGTCGTGGGTTCGCGTGGCTCGGTGGTGCCCCTGTTCCGCAAACAGCGCACCGAGGGCCATCTCACCATCACCGACGAACGGATGACCCGCTTCTGGATCACCCTTCCACAGGCGGTCGACCTTGTTCTGTTCGCCCTTGACCAGGCGAGAGGCGGTGAGATCTTCATCCCGAAGATCCCGTCCATGAAGGTCGTCGATTTGGCCGAGGCCATGGCTCCGGGTTGCCCCCGAAAGGTCGTCGGCATCCGGCCAGGCGAGAAGCTCCACGAGATTTTGCTCACGGCGGACGAAAGTCGCCATGCCGTCGATGCCGGGGACGTCTACGTCGTCCTGCCCGAGCATTCCTGGTGGGGACACGAGGCCTGGCCCGAAGGGACGCCCCTCGATGAGGGATTCTCCTACTCGAGCGACAACAACGACTCGTGGCTTTCGACCGATGAGCTTGCCGCACTGTTGCCATGATCCCCTATGGCCGACAGTCGATCGACGAGGACGATATAGCCGCCGTCGTGGCGGTACTGCGAGGTGATTGGCTCACACAAGGGCCCGCCGTTGGAGTCTTTGAGGATTCCTTGGCCGCTGCAACGGGCGCTCGCTACGCAGTCGCGTTCGCCAACGGCACCGCTGCCCTCCATGCTGCCTGTACTGCGGGCAACATCGGTCGCGGTGATCGCGTGGCAACCTCCTCGTTGACCTTTATCGCCAGTGCAAATTGTGCGCGCTACACAGGCGCGGAGATCGCGCTCGTCGACATCGACCCCGACACCCTGAACATCGATCTCGAGCAGGTCCCGGACCAGATCGACGCCTTGGTGGCTGTGCATTTTGGAGGGCTGCCGCTTGACCTTTCGCGTTTACGCAGGCGACCACGTTTGGTCATCGAGGATGCGGCCCATGCCTTAGGGGCAGTGACGCCCGACGGACCGGTAGGGAACTGTGCCCGCTCAGACATGTGCACCTTCTCTTTCCACCCTGTGAAGCACATCACCACCGGCGAGGGTGGAGCGGTCACCACCAACTCTGCTGAACTGGCGGATCTGCTCAGACGTTTCCGCAACCACGGCATCGAGAGAAGGCCGGAACGAGCCGATTGGTACTATGAAGTGGTTGCGCTCGGTTGGAACTACCGCCTCACCGACATGCAGGCAGCGCTGGGCACAAGCCAGCTCACCAAGCTGGAACGTTTCGTCTCCCGCCGCAATCACCTCGCCAACCGCTACCGGGAGCTCCTGGCTGACGTGCCCCTCGGACTTCCCCCCTCCGCACCGACGGGTTCACGTCACGCGTATCATTTGTTTCCTGTTCAAGTTGGAGAACGGGACAGAGTGATCAGCGACCTCCGAAGGAGAGGCATCAACGCTCAGGTCCACTACATCCCGGTCCACCACCACCCCCTCTATTCCACTCACCAACACTCCCCGTTACCCGAGACCGATCGGGCCTTCCAGCACCTCCTGTCCCTGCCGCTCTATCCGGGTCTGGCCGAATCCGACCAGGACAAGGTCGTTGAGGCCTTACGAGCCACCCTGTAATGGCGGCTCGTCCACAGGTGGTCCAGCGCCGACTATTCCTTCACGTCGGCCTTCTCCTGATGTTCCTCGGATTAGGCGCCTCGTGGATGCGCTTGGACGTCCCTTGGGTGGGTGACGAAGGCGCCTACGCCCTCCAGGTCAGGAATCTTCAACAGGGTGGGTGGGAATACGACTACGCAGGGAAGACGGTTGACGAGCGCGGCAGCTGGTTTCCCATCATGGCGACCAGTGGTTTCAGGACGACCTCGGGAACTCGATACTTTGCCTACGTCAAGCACCCCGCGTACCCCTGGGCTCAATATCAGCTCACCCGCGTCTTCGGTGACCACCTCGCGTTGTACCTCCTCCCTTTGGCAGGCACCCTCTTGGCAGCCGTCGCCGCATGGCTCCTGACAGCAGAGATCAATCCCCGCTGGTCGGCAACCGCGTTCTGGCTGACGGCCTCCGGACCACTTCTCGTGAATGCCTACGTCATGTGGGCACACGCCCCAAGCGCTGCCCTCGCCGGTTTTCTCACCCTCGCTGCTGTCCGAATCGGCCGCCGTGGGTTGCGATTCTCCTCCCTTGCACTCTTCGGCGTCCCGCTTGTCCTGGGAATCCTGCTTCGTTCGGAGTTTCAATTGTTCGGCGGGGCCATCGTCCTCGGGTTGGCGTGGATGCTCCTCCGCCAGGTCGAAACGCCGTGGCACCGGCGAATGGTGCATCTTGGGGCACTGTCCATCCCGTTGATCGCCATCCTGATGACACGAAAGCTCGAGTTCTGGATCATCGGGAAGATCGTCGGGACAGGAGTGGCCGAGGATGGCATCCGAGAGGGCGCCGGAGCGTTCTCGTATTGGCCGGGACGCCTGCCCGGGGCTTGGCACCTCTTGCTCGAAGGGAGCGCCGGGGGGGGCCTTTCCGACCTCCTGCTCTATTTCGCCCTCTTCAGCGCCGGCATGGCCGGCCTGGCGCTTCGTTTCCGCTCCCGCAGGGGCACGATGGCGGTCGTCCTTGCCGCGACGGCCGTGCTGATCGCCGTCTGGATTCGGTTCGACGAACGACCTCTCGAATCGGCAGGCGGCCTGCTCGTCGCCTGGCCGATTCTGGCAACTGCCGGTCTCGCCATACGCTGGAAGGAGTCCTCACGAACGGAACAGGCCCTCGGAGTGACCATCGCCGTTTTTCTCGCAACGATCCTGGCTACTCAATACAGCATCGCAGGTGGTCTGGAATGGGGAGCCCGCTTCCTCTCCCCTCTGATGCCACTCGTCGCCGTGCTGATGGCCGCAGGATTCCATCGTCTCCTTGATGCCAGACCACGGATCGACAAGGCCATCCTGGTCCCGACACTTGGCTTGATCTCGTTGGTCCCCTCTCTTGCGGGCGCACGGTTGCTGCACGATCACAAGAAGACGAAGGCACCACTCATCGAGGCGATAGCCTCCACCGACACACCCCTCATCGTTATCACCACGACGCTGCTGAATGAGTTGCCACGAGAAGCATGGCGACTCAATCCGAATGTCAGATGGATCGTTGCCCCAAGTGGAGACGCCGACCTGGTCTTGAAGCGGCTCTACGAGGGAGGATTCGACAAGGTGGGGGTCATCCAGACCCGGAAATCGTCCTGGGCTCAGCGGAGTCCGTACCAACGATCGACCGACGTCACCTTCCCCATCATCGCCGGCGCCGGTCTGGAGATGCTGGTCCTGGAATCACCGGAGCAGGCACCTGCCGGCTGACCCGGCCCGCCCTTCAATCCCTGGCCAGACCGGCAAACACACGTTGTCGGTCCTCAGTGAGCACGGCCCAACACAGTCCCAGAACTCCGTACAGAACGAGAGCAGCTGTCGCCAGAACCACCTCGGTCGCGATGTTCGGGGCAAACAAACGACACACGACAAGCACCACGAACAGGCCAACGGCAAGGAAACCGGGTCGCATCAGCCCAGAGAGGAGCTTTCCCACTGATTGCCCACTCAATCGGCCTACGGCCGGCAACAAGAACAGTCCGGCTCCCAACGTGCCCGCCATGGAGCCGACGAACGCCGCTGGAACACCAAGTGGCTTCGCCAGAGCCGCTGTGACAACAAAGCTTGCCATCGTCACCACCCACTGCCGCCTGACCAGCCCCGAGACTTCGTTGGCGCCGAACACCACGGCCCACGCCTCACTGACCGGAACCGTGAGAAGTACCAAGAGCATGACGCTTCTGAGGACGCCCACAAATTCTCCCTGTTGGAATTCCCCGAAACGTTCTGCCACCCGACCCGCGTAGGCGATGGCAAGAATCGCCATCGGCCAGATCACCAGAGCCGCATAGCTTGAGGCCTTCCGGTAGAGGCCTCCGATTCTCTGGGACTCACCGGATGCACGGAGCCGTGCGGTCCCCGACATCACACCAAGACAAAGAAGGTCGATGGCACCGGAAAAGAGCTGGAACAGTCTGAGCGCCACCGCATGGAGAGCCAGTGCCGAGGGCCCAAGCACCATGCCGATGACGAACGGATCCGCCCGGGAGACCATGGCCCCTGACGCCACGATGGCCAGATAGGGCTTACAGGTATGCAGGAACTCCTCACGAACGTCGGCATCGATGGACCCGGGATGCATAGCCTCTCGCCAGGTTGAACGTGCCACCGCGGCGGCAACCCCTGCGGCCAGCAGATCGCTGATCAAGGCGGCCAGCGCCACCCAGATCACATTCCTTGCGCCATGGCCCACCAGCAGGACGGT
>CAYGGL010000079.1:0-10187 GCA_964349215.1 uncultured Acidimicrobiaceae bacterium | reverse complement strand
TCAACAAATTGGCACCACTTCGTCGGGCTAGTTCCACCAGCTTGGCATCTACCTCATCGCGCTCTGGAACCTCATCGTCCAAAATCAAAAGAGAATGCTCGGGGTCATCGTGCAACACCTGTATCGCCTCCAGGGCGCGTCTTCCACGACGTCGACGATTTTGATCTGCTGCATCTGCCAAACCTTGCAGTTCGTCGAGCACAAATCGAGGAACTGCTAAAACCCCAGGCAAGAAACCGCTTGAGGCCAATGGAATAAGGCGGCCGTCAATCGCAGCACTCGAATCAACCAAAACCAACCTAAGACTCTGGGTCTTATCTTGAGCAACATCATCAGGCTGAGAGGTAGTTGTTGAATATGCAGAGGCGTAAGAACGCCTGGCTAGACCAGACGTTCCGTGAGAAGTAAATAATTCAAGTAGTTCTTCGGCTTTGCGAGAGCCAACTTGGAAACCCACATAGGCGCCAGTCCAAGCCAAGGTGCCGACTATGGGCCAGCCCCAACCACCAACAATAAGTTTTGCGATGGGCAGGCCCAAGAGGGCACCGAAACCGCCCAGTATCAACCCGCCGAGAACGCCCATAAAAAGAACATGGGCAGGAATGGGATCAATTGCTCGTTCGACAACTCCCATAGAGCGCCGCAAAAACCTGCCTACAACACCACCAATCACATAGCCCAGACAGGCCCCTAATACCGTGCCCAGCACGGTACTCATCGGGACGCCAACAACATTTTCGTCAAAGGACATCTGATAGCCGGCCATAGTGGTCGCGCCAACAATTGATAGTCGTGCAATCTCAACGAATATCTCTGAATGAAGGCTGACCGACCGCTTTAAATCCGAAGAACCCTCAAGGGCTTGCGATTTAAACGCGCCAAGAACATTCATGTAGTTCTATCGGTACTAAAGGGTGAAAGCTAAATACCAAGCCTTCAAGTGCTCACGAGACGAGCCTTTATATAACTGCTTTATACAAGCGCCTCGTTAAGTTTGCCTTCAGCTTCTTCTTCGCTGACGCCAATCGCAAAAGTAAGCTCAGAAACAAGGATCTGACGAGCCTTGCTTAACATCCGCTTCTCGCCTGCTGACAAACCCTTGTCTTTTTCGCGGATGGAAAGATTACGAACAACTTCTGCTACCTGATAGATGTCACCAGACTTGAGCTTTTCGACGTGGTTCTTAAAACGACGAGACCAATTGGTAGGCATGCGAGCCTCCTTCTTACGAAGGACAGCAAATACCTCTTCAACCTCTTCATCGTTGATGACTTCACGAAGGCCAACCTCATCGGTGTTATCGGCGGGAACCATGAGAGTAAGTTCGCCATAAGCAAGTTTAAGAACGAGATATTCCCGCTCTTCCCCAAACGCATGTTTTCTCTCTCGGCGTTCTATTACCGCTGCACCGTGGTGCGGATACACGACCTTGTCACCTACATCGAAGGACATAAGACTCCCAATCATTTAAAAAGCGCCAAGGCCTATGGTACGGGGTGAGGGGTTGTTTGGCGAACTGGGTTTCTGAGCCATGACTATCAGTCGAGACCGTACGCCTAGCTACTAACATTCCCAGCAATGATAGATCGTGGCCTGATTGCCGATGCAGACTTCTTCAGAGCGCTCAGTGGAGAGGGCCTTGACACTGTTTTGAGCGTCATTGACCGACGCGAGCTGCGTCGGGGCAACGTACTTTTCGATGAAGGTCAAGATGCAAACGAGCTATTCATCGTCGAGACCGGCCGTATAGCTATTGCCAATAAGTCTGTTGACGGACGTTCGTCTCTCGTTGCCCTAATGGAACGAGGGGATCTTTTTGGCGAAATGAGCCTCTTTGACGAATTGGGGCGCTCGGCAGAAGCCAGGGCGCTCGAAGCGAGCACCATCTATGCCGTGCCATATTCACCACTGCGTGATTTGTTGCATTCTCGCCCTGAATTGTTATGGGGAATAGTAGAACTAATGGCTCGCCGGCTCCGTTCGATGGACGAGGTGCTAGCTGATTCTGTCTTTTTGGACGTGACCGGACGTACCGCAAAACGCCTTCTCGAGTTAGCAGGAGACGCCGAAGAATTCCAACTCCCAATCACGCAAGAAGAATTGGCGGGCATGGTTGGTGCCTCTCGCGAACGTGTAAATAAGGCCATAGCTTCGTTTATTAATTTGGGCTGGATTGAACAAACTGATCGACGGTATCGGATTATCGATCGAGCCCAACTCGAACAACGCTCCCGCTGATATCAGCCCTCGCCGCGCTGGCACTAGACCTCTAGGAAACTCGCAACCTTTCGCCATGCATCTGCAGCATCATCGGGGCGGTGTGCTGGTCGTGATGGATCGTGAACGAACCCATGGTCTGCCTCGGGATAGCGAATGACCTGAGCGCCGGCAGCCTCAAGGGCATCGACGTCTTCTGGCGGAGTCCAATGATCAAGGCCCCCGATGATCGCCATCACCTCCGAAGCCCCTTTCTTGGCAATGGCATCTAGAGGTTCGCCGGTGTCGTCGCCTTTCCATTCCTTGGGAACTCGGATCATTCCATAGAAAGAAACCAAACGATCGAAACACCCCAATCCATCGAAAAACAAGCCGGCGGCTTTTAAGGAATACATGCCACCCATGCAAAACCCGATTATTCCAATCGCCGTAGCGCCATGTTCTGTAATTAAGTCCGCAGCCGCTTTCAGGTCTCCCAGGTATTCGGAGTCTTTGATTGTTGGTGCAGCTTCAAATCGCTCTTCTAAAGAAAGGTGCTCTCGGCCTGGAAAGGGTTCTACGGCACAGACCACCCAGCCATAAGTTGATGCGAGATGTGCACATAGATCATCGAACAATGGGCGTAAGCCAAAGATGTCAGGCGCTATTACAACGCCTCGCCTGTTGTTGGGATCTTGCAATGAAGGAATAGCAAGTTCGCAAGGAGTGCCTGATGGCAATGAAAGCCGCATAGCGAAACTTTATGGGCTGGCGCCTTCTCAGGTATAACGATCGAGAATGCTTGTCTCGGCAAGGCGCGATAAACCTTCTTTGATGGCGCGAGCCCTCACCGCACCGACATCTTTTACCTCGTCGAGGTCTGCGACAGTGGCTCTCATGATCTTTTGAAGATGCCCAAACCGTTCGACGATTCCGTCTATAACCGCTTCGGGCAATCTCGGTACCTTTGACAAAAGTCGATAACCACGAGGCGAAAGATTTGCGTCAAGATCAACCTCATCGTCTGGAAGCCCAATAGTCATTGCGACAGCTCGCAGTTCGAGAAGTTCATCGGTAGTTAGTTCTGAGAGCTGGCCCAATGCTCTATCGATGTTTGAGGCGCTGTCGATCTCTTTGCCGGCTCCTCTATGGAAATAGTCTCGGACCACAAGGCGACGATCATCTTCGACGCCGCCCATCAACTCTTCCAGCTGCAAACGCACAAGGCGGCCGTCGACACCCAGCTCGACGATGTCACCGTCGATTTCCTCGGCAATACGAAGCACCATCTCAGTTCGTTGCAAAACTGCAACCACATCACGCAGCGTTACAAGATCTTCAATCTCAAGCACGGACAATGCACTGGCAACGCTTTCCAAACGGCTCTTATAACGCTCAAGGGTCGAGAGCGCCTGATTGGCCCGATTGAGCAGACGAGGAATGTCCTTCAAAGGATGTTTCTCGTCATTTACATAGACAGCTATAACTGACTGATCCTCAGAAACCGATATGACCGGTACTGCAATCGAGCGGGCCACCCGTTCTGCTGTACGGTGACGGGTTCCCGTCTCCGAAGTACTCACGTTGGGATTGGGAACAAGATGGACATTTGCACGAGCTATACGGCTTGCGTCAGGAGCGAGGATGATTGCCCCGTCCATCTTTGCCAATTCAGAAAGACGTTGAGGACTAAAAGCTGCGTCGAGCAGAAAGCCCCCTGAACAAATATTGAGAACCTCAGGACTGTCACCGACGACGATGAGGGCGCCCATCTCAGCTTGCAGAATGCGATCTAGACCTTCTCGTAAGG
Organism: uncultured Acidimicrobiaceae bacterium; assembly: GCA_964349215.1. Classification (GTDB taxonomy): domain Bacteria; phylum Actinomycetota; class Acidimicrobiia; order Acidimicrobiales; family CADCSY01; genus JACOTK01. Next base: position 6,181 of record CAYGGL010000079.1, on the reverse strand, counting down.
GAGTGCCGGGCGCCACTGCTGCGAGGGCGTCCAGCATGGTCATGCTTCTGCGGGCTGGCATCGCTGGTGAGTCTAGTGGACCGTCGCCGAAATCTCTGCAAGATCGATGGCCTCTGCCAATGTCGAAGCTCGCAATACCTCAACACCTGGAGGTGGTGCGGGAGATGTAAGAGGAACGATTGCTCGGCGAAAGCCCAATCGCAAAGTCTCTGACAATCGGTGCTCTGGCTGTGAGACCTGTCGAAGCTCACCGGCAAGTCCAACCTCACCAAAGGCAACCAGATCTTCTGGCAACGGAACGTTTGATAGCGAGGAAACCAAAGCAAGCGCAATTGCCAGATCTGCTCCTGGTTCGAGGACACGTACTCCACCAACAGCCGAAGCATGAACATCCATACCGCCCATGTGAATGCCGACTCGTCGCTCTAGCACCGCAAGCAAAAGAGAAAGACGGCCTGAATCAATTCCAAGCGCGCAGCGACGAGGCTGTGGCAAAGACGAAGATGAAACAAGTGCCTGCATCTCAACCAGCAACGGCCTATTGCCGTCAACCGTTGGCACTACTACCGAGCCAGCCACACCCTCTCGGCGATCGGAAAGGAAGAGGCCACTTGGGTCTTCCACGGCCGTGAGCCCTGCCTCTGTCATTTCAAAGAGACCAAGCTCATGTGTTGAACCAAAGCGATGCTTGACCGCTCGTAAAACCCGAAGAGCGTGGTGACGATCGCCCTCAAAACTCAAGACAGTATCGACCAGATGTTCGAGAACTCGGGGCCCAGCCAAGGCGCCTTCTTTAGTCACATGGCCAACAAGCACTGTGGTCACAGTTTGTTCTTTCGCCTCACGGACAAAGCGTTGCGCACACTCTCGCACCTGAGAGACCGACCCTGGGGCCGAGCTGAGATCAGAATCGAAAACTGTTTGGATCGAATCAATCAGTACAAGATCGGGCTTGAGAGTGGCAATGTGGGCCAAGATGCAGGCCAGGTTCGTCTCGGCGACCAAGTGCAGATTTTCAGACAACGCTCCAAGGCGGCCGGCCCTAAGTCGTACTTGTTGAACGGACTCTTCTGCCGTAACGATGAGCGTGGTAGCTCCCCTTGCGGCCATCGCTGCAAAGGCCTGCAACAACAGGGTCGATTTCCCAATGCCCGGCTCGCCGCCTACCAAGGTGACCGAACCAGGGACAAGACCACCACCCAAAACAAGATCGAGTTCACCAATGCCCGTTGGCAGAGCCTGAGACTCGCGGAGATCGACATCGCCAATCGGTATGGGTTTGCTTATTGGCAACTCCATACCCAAGCCCGCTCGCAAAGTCGGAGCCACCTGAACATCAAGTTCTTCGAGGAGTGTGTTCCACTCGCTACATGTTGGGCAACGTCCCAACCACTTGGGACTGGAACCGCCACATTCACCGCATCTATAGATCGACTTGAGTTTGGGCACTTCACCATCGTAGATAGGAAGTGTGACACCTTCGATGGACCCGGACAGTTACTATGACTGGCGTGTGCTCGACGGCGATCCATATCGAGTGCTCGTGGTGTCGTAGCAGCAGCATGCGTCTCTTGAATCAAGCGATGCTTGTTCACACACGGACCTTGCGTACGTGACCTCTCTCCTGCAGCCTGATCCCAACGGCTCTCACTTGGTGAGGACGTCTTTCGGCTCTGAGGGTGACTGGGAAACCTTCGTCGATCAGGCGTCGGATGCCTATGGCCCAGATGACTTCGCGGCGTATTTCGTAGCGATTTCCGATCTGCGGTACGAGGGCCGACGGCCTGAGGAGCTACCCGCCGCGACGACCGCAGATGCGCGCGCTATTCGCCGCCGACGCCGAGTCGATGCTGGGCCGGGAAAAGACGATCATCGTGGTCTGTTGTAAGCCGCCCGAGCGCGGCCAATGGTTCCGAGTAACGCTGCCTGCGGCCCACCAGGTGGAGAATAATCTGCGCTTGGCCAATATGGACTTTGCAGAGTTTGCTGGCTTATGCGTTGATGGAGTCTTCCGGGGATTCTGATTTGGGTGCGGCTCTTTTTGGGGGGAGTCGTTCTGAGTTCGTTGTCCCAGCTCAGGCCGCTGCCGATGATCGTAGATGGGAAGTTTGACACTCAAATTGACCCTTGATTTTAGGCGACTTGCGCACGAGACTGTGCGCGCAACCCTGAACCTGGAGGTAGAAGATGGAAATGACTACTTACGAACATGGGGTTCCTTCTTGGGTAGATCTCAGTACTCCAGACCCTGCCCGGGCGGCTGAATTCTTCAGCACCCTTTTTGGCTGGGAATGCCCCGATGGCGACCCTGAATTGGGTGGTTATCGCAACTGTTCGCTGAAGGGTAAGAGTGTTGCCGGCATCACCCCTGCGATGGACCCGAACATGGCCGCAAGTTGGAATACGTACATAAATGTCGATGACGCCGATGCGATCTCTGCTCGAGTTACAGACAATGGCGGACAGGTCATTGCACCCGTAATGGATGTTGCCGACCTAGGACGTATGGCAGTTTTTTCTGACCCGATCGGATCTGTATTCGGCATCTGGCAGCCAGGAGCACACATCGGGGCTGAGATTGTCAACGAGCCCGGTGCTTTGGTTTGGAACGAACTCATGACCACCGACACCAAGGCAGCCGCTGAGTTTTACACCTCAGTATTTGGCTGGACAACATCAGTCAACGACCCTGACGGACCCATGCCATATACCATGTTGGAAATTGGGGATCGGCCAATCGGAGGAATGATGCCCAAGCCTCCTACGGTTCCTGCTGAAGTCCCACCTAACTGGCTGGTGTATTTCGCTGTTGCCAACCTGGACGCATCGCTTAGCCAGGTCGAATCTCTCGGAGGCTCGATACTTGCGCCTGCAATGGACACTGAATACGGACGCTTCGCAGTCATCGCCGACCCAACTGGAGCAGCCGTCAGCATTATCCAGATGCCGTCTTAATCAGTCAGACCAAGACGCTGGCGCAAACCGGCCTTGGCCGTTGGCCACTCCGCCGGGATGATCGAAAACATTGCAGTGTCTCTTGCAGTTCCAGGAACAATGCCTGATCCTGAAACTTGCTGATAGTTCCGCAACACCCCTTCGAACTTGGCACCGATACCAGCTATTGCCCGCCTGCTGCGTTCGTTGCGGGCGTCTGTCTTCAGCTGCACGCGCTTACAGTTCCAGACTTCAAAAGCATGTTGGAGTAACAACAACTTCGTCTCAGGATTAACTGTTGTCCCCTGGGCTTGCGCCGAATACCAGGTGTGTCCAATCTCAACACTGTCCGGGTTTGCGTTGTTAGATTCACGGTTCCAGTACTCGATGTTGAGAAACCGAGTCGATCCAACTATCTCTTCAGTTCGTAAGCTACGCACCGCGAACGGCAATTGACTGCCGTCCTGGGCTAATCGCAAAGCCATTTCGACAAACGATCTGGTCTCTTCTAAACCATCGGGAACCGTAGTCAATCCGAAGCTGGACCTATCGCCGCCTGCCGCCTGAGCAAGATTGTCAACGTGATCAACACTCAAAGGCTCAAGTCGAACGTAGCTGCCTTCCAAAATCTCGATCATCATCGGGCTTTCTTTAGTCGTAGTAGCAAGAGGATAAATGCCGTAAATGCAATGGCGGCGACGGCTATTGCATATGGGCGGCTGATGGAAGGGACGCGACTGGTTGCTTTTATCTGTTGGGTCTGATCGAAATTGGCTGTCCAAACCATTCGGCCATCAGATTTCTCTGCTCCCTTGGCGTTAACCTGACCTGGTAGATCAACGGCAAGCTTTAGGTTGATCGCCTGTTGAACTTCCTTGGGATCGACACCAAAGCTCGTTCCCTCCAATTGGGTGCGCAGGTCATCGTCACCAAAGCGTTCGATGCCACCTTTTAAGTCGAGGTCACCCTCTAATTGCCACTCCCACCACAAAGGCTTTCGTTCTCGAGCCAACCGAAGATCACCAAAAGGACCGTCCGCACCGCTGATCTCTTCTAACAATGAAGTCGCCTCAGAGGGGTTGCGAAATTTCTTGCTCGCTTGGATAACCGTTGTTGTGCCTTTTGTTGTTGGCCCGACAACCGACCAACCGACCGTTTTGAGGTCATCCACACGTAACTGCGATGACAAATTGGGCGTGCGAGATGCGGCCTCTTGGTCGAGTGTTGCCGTTACGTTGACAACACCCGATCCATTCGGCTCTGCATCAACAGCCACCTCAACGTCGAGCTTGCAAGCCGAAGCGGCCAGTATGAGAACGCCAAGAACCAAGCCTTGCAGGGGCTTAAACATATTCAGTTACACACCCACAGGCCTATCTGCGAACTTAAAGGGGAGGTCCCGCTTCAGCCAGTTCTGCTGGTGGAGGTACGAAGCCCTCGACGGCATTGAAGGTAATCTCGCCATCTTCAACATCGACCATGACTATCTCGCCTGCTCGGAACTCTTTGAGAAGAATCCGCTCGGACAATGGGTCTTCGATCATCCGTTGGATCGCACGACGCAGAGGTCGAGCACCAAGTGATGGGTCATAGCCGCGCTCGGCCAACAACAACTTGGAAGCCGGGCTCAGTTCAAGACCGATTCCCTGAGCAACTAGTTGGTTTTGAAGACGCTTAATCATCAGATCGACAATCTGAGTTACTTCTTCCTTCGACAGTTCGTGGAAGACAATGGTCTCGTCGATGCGGTTCAAGAACTCAGGACGGAAATGCGCCTTGAGTGCATCGTTGACCTTCTCTTTCATACGTGAATATGAAACAGCCTCGTCAACCTTTGTGAAGCCCACATTGGCCTTACGGAGATCTGCCGTACCGAGGTTTGAGGTCATGATCAACACGGTATTTCTAAAGTCGACCGATCTACCTTGAGCATCGGTTAGGCGGCCTTCTTCAAGAATCTGCAACAACGTGTTGAAAACATCTGGATGCGCCTTTTCCACCTCATCAAAGAGCACGACCGAGAAAGGCTTGCGCCTCACGGCTTCGGTGAGCTGACCGCCTTCGTCGTATCCGACATAACCCGGAGGAGAACCCACAAGTCTCGAGACCGTGTGCTTTTCCATGTATTCAGACATGTCAAGGCTGATCAAGGCTGACTCTTCACCGAATAAGAACTCGGCCAGTGTCTTTGCCAACTCAGTCTTACCCACGCCAGATGGGCCGAGGAAGATGAATGAGCCACTCGGGCGCTTGGGGTCTTTGAGGCCGGCACGAGTACGGCGAATGGCTTGAGAGACGGCCTTGATGGCGTCTTCTTGGCCGATCACACGGTGGTGCAGCTCGTCTTCCATGCGCAAGAGCTTGGCGGTCTCTTCTTCGGTGAGCTTGTAGACGGGAATGCCAGTCCAAAGAGAAAGGACCTCGGCAATACCCTCTTCGTCGACCTCATCAAAGAGATCGACTCCCGACTCTTTTATGTCGCGCTCTTTTTCGGCCTTACGCTCAAGCAGGGTCTTTTCCTCATCACGAAGACGTCCTGCCTCTTCATAACGTTGCGACTCGACTGCCTCCTTCTTTGCCTGCACGACACGGTCGAGCTCATTCTCAAGTTCTTTGTAATCGGGAGGAGTCTGCATGCGACGAATCCGCATACGGCTACCGGCTTCGTCGATAAGGTCAATGGCCTTATCGGGAAGATGACGATCGGATATATAACGATCGGCAAGGTTGGCTGCGGCGATGAGTGCTTGGTCGGTGATGGTTACCCGGTGATGCGTTTCATAACGATCTCGTAGTCCCCTAAGTATCTCGATTGTGTGTGCCACCGAAGGCTCTTCGACCTTGATCGGCTGGAAGCGCCTCTCGAGTGCAGCATCTTTTTCAAGATGCTTGCGGTATTCATCGAGAGTTGTTGCACCAATTGTTTGGAGTTCACCACGTGCCAACATCGGCTTGAGAATTGAAGCTGCATCTATGGCACCTTCAGCGGCACCCGCACCAACAAGAGTGTGGAGCTCGTCTATAAACAAAATGATGTCGCCACGAGTACGGATCTCTTTGAGAACTTTCTTCAAACGCTCTTCAAAGTCGCCTCGATAACGGCTTCCCGCTACCAATGCCCCTAGATCGAGGGTGTAGAGCTGCTTTCCTCTTATGGTCTCAGGCACATCGTTGGAAACGATTTTCTGCGCAAGACCTTCAACGATGGCCGTCTTACCAACTCCAGGCTCACCTATGAGGACAGGGT
>CAYGGL010000078.1:0-10290 GCA_964349215.1 uncultured Acidimicrobiaceae bacterium | reverse complement strand
CTTACATACATATTTGGTATCGGCCCAACTCGTGCACAAAATATTTGCACAGCGGTCGAGGTAGACAAGAACACGCGTGTTCGTGATCTGACTGATGATGAGATAAATAAAATTCGTGCTTATGTTGACGAGAACTATCAGGTCGAGGGTGATCTTCGTCGTGAGGTGTCTCAAGATATCAAGCGCAAGATGGAAATCGGTTGCTACCAGGGCCTTCGTCACCGCAAAGGCTTGCCTGTTCATGGGCAGCGAACCCACACAAATGCCCGTACTCGCAAGGGACCCAAAAAGACTGTTGCCGGCAAGAAGAAGGTACGTAAGTAATGGCAAAACCTAAGCCTGGCGGGCGTCGTCCTCGCCGCAAGGAACGAAAAAATGTCACCTATGGGGTGGCGCATATAAAGAGTTCTTTTAATAACACAATCATCAGCATCACCGACCAGGAGGGCAATGTCCTTGCTTGGTCGTCTGCGGGCAACGTTGGTTTCAAGGGCTCTAGAAAGTCAACGCCATTTGCAGCTCAGATGGCCGCCGACCAGTGCGCACGTCAAGCTATGGAACATGGAGTACGTAAGGTCGATGTGGTCGTAAAGGGTCCAGGTTCTGGACGTGAGACTGCCATTCGTTCGATCATGAGCGCCGGTATTGAGGTTTCCGGCATTAAAGACGTAACACCGGTCCCACATAACGGCTGTCGTCCACCAAAGCGTCGGAGGGTCTGAGTTATGGCTCGATATACAGGTCCGGTCTGTCGACTATGTCGTCGTGAGAAAATGAAGCTCTTCTTAAAGGGTTCAAAATGCGACACGATGAAGTGCCCGATCGAACGTCGCCCTTATCCTCCTGGCGATCATGGACGCACCCAACTTCGTCGTAAAGATTCCGAGTATTTGATTCAGCTTCGTGAGAAGCAAAAGGCTCGTCGTATTTATGGCCTGATGGAAAAGCAGTTTCGTAATCTTTATCGTGAGGCCAACCGTCAAAAAGGTGTAACAGGCGAGAACTTGTTACGAATGCTTGAGCTGCGTCTGGATAATGTCGCTTTCCGTGCAGGATGGGGAGCTAGTCGTGCCCAGGCTCGTCAGCTCGTTCGTCATGGTCATATCAAGGTAAATGGTCGCCGTGTCACCATTCCGTCTTACACGGTGCGCAAGGGCGAAGTTGTAGAACTTGGCGATAAGGCCAAGGCTATGATCGTTGTACGTCACAATATTGAGACCATCGATCGTCAGGTTCCGGCTTGGCTCGAGCGAGTAGGCGAAGGGGCTTCTGTAAATGTCCGCGACGTCCCGATGCGCGAACAGATCGATATTCCCGTGCGTGAGCAGTTAATTGTTGAGCTCTACAGTAAGTAAGTTAGTTAGTGCCAAGTAATACCCCTGGGTATCCTCCCAGGTCCGTACTGATCACCTCTCGAAGTTGAAGGGGACCTTGTTATGCTGGTCATCCAACGTCCGACCATTGAGCCACTAGGCGAGCCTCTCGCCAACCGTCAGCGTTTTGCTGTCGGTCCTTTGGAACCTGGTTTTGGACACACAATCGGTAATTCACTCCGACGCACGCTGTTGTCGTCGATCCCGGGAGCTGCTGTTACTCAGGTGAGATTCGACGATGCTCTTCATGAGTTCTCGACTATCACTGGAGTAATAGAAGACGTAACCGACATCATCTTGAACCTCAAAGATCTTGTCATAGTCTCAACGAGCGAAGAGCCTGTTACTTGTCGCCTAGAGGCCAAGGGACCTGGACAAGTCACAGCAGCCTCCATTGCAATGAGCGCTGATGTAGAGATCTTGAACCCAGACTTGGTTATTGCAACACTAAATGACAAAGGTCATCTTGCTTGTGATCTCACCATCGAGCGGGGCCGTGGGTACGTGTCAGCAGATCGTACTAACAGGCCTTCGACCATTGGCGTGATTCCTATCGACTCGATCTTTTCTCCGGTCAGGCGTGCGACATTTACCATCGAGCCAACTCGTGTTGAGCAGTCAACCAACTTTGACCGTTTGATTCTCGATATTGAGACCGATGGTTCTATTGAACCAAAGGAAGCCCTTGCTTCTGCGGGAGATACCCTCCGCACGCTCGTGTCGCTTGTTGCCGACATGAGCGATGACCCAATAGGGCTTGAACTTGGCGAAGTCGCTGGTGTCGTTACTGGCTCGCCAGACGTGGACCTTCCGATTGAAGATCTCGATCTGTCCGAGCGACCACGTAACTGTCTCAAGCGTGGACAGATCAACACAATTGGTGAGCTATTGCGTAAGTCAGAAGAAGACTTGTTGGCAATCACCAACTTCGGTCAAAAGTCGCTGGACGAGATCATGGAGAAGCTCGACGAGCGCGGACTTTCTCTTCGAAAAAGGGATTAGAAAATGACCTTGAAGCCCGGTACCCCGACAAAGGGAAAACGTTTTGGCGGTTCCGCATCTCACGAACGTCTGATGTTCGCCAATCTCGTGGCCTCACTTATAGCTGCTGAAGGCATCGTCACAACCGAGGCTAAAGCAAAGGCAATTAGACCTGTTGCTGAAAAGATCATTACCAAGGCAAAAAAGGGTGGCTTGCACCAACATCGCCAGGTAATGGCCTTTCTTGGCGACAAAGATATGACCCACAAGCTGTTTGAGGAGATTGGTCCCCGTTATGCCGATCGCAACGGTGGCTATACCAGAATTCTCAAACTCGGCCCACGTCATGGTGATAATGCACCTATGGCTCGTATCGAGTTGGTTTAAAACCTAGGCGGTGAGCGACGCGAGTTTCGTCGATCCTCATCACGAAGGCCCGTCAGTTCGCGTTCGAATGAGTGTTGCATACAACGGGGCCGGTTTCTCAGGGTTTGCGTCAAATCCTGGCGCGAGAACCGTCGGCGGTGTGATCACAGACGCTTTAGAGCGGGTTCTGGGCCATCAAATTGTCCTGAGTTGTGCTGGTCGTACCGATGCAGGCGTTCACGCAAATGGCCAAGTAATCAGTTTTGATACAGATCATCCTCGTCTTGATCTTCAACGACTAAGTAGGTCGATAAATAAGATTTGCGCTCCAAGCATTGCTGTTCGTGAAGCGACAATTGTCGATCGAGATTTTGATGCCAGGTTCAGCGCTGTTAGCCGATATTACCGATACACGGTTTTAAATCGAGACGTGCCTAATCCGTTTCTTGCAGAAACCACATGGCGAGTTGAAAAACCCCTGGACATCCGAACACTAAGGCTGGGGTGTGATCCACTGATTGGTACCCATGATTTCTCGTCTTTTTGTCGCAGTCCTAAACGAGCTGTTGGCACAAGGGAGCGATCGATGATGCGACGGGTCACCTTTGCTCGCTGGCATGACTTAGGTGATGGTCTCTTGCGTTTTGACATTGAGGCCAGCGCATTTTGCCATCAGATGGTGCGCAGCATCGTCGGCACCTTGGTCGAGATGGGCTCAGGTAAAAAGCGTGCCGGCGAGATGCGGACAATACTGGAAAGCAAAAATAGAGCTGCGGCGGGACCGATTGCCCCGCCGCAGGGTCTAATGCTCTGGGAAGTTCGCTACTGATTAAGTAGCGCTTCTAAAGGAGCTGCTAGAGACGCTCGATGATGGTGGCCATGCCCATGCCGCCGGCGGCGCACATGGTTTCCATGCCAAATGTCTTATCAAGGGTCTCAAGGTCGTTGATAAGAGTCGTCATGATGCGAGCACCGGTCGATCCAAATGGATGACCAAGTGCAATGGCTCCACCATGTGGGTTGAGCTGGCGCTCGATGTCGATTCCCGTGATATCACATATTGGAAGCACCTGGGCTGCAAAGGCTTCATTGAGCTCGACTACGTCGATATCAGAGATTGAAAGCCCGGCAAGCTTGAGAGCCTTCGGAATTGCATCGATAGGAGCGACTCCCATGAGTTCAGGCTCGTTGCCGCTTTGTGCAGTTGTAATAATTCGAGCAAGAGGCTTAAGACCAAGCTGATTGGCCTTGGTGCGACTCATCAACATGACTGCTGCTGCACCGTCATTTAGAGGACATGAGTTGCCGGCTGTGACGCTTCCGTCTGGGCGGAAAGATGGCTTAAGTTGTGCAAGCTTCTCGAGTTCGGTGCCTGCGCGAGGGCAGTCGTCGGTGGTGACGACTGTTCCGTCAGCCTTTGTTATGGGTGTGATTTCCCGCTCGAAGAATCCGCTTGCCTGTGCGGCTACTGCGCGGTCTTGGCTTAGCTTGGCGAAGGCATCCATGTCTTCACGTTTGACGCCATACTTGTCGGCTACATTTTCTGCTGTCATGCCCATTGGTATGTAGATATTGGGAAGACCTTCAGTGCTTCCGAAAAGTTTGGGGTTAACGCCTGCGATCATGGCGGCCATGTTGTTTGGAGCATCGGGCGGGATTGATGCCTTCTCTACGCCGGCTGCAATATAGACATGACCCTGGCCAACCATGATTGAGTTGGCGGCAGATGTGATGCCCTGAAGGCTTGAGGCACAGAAACGTTGAACGGTATGGCCTGGGACACTTTGTGGAAGTCCCGCCAAAAGACCGGCAACACGAGCAATGTTGAAACCGGTCTCACCGGCTTGAGCGACATTGCCACAGATCAAGTCATCGATATCGGCTGGATCGAGCTGAGGGACCTTGGCGACCAAAGCCCTGACAATGTCAGCTACTAATTCATCTGCCCTAACATCGATTAATGAGCCTTTGTTCGCACGCCCGATTGGGCTGCGAGAGGTGGCTACAATAACTGCTTCTTCCACGGCGTTTCTCCTAGTTTGGTGGTCAACATCAGCTAGCCTAAGTCAGAGATAGCCAAGCTGCCAGAAGCAAAATTATCTGGGCAGGTTGTGAGTTGGGCCAAGGTCGTCGTATGCTAGGCAGCCGCCGGGTTTTCTGGTGTGCACCGATAGTTTCGTTAACGACTTCTTAAGAAGGTCCTGTGCCTACGTTTTCTCCAACCACTAATGACATACAGCGGGCGTGGCACGTTGTTGATGCTGAGGGTCTTGTGCTCGGAAGGCTGGCAACTGAGGTTGCCCGAGTTCTGCGAGGAAAGCATAAGCCTATCTATGCGCCTCATATGGATACCGGCGATCATGTCATCGTCATAAATGCAGAAAAGATTGTTCTCACCGCTGACAAGGTGAACAAAAAGCTCGCTTATCGCCATTCGGGTTATCCGGGCGGCTTAACAACGACTTTGTACGCCGATCTCATGGCAGCTAAGCCTGAAGAGGCTGTTCGTCGTGCGGTACGAGGCATGCTTCCTAAGAATCGCCTGGGTCGAGCCATGTTCCACAAGCTCAAGGTTTACTCAGGTCCTAACCATCCCCATGCTGCCCAGGGCCCTGTGGCGCTCGACATTCCGTCGGCTCGTCGGGCTGAGGGATAGGAGAATCCTTAATGGCTACAAAGCCTCTTGTTCAATCCACCGGTCGTCGTAAGTCTGCAGTTGCTCGGGTTCGTATCCGCCCTGGCACCGGTGTAATCACAATTAATAAGCGTTCTATAGACGACTATTTTCCTTCCGAAACTCATCGGATGATCGTGGCTGAGCCCTTGCGCCTTACAGAGCAAACCGAGACGTATGACATTGATGCAACCCTCGATGGTGGTGGAATTTCCGGCCAGGCCGGCGCACTGCGTCTTGGCATTTCTCGTGCGTTGCTTGAACTTGATGGAGAGCAGCGCATTCCTTTGAAGCGAGCAGGTCTATTGACCCGTGATTCTCGTGAGAAGGAAAGCAAGAAGTACGGACTGAAGAAGGCCCGCAAGGCACCTCAGTACTCGAAGCGGTAAGGACCCTGCATTGTCCCTGTCATTTGGGACCGATGGTGTTCGTGGCGTTGCCAATGCCGAACTTACCCCTGAACTAGCTCTAAATCTTGGTAGGGCCGCTGCGCGGGTTTTGGGCGCTGACCGTTTTGTGATCGGCAGAGACACCAGACGTTCTGGGAGAATGATTGAGTCGGCTATTGCTGCAGGTCTTGCGAGCGAAGGGTGTCGAGTCGAATTATTAGGGATTGTTCCTACACCCGGGGTGGCATGTGTATGTGCTGTTGAAAATTTGGCTGGGGTAGTTATCTCGGCTTCTCATAATCAATTCAGCGACAATGGCGTCAAGTTTTTTGCCCCTGGAGGGCGAAAGTTGTCAGATGAGCTTGAGGCTCGTTTCGAGGCTGAGTTGGCCAAGATTCAAACCAACTCACTGGCTTCAGTTGATTCGGTGCCCATAGGCGAGACTGTTGGCGAAATCGTGGATCGCTCTGATGTGGCGACGCTTTATGGTGAAGCAGTGGCTCATACCTTGGAGGGTCGCCGCCTCGATGACTTCTTTGTGGTGGTTGATTGTGCAAATGGGGCCGCAAGCGAATTGGGTCCGTCGATACTGCGGTCGCTTGGGGCCAGGGTGGAAGTTCTCGCAGCCGAACCTGATGGGTTGAACATCAATCAAAAATGCGGATCAACCAATCCAGAAAATCTTCAGCGGGCAGTGGTGTCATTGCATGCAGATCTTGGCCTTGCGTTAGATGGTGATGCCGATCGAGTCATTGCAGTCGATCACCTCGGCAACTTGATAGATGGCGATCAACTGATTGCGATTTGTGCTCTTGACATGGCCGGCCGTGGAAAGTTGCGGGACAACACGGTTGTCATAACGGTTATGACCAATCTTGGCTTTCGCCTTTCAATGGCAGAAAAAGGTTTGAAGGTACTCGAGACAAAAGTTGGGGATCGCTATGTTCTTGAGGCGCTGGAGGCAGGCGGGTTTTCTTTGGGTGGCGAGCAGTCTGGCCATGTGATCTTTCCTGATTTGGCAACTACTGGTGACGGCACGCTTTGTGGAGTCCAAGTTCTTGATGTGATGCACAGAAGTGGCAAATCTTTGGCCGATCTGGCTGATGAAGCTATGACTCGCTTCCCCCAAGTGCTGCGTAATGTTTCGGTGAAAACTGTTCCCACTGACCTGTCCAGTGAACTAAGTGATGAAATTGCCGCTATAGAAGCCGGTCTCAACAAGGATGGGATGAGAGGGCGAGTGTTGGTTCGACCAAGTGGTACAGAACCACTGGTTCGGGTGATGGCTGAGGCCTCTACAACTGATGCGGCCGAGTCAGCAGTCGAACAGTTGGTCAGCTCAGTTAAACGAAGCTGCCAATAGAATGTTGTACTCCTCAATCTTGTGCAGAGAGTAAAGACATGTGTGGAATCATCGCCGTTATTGGGCGTACATCTGAACGCAAGCCGCTCTATCCGGCGGTCATTCGAGAAGAAGTGGGCAAGGCCGCGAGTCTCCTCGACAGCGTACCAACTGATGACATGGAGACGATCCAAACTGCAATAGATAAAGCAGTGGCCAGTTTGGAGACCGTTAACCAAGCACTACGTGGGCCTATTGGTGTTGGGACCCTTCTATTTTCCCCAGGACTTATTGGCTCGTTGAGAGAGTCGCTTTCTGGCTTTACCAGTCGCATAAGAGGATTTGAGACCGCCCTCGATTCAGGAGATTTGATCGGCGACGCTCATTTGCTTGAAATGTTGAATGCATCTTTGATCAGTCTTAAAGACAAGGTATGGGCAATAGAGCGAGACCGCATCCCTACTGCCACCGCTGTAAAGCGGCTCGCGAGAATTGATGGAACCAGCCAAGCAGGAGACGCGAAACTCGCCGCTTTTTCAGCAGTGCAGGTCGCATTATCTTCGCTCGACCGTTTGGAAGTTAGAGGTCGTGACTCTGCCGGCATCCATATTTTGGTACACGGTCATGGACTCGACTTGGATTCTGAGGAAATCAAACAGTCCATAGCGACTCGCAATGACCCACTCTTTACGTCAGGCACAGTTCGAGTATCGGGATCACAGCTGGGCTTTGTATATAAGGCAGCAGCAGAAATCGGTGAGCTTGGTGACAACACGGCAGCTTTGCGAAGTGCCATCACCTCTGACGAGCTGCTTCACAAGGCGCTTGAGGCTGAGACGGCGCAGGTTTGCGTCTTGGGCCACACTCGCTGGGCAAGTGTTGGTGTCATATCGCAGCCAAATGCACATCCACTCGACAATGCAGAACTTAATGACAATGCAGAAATAACCACAGAGGTAACGAATAACCGGCATCTGGTGGCTGTTCTCAACGGCGATGTTGACAACCATGTTGAGCTGCGAGATAACGCCGGTTTGGCCATCTCGGGTCTGATAACGACAGATGCAAAAGTAATTCCCACCTTGGTTGCCAGGCAGATCTCTGAAGGAGCTGACCTGCAAGAGGCTTTTGCTTCAACTGTGCAGACATTTGATGGATCTGTGGCAATTGGACTTAGTGCGGCCGAAGCGCCTGATGATTTATTTTTTGCTCTCCGAGGAAGTGGCCAGGCCCTTTATGTCGGCTTGGCTGAAGACGCATTTGTGGTGGCAAGCGAGCCCTACGGTGTCGTTGAAGAAACTTCAAAGTATTTGAGAATGGATGGTGAGGCACCTGGGGGAGTCGATGGTTCTTCTGGGCAAGTCGTGGTGCTTTCACGTCAAGGGGCAGGTGAACTATCAGGTATCACCCGATTGGCTTATGACGGAACAGTTCTTCCCATTTCTGAAGATGAAATTCAGGTGGCAGAGATAACCACCAGAGATATTGATCGTGGTGATTTTCCCCACTTCTTGTTGAAGGAAATTTCAGAGGCGCCGCTGTCAATACGTAAAACTCTCCGGGGAAAGATTTCTGATCAAGGTGGTCGTCTTCGGCCGAAGTTGTCTGAAGAGGTTTTGCCTGTAGAGCTTCGAGAACGCCTTTCTCGAGGCGATATCAAGCGGGTCTTGGTGATTGGCCAAGGAACAGCAGCGGTTGCCGGCCAAGCTATGGCTGCAACGCTTGGTGAGTTATTAGACGAATCGTTGGTAGGTGAATCGCTTGTCATCGATGCACTGCCCGCTACTGAGCTATCTGGTTTTGGCCTCAGTGACGACATGACGAGCACGCTGGTGGTTGCCATTAGCCAGTCCGGAACTACCACCGATACGAATCGAACGGTTGATTTGGTTCGCAGTCGAGGCGCCGGCGTTATTGCGATTGTAAATCGCCGCAATAGCGATCTTTGTGAGAAAGCTGATGGTGTTCTCTACACCTCAGATGGGCGGGACGTCGAGATGAGCGTTGCGTCAACCAAGGCTTTCTATGCACAAGTAGCGGCTGGTGTATTGCTCGGTACCGGAATTGCCGAATTGGTAGTGAAAGATTCCCAGAACTACTCCAAGAGCCAAGTGATTCATGATTTGTTGGTAGGACTTCGTGCCCTTCCTTCTGCACTTGAGTCGGTGTTGGGTCTTCGTTCAGAAATAGCAATTGCTGCCAAGCGCTATGCCCCGTCACGGCGTTACTGGGCGGTAGTTGGAAATGGACGAAACCGTATTGCGGCTGAAGAGTTGCGCATCAAGTTAAGCGAGCTTTGCTATAAAGCGATTGCATGCGACGCTACGGAAGATAAAAAGCACATTGATCTCTCGAGCGAGCCAATGATCTTGGTTTGTGCCGCTGGTTTAGCAGATGTAACTGCTGATGATGTAGCGAAAGAAGTGGCAATCTATCGAGCACATAAAGCTGCTCCAATCGTCATCTCTACTGCTGATGCCAATCAATATCCATCGGCATTGCAGACAATCACTGTGCCGAAGGTGCATCCATCGCTGGACTTTGTCCAAGCAGCGATGGTGGGACATCTATTTGGCTATGAGGCAGCTTTGGCGATCGACGAATTGGCGCTTGCGCTGCGAGAGATTCGAGGTGCCGCCGAAGCTGCGGTATTTGCCGGTCTTGAAGCTGATGACCTACTCGAAAGGTTGGGCCACGAGGTCGCAGAACCAACTGCACAGTTCTTCGGAGAACTAGCCGGCGGTGCATATAACGGACAGCTTGAGGCAAGCACGGCGGTGAATGTTGCTTCACTATTGCGTTATGCAACTGGTCAGTATCCGGTTGATCTGTATGAGCTTGAACGCGGACACGTCGGCACACCTTCTGTGCTCGTCGAAGACCTGATTCTGGCGCTTACAAAAGCCATTGATGAACTAACTCGTCCTATTGATGCCATTAAGCATCAAGCTAAGACCGTTACTGTTGGCATATCTCGCACCGAAGAAACCTTCGTTTCGGCTCCCCTTGTGCAAGAGGTTCTTGCCGCAGGAGCATCTCGAGATTGTTTGGGGTATCGAGCACTTAGAGCCCTTTCGGCTTTGGGTCCTGCAGTTGAAAATGTCACCGGGTATACGAGATATCGCATAGAAGGCAATGTGGCCGATGGCTCAGCGCCTACTCATG
>CAYGGL010000077.1:0-10451 GCA_964349215.1 uncultured Acidimicrobiaceae bacterium | reverse complement strand
GCTTGTGGGTTACACCGAAAAGACGAGGGTGTGCCCAGGCCAGCCCAAGAGCAGTTGCTATTGCTACGAAAGTAGTTGGTGGGTCTTCGGCCAGTAGAGCAAAGAGCAAGGAACCCGATGTGAATAACCCAAACGCCACTATCTGTCCGGAGGGTGACTTTCGTTTGAATACGAGCGAAACGCCCCAGACCCCCACACCTGCTGCCGCAAGGATGAGTGGCCACCACTCGAGTTGCTGATCGACAAGAGCAATCGAGCCAACGACAGCAAGAAACAATCCAAGGGCGCCGGCGAGTCCAAAGGTTGGCAGAGCGGCTTCGACAAGAATTGCGACCGTGGCCAAAACCAAGCAGAGATAAATACCTACTGGTTCTTCAAAGACAGCCTCCATTGTCAGCCGACACTACTGCCTACTCCGGTTGCCTCGCCTTGCGGACAACGAAGGACCACTTTGCAGGCATCCCGGATGGGCGCAGCAAAGTAGACCGAGTCGGGTACGAAGCCAAGTGGTGAATAGACCCGGCTGGAAATTGCCACCACTTCTCCATTGCTATTGATAAGTGGCGAGCCTTGAAATTGCATTCCAATTTGGGTGTCGTGTTGAAGCCCGACTGAGCTGATGTCAGCCACGATTCCTTGAGTGATCGAACCGCCTTTAGCGCCCAGGCCAGAGACAGAAAAGATGCGGTCACCAATCTGGGTGCTGTCCTTTGACGCCCAAGGCAGGCGAGTTAACCCGCCCCTATTGATACTTAGCAAAGCCAGGTCTTGGTTCTGATCCCATGACACAAGATCGGCCTGGTACTTATCGTCGCCCTTTATGACTGTTATGTCGGGCCCGGGAGTTTGTGTGGCGGCGGCAATGGTTGCATATGAAGTGAGCAGAAAGCTTTTTTCGCTGTCGCCAAATGCGACAAAGCCACTGCCAACCGAAGGCGCCCCTGCGGCGTCTTGAGTGCTTATAAAAAAGACACCAGGAGCAACTTTGTCCACCAGCTTTGTAAGGGTTTCGCCTCCGGCGGCAATCTTTTGTAAGGGCTCAAGTTCAGATCGCACTGTTGAAACGGCGTCACCTTGTTCTTTGGCAATGATGTCTCGCGCTGTCTCCAAGCGGGTATCGAAGCCCTCGACATATTCCTTTACCCGCGTTTCGTTTGTATCGAGGCGATATTGGTAATAGGCATAGAGAACAGCACCGCTGAATGCGGCCCCAAATGAGAGAGCTACCAGGAGGGCGCTGATTCCCAGAATTGAACTAGGTATAAGGCGTTCTTGGCCCTTTGAGACCAGGGCATCGACCTTGGCCGATATAGGTGAACCTTGTTGTCCCATGAGCTGGCAGGATAGTGGGGTCCGAGGCTATTAGGTGAGCGCAAGTATCATGAGACAACGGGGGAGGCCTATGAGCACTGATATAGAGATCCGAAAGGCAGCCACAGTCATGTTGGTTCGCGACGGTGACGAAGGTCTTGAGGTCTTCATGCTGCGGCGAAATCTCAACTCTGATTTTGTGGGCGGAGCCTACGTTTTTCCCGGTGGGGCTGTTGATACCGACGATAGCCATCAAGACCTGGAAGCAATATGTGAGGGATTGACTGACATAGAGGCAGCGACTCGACTCGAGCTCGATCCCCCTGTTGGTGGTCTTGCGTACTGGGTTGCCGCTATACGTGAATCGTTCGAAGAGGCCGGCGTCTTATTGGCTTACACGGCCAGTGGAGAAATCATTGACCTGCATGACGCGGCCACTGCCGAGCGATTCGTACTTCATCGAAAATCGGTGGATACGGCTGAGCGTTCATTGTTTGATGTTTGCGTCGAAGAAAACCTGCGTTTGGCAGTCGATGGCATTCAGTACTTCAGCCATTGGATTACCCCAGTTGGCCCTCCACGTCGCTATGACACCCGCTTCTTCGTTGCTCGTGCTCCAGAGCGTCAGTCGCCTCTTCATGATGACCGAGAGACGATTGCGAACATATGGGTACGTCCTTCTGATGCCCTTGAGCGCCATCGCCGCGATGAGTTGGAACTAATCTTTCCAACTATCCGTAACCTTGAGGCCATAGCCGATTACAAAACTGCCGACGAGCTTCTTGAAGCTGCAGCTAGAGAGCGCTCAATAGCTGCAATTCAGCCCCGTATCGTCATGGACGATAGCGGTGTTCACATTCTTGTTCCCGGCGATCCGGGTTACGACGAGGCTGGTTGAGCTGACATGCCTCCAATGATTGTTGGTGTCGCGTCAGCATTAAGTCCATTGGTGCGACGTATCATCGCTCCAAATCCCGGAGTAATGACAGGTCCGGGTACCAACACTTATTTGGTAGGCATAGACGAAGTAGCTGTTATCGACCCCGGCCCTGCGGACGACTCTCACCTTGATGCAATCGTTGGCTGCGGAGGCGATCGCATTCGATGGATTCTTTGCACCCACACTCATCTTGATCATGCTCCTGGAGCTGCAGGATTGCGTGAACGCACAGGTGCTGAAGTGTTGGCTTTTGGAAGTCGTGATGGTTTAGAAGTTGATCGCACGCTTAATGAAGGTGAGGGAATAGAAGCGACGGAGTTTCGTATCTCAGCCCTTCATACTCCTGGACATGCCTCTAATCATCTTTGTTACCTGCTGGAAGAAGAAGCACTCTTATTCTCCGGAGATCACATCATGAGTGGATCAACGGTTGTGATTGCTCCACCCGACGGCGATATGGCTGCGTACTTAGAACAACTTGAACGATTGAAGAAGATGCGCTTGCGAGCCATCGCACCTGGCCACGGCGACCTCATTACGGAGCCAAAGGTTGTAATTGAACAATATTTAACCCATCGTCGAGCACGCGAGGCTGCCATTTCGGTAGCGCTTGGCAAGAGGGGTAGTGCTTCGGTCGAAGAGTTGGTAAAAGACGTCTACATAGATGTCCCTGAAGCCTTGCATCCGATCGCTCAGTTCTCGGTCTGGGCGCATTTAGAGAAATTAGCGGGCGAAGGCCATGCCTCGGGTAGCGGTCTCGACGGAACCTGGTTGGCAACCTGAACGCGGAAGAACCTCCCTCGCCTGGTTCGAGCAGATCGATTCTCGACCTTGGTGACGCTGCACAGGTCCTTGGCCTCGGAACACAAGGCGTGTTGTCTTTGCATGAAGCCGGCTATCTACAAAGTATCGATGGGTCGCAAAGTTCGAATCCCATTTTTTTGTTAAGCGATGTAAAGGCACTGGCAGCACGCTTAACACATGGTGAAGACCAAAGCGGTAACCAAGATTTCGATGAACTCGGGTTCTTCGATGAACTTGAGATGGAAGCGTCGGCTCCGGCAGATCTGAGCATTCTGGTGAGCCTGCTAGATGAACAATCTGGCGATATGGCGGCAAGGGCATATACCAGTTTGTGCAAGGTTTATGAACCTGCAACCAGCTGGACTATTGAGCAGCGTGCACGATTTATAGAACAGACCCGAACCCGTTTTGAGGCGATTTTCGCAATCGTTGTTGCCGGTGATGCCATTGATCTGGCAGGAGAACTCGGTGAGGTAGGTGCAGCGGCAGCTAGGTCAGGGTCATCACTTCCCGAGCTTCTTGCGACCCTTCGCATCTCGCGTGACCTGATTGTCGAGTCAGCTATCGAGTTGCTCGAGATGAGTCATCAGCAATGGAGCGATGCCTTTTTGGTTTTGGTTGCTCGAATACTTCCGGCAATTGACAATCTCACTGACGCCATTTCAAAGGGATACTGGTCGGGCCTGATGGTGCGAAATAAAGAATCCCTAAGCTCGCATCAGCAGGCCACAGGCTTCAGTGCCGATGGTATGTATGAGATCGATCTTGACGGTCAGATTCGAACGGCCAATCCAGCACTTGCCGTCTTGGTGGGCTGGCCCCTTGCCGCTTTGAGTGGAGCATTGCTTGGCGATGTTTTGGTTCCAGTCGAAGGGGCGAACACTATTGAGCGCCTTATGGCTGATTCAAGTCCTCAGTTGGTGATGTTGAAAGTAACCAGGCCTGATGGAATAGAGCGGCAATTGGCAATCGGCACTTCTGTACGCCGTGATGCTCAAGGCGAGGCCATCGCTTTTCACGGAGTTGTCAGAGATGTGACTTGGGTGAGTAAGGGTCAAGACTTGGCCACTGAAGACATTGAATTATTGGCCGCTCCGTCTGCACCTTTGTCCTTTGACCTTGCCGAAGTATTGAGAGCGGCACTTGAGCCAAGCTCTAAAGAATTGGCCACCGGACTTCAGGATCATTTGATGGCTACTGGTGATGTGAGAGCAGCCAAACGGTTAGTGGTTGGCTTGTTGAAAGTTTTAGAAGAACAAGCTTTGAAGGTCGCCTCAGTTGAGGCTGAAAATGATGAGTGGTGGGTAAACGTTCGATTCTTGGTGTCCGACACATCCGACCCCCATCAGAGACTTGAGCCGGCTTTTCGCCTTTGCACAATGTTTGCCCAGGCTCAAGGAGGAAACCTTCGTTATGAGGAACCTAGAAACTCCTTGCCTGATGGACAAGCCTCCCTGGTAATGACACTTCCAAACCCTGCATTAGTAGGTAAAAGGTCTAACACTTACAAAAGTTGAGTGATATACACTCAACTTTTGTAGTTTTATTCATTGAGGTTGCTATGGTGGATCTCGTTACCCCGTACAAACTAATCCCCCGGAGGCTCCAATGGCCAAGGCAGTTGGCATAGATCTAGGTACTACCAACTCAGTAGTCAGCGTTCTTGAAGGTGGAGAACCCACCGTTATCCCCAATGCCGAAGGCGCGCGCACCACTCCCTCAGTAGTGGCTTTTGCCAAAAATGGCGAAGTCCTGGTTGGAGAAGTTGCCAAGCGCCAGGCGATTACCAACCCTGAGCGCACCATCCGTTCGGTGAAGCGTCACATTGGTACCGACTGGGCCATAGATATTGACGACAAGAAGTACACGTCACAAGAGATCTCAGCCCGTGTATTGCAAAAGCTAAAGCGCGATGCCGAGGCATATCTTGGCGACACTGTCACCCAGGCGGTCATCACGGTTCCTGCTTATTTCAATGATGCCCAGCGCACTGCAACCAAAGAAGCCGGCCAAATTGCCGGGCTTGAAGTGCTTCGCATTATCAATGAACCAACTGCGGCGGCGCTTGCTTATGGGCTCGACAAAGAAGGTACTGCTGACCACACCATCTTGGTTTTCGACCTCGGTGGAGGCACCTTCGACGTATCGGTGCTCGAAATAGGCGATGGAGTCTTTGAGGTTAAATCCACTCATGGAGACACCAACCTTGGTGGTGACGATTGGGACCAGAGGATCATCGATTGGTTGGTCCAAAGTTTCAAAGCAAAAGAAGGCGTTGACCTGGCGGTTGACAAGATGGCTACCCAGAGACTGAAAGAGGCTGCCGAGAAGGCCAAGATCGAACTCTCTTCGGTTCAGTCCACTCAGATCAACCTCCCCTTCGTGACTGCAACCTCAGAAGGTCCAAAGCATCTTGATGAAACTCTCACTCGAGCAAAGTTCCAAGAACTCACGGCTGATCTGCTTGAGCGTTGCAAGATCCCCTTTGAACAGGCCATCAAAGATGCGGGTCTCTCAAAAGGCGATATCCATCACATTATTCTGGTGGGCGGCTCTACACGTATGCCTATGGTTACCGAATTGGTTCGTGACCTCACTGGCGAAGAGCCTCACAAGGGTGTGAACCCAGACGAGGTCGTTGCCGTTGGAGCAGCCGTGCAAGCTGGAGTACTCAAGGGTGACGTAAAGGACGTCTTGTTGTTGGATGTCACCCCTCTTTCGCTTGGTATTGAAACCAAAGGTGGGGTCATGACCAAGCTCATCGAGCGAAATACGACAATTCCAACACGTCGTACCGAGGTGTTCACAACAGCCGATGACATGCAGCCAAGCGTTGAGATTCATGTCATCCAAGGTGAGCGTGAGATGGCGATGTACAACAAGACTCTCGGCAAGTTCCAACTTGTTGATTTGCCACCTGCTCCTCGCGGCGTTCCACAGATCGAAGTCACATTCGACATTGATGCCAACGGCATCGTTCACGTTTCTGCCAAGGATCGGGCAACTGGCAAAGAACAGTCGATGACTATTACCGGTGAGTCGTCACTCTCCAAGGAAGAGATCGACCGGATGGTGCGCGACGCCGAGGCCCACGCAGAAGAAGATCGTCAGCGGCGTGAAGAGGCTGAGATTCGCAACAACGCCGACAGTCTTGTGTATCAAACCGAAAAGGTTCTTCGTGAGCACGGTGAGAAGATCGAGGGTTCTGAGAAGGACGCTGTCGAATCGGCTCTGAGCGAATTGAAAGAAGCCATCGCCGGTAGCGATCTGGAGCGCATTCAAAAGAGCACAGAAACTGTAATGGGAGCGAGTCAGGGCTTTTCTCAAAAGCTTTACGAAGCTGCTGCTCAAGAGGAAGGTGCTGGTTCTGCACCAGGGCCTAGTGGCGCCTCAATGCCAAACGATGATGAGGTCGTTGATGCCGAAATCATCGATGAGGATCGTTCGGCATGAGTGATGTTGAAGCCATTCCTGATGATCCCCTAGATGGGGGCGAACAGGCCATGAGCCCTGGTGATCAGGCACAAGGCGACGATCCCACAGCGGACGAGGACAGCGAGGATGGCAATGAGTCTTCACCGCTCGAAGAGATGCTTGCATCTCTAACTGCCGAAAGAGATGAGTACCTGGCATTAGCGCAGAGCAAACAAGCTGAGTTCGAGAACTACCGCAAGCAGGTGGCCAAGCGCCAGATTGAATTGGTCGAACACGCCGCGTCTGGTTTGGCTGAAAAAATGTTGCCGGTTCTCGACGCGCTTGATGCCGCATTGGCACATGGAGACGCATCGCTTGAAGCAGTTCGTGTGCAGTTGCTAGATGTCCTCGAAAAGGGAGGTTTGGTTCGCATCGTTCCTACCGGAGAGCCATTTGATCCGGCAACTCACGAAGCGGTTATGCATGAAGCGGTTACCCACGAAGAGGGTGAGTCTGGAGAATCGATTGTTACCGAGACCCTAAGGCCGGGATATAGCTGGAATGGTCGTTTACTCAGAGCGGCGATGGTCCAGGTCCGCGGGTAGGTCATGGCAGCGCAACGCGAGTGGTTCGAGAAGGATTACTACAAGGCACTTGGGGTTTCCGAAAAGGCGACTCAAAAGGACATAACTCGCGCGTATCGAAAACTTGCTCGTGAAACTCACCCTGACGCACACCCGGGCAAAGAAGATCGTTTCAAAGAAATCTCTACCGCTTATGACGTGATCGGAGATCCTGAGAAGCGAAAGGAATATGACGAGGTTCGTAAACTCGGTCCTGCGGCCGCAGGTTTCGGTGGCCAAGGCTCTCCTTTTGGCGGAGGCGGAGGCTTTCGTGTTGATGATCTGGGTGATCTGGGCGATATCTTCGGTGGACTTTTCGGTCGTGGCGCCGGTCGTCAAGGACCGAGCAGAGGCACCGGTCCTCAGCGAGGAAGTGATCTTGAAGCCGGCCTGCATCTTTCGTTTGCCGATGCTGTTGGAGGTGTAACAACTTCAGTAAATGTGACAAGCGAAGCTCAATGCGACACCTGTCATGGGTCGGGGGCAAAGCCGGGAACCATGCCCAAACCTTGTCCGGTCTGTAGGGGTCGTGGGGTTGTAGATGACAATCAAGGGCCATTTAGCTTTTCTACGCCATGTGCAAATTGTGCCAGCCGAGGAAAAATTGTCGAGTCCCCGTGTCCCACATGTCGAGGTGCCGGAGTTGAACATCGGCCACGATCGGTCAAGGTGCGTATTCCTCCCGGCGTTTCAGATGGACAGCGCATCCGGTTGAAGGGACGTGGTGAACCCGGACGCAATGGAGGGCCATCCGGTGATCTTTATGTGGTCGTACACGTTGGGTCTCACCCACTGTTTGGAAGAAAAGGCAACAACCTCACGCTTAATGTTCCAATCACTTACCCCGAAGCGGTATTGGGTGCAGATATAACCGTTCCCACCTTCGACAATGGAACGGTCACCTTACGTGTACCGGCCGGCACACGTTCAGGGCGGACCTTCAGAGTGAAAGAAAAGGGAGTTCCGGGGGCAAAGGGCCAGACCGGTGACTTACTTGTGACAGTTGAGGTTTCTGTACCAGTTGAGTTGTCAGATGCAGAGCGCAAAGCGGTAGAAGCACTTGCCAGTGTCAGCGATCACGCATCGCCACGAGGATATTTAGGGGTATAACTCATGGGCATTCGAACACGGGGAGCTGACGATCGAGGAGATACAAGTCGCGCTGTCTTTGTGATTTCAGTTGCAGCAGAGCTTGCCGGTGTTCATCCTCAGACTCTCCGCATTTATGAGCGTAAAGGTTTGTTGGATCCTGCTCGTACGGGCGGAGGCTCTCGTCGATATAGCCAAGGTGACATCGATCGAATGCACCGTATTCAAGATCTGACTCAAGAAGGACTGAATTTGGCTGGAGTAAAGCGCGTACTTGAACTCGAGGTTGAACTGGCCGCTGTGCGAGCAGAGCTTGCCAGGGTGCATGCACAAGCAGCAGCAGCTGTTGAAAAAACACATCGGAGTTATCGAAGAGATCTTGTGCCTGTTTCACAGGCCATGGAGTTATATGTACGGCGTCGTAAGCCGCCAGTTCGATAGATAGCAGGAGAGAGATATATGGCTATTGATCCAGAGCGCTGGACCGTCAGAACCAAGGAAGCATTCAACGAAGCAGTTGATGCCGCACGGGCAGAGAATCATCCCGAGGTAACACCCGACCATCTGCTGAGGGCTCTTTTGGCGCAAAGAGATGGCGTGGTCAGCCCACTTCTCCAAAAGCTGGGAGTGGACACAACAATTTTGGCCAACACGGTGTCTGAGCGCCTGGCGAAGTTGCCTCATGCGCAGGGTTCAGAAGCAGGCATGAGCCGTGACCTGCGAGCCACCCTTGAGAGAGCCGATAAGGCTCGTGTCGATTTGCATGATGACTACATATCGACTGAGCACCTTTTGTTGGCGATGTCAGAGCTCATACAAGTCACCAACGAAGAGTTGCTTGAGGCACTTCGAACGGTCCGAGGTAGCCATCGGGTGACGAGTCAAAACCCAGAGGAGAGCTATCAAGCACTAGAGCGCTATGGACGAGATTTAACTGCGGCGGCGCGTGACGGAAAGATCGACCCGGTTATAGGTCGTGATGAAGAAATTCGCAGAGTTATTCAGGTTCTTTCGCGCCGCACCAAGAACAACCCAGTACTCATCGGTGAACCCGGAGTTGGCAAGACGGCAATTGTTGAGGGACTTGCCAGGCGCATCGTTGAAGGCGATATCCCCGAGAGCCTTAAGGGCAAGCGCCTCATATCGCTCGATCTCAGTTCCATGGTGGCGGGCGCGAAATATCGAGGTGAGTTTGAGGAGCGTCTCAAGGCGGTGCTAAAGGAAATCACCGATGCCGGCGGTGAGGTCATCACATTCATTGACGAACTCCACACCATTGTTGGTGCAGGCGCAGGCGAGGGCGCCATGGATGCAGGCAACATGATCAAACCCATGTTGGCTCGTGGCGAACTTCGCATGATCGGCGCCACGACGCTCGATGAGTTTCGCAAGCACATAGAAAAAGATCCTGCACTTGAGCGTCGATTCCAACAAGTCTTTGTGGGCCAGCCTTCAGTCGAGGACACCATTGCAATATTGAGAGGCCTCAAAGAGCGCTATGAGGTACATCACGGGGTGCGTATTCAAGACGCCGCCCTGGTCGCTGCTGCGGTCTTGTCCGATCGTTACTTAACGGGCCGTTTCCTTCCCGACAAAGCGATTGACTTGATCGACGAAGCAGCATCGGCGCTGCGCATTGAGATTGATTCGATGCCAACTGAGATTGATGTTGTAGAGCGCCGTATTCGACAACTTGAGATTGAACACGTTGCATTAGCCAAAGAGACCGACGCTGCATCGACCGAGCGTCTCGAGACTCTTGATCGCGAACTTGCAGATCTTCGAGAGCAGTCCTTTGCGATGAAGGCCCACTGGGAGACAGAAAAAGATGCTATTGCCGCGATCAGAAAACTTAAAGAAGAGCTCGAGTCTCTCCGTAGTGAAGTAGAGCGCTTGGACGACCTGGAAAAGGCTGCCGAGATTCGCTATGGGCAAATACCCGAGCTTGAGCGCCAGCTTGAGGTCGCAGGCAACCATCTCGATGAGCTCCAGTCGACCCAGCGCATGTTGAAAGAGGAAGTTGACGAAGAAGACATCGCCGAGGTTGTAAGCAAATGGACCGGTGTTCCAACAGCGAGGTTGATGGAAGGCGAAGTTCACAAGCTTGTTCGCATGGAAGACGTATTGCATGAGCGAGTGGTTGGACAAGACGAAGCTGTAACCGCTGTTGCCAATGCGATTCGCCGCAGTCGAGCCGGATTATCTGACCCTCATCGCCCCATCGGCTCGTTCTTGTTCCTTGGCCCAACAGGTGTTGGCAAGACCGAACT
>CAYGGL010000076.1:0-10511 GCA_964349215.1 uncultured Acidimicrobiaceae bacterium | reverse complement strand
ATGCCTGAGAGCGAGACGGTACTGGTGGCAGCGAGTGTCCCGACAGGGTCGCCGGCTACGATTCCGACGTCCGTGTATGGCAATGCACGAATGTCTTCCATGGCCTTGGTGGCGATTTGGGCTGCAGTGGTTCGCGCCCGGCCCTGGTTGTAGGTGCGTTGTGATGAGGAAAATGAGTCGAGGAAAATTCCGGCGATCAAAGCGAACAAGACGGCTGCAACGATGACCTCGACCATTGCAAAGCCACCCGTTTCACGGGTGAGACTTGCATTTTGAGCGCGACAGATCACTCGATTGCCAGGCGCGTTTCGCATTGCCAACGCGCTTCGAACTGCTCTGTTGAGCAAGCCCGGCTCCTTTCTGGATGATCTGCTGGTTTACTAATCGGACAGCCATGTCACCTTCTTGAGTTATAAGGCTCAAAACCTCAGAGCCATGGGCGCGCAAACCCAAAATAATTTAGGACATTTGGTATAAATCGCCTAAAGTAGTAGTAAAAACACGTTATGCATTTTTAATAAAATGCCGATGCACAATCTGTGAAGTTCAGTAAGAGTCGATGTCTTTCAAATAAGAAGACCGACCAGCGAGGCTTCACACTGCTGGAACTCACAGTGACGATGAGCGTTATGAGCGTGGGGATTTTGGGCCTTTTACGGGTTTCTCTCGCAGGAATGACGGTTTCAATGGGGGCCAATGCCCGCACCACAGCGACTGCGGTTGCAGCAAGTGAGATAGAGGCCTTGAGGGCCATTCCATATGCAGATCTTGGTTTTACGCCGAGCGCAGTAGGTTTTCGAGCCAGTTTTGAAGGAGCGACAACGGTGGTCGTACCTGAAGCTGTTGTCCAGGTCGAGCCCACCGGGGTGCTTGAACAAGACGGCCTGACCTTTTCTGTCACCCGTGACATCGTTTGGGCATCTGCATTGGTGGGTGAGGGTCCTGTTGTGGCCGACACGGCATACAAGCGCACCATTGTTGAAGTGAGTTGGACCGACCAGCAAGGGCTTCATCATATTCGACAAGATTCTGGCGTTTATCCAGGTGGATTGGGCGCCTATGGTGTCGCAACTACAACGACCACCATACCGGCGGATATTGTGCCCGGAGCACCACTGAACTTGGCGGCAGCATTGGGCGCTGACCCCTCTTCTCAGATCAATTTAACTTGGACCCAGGGCACTCCAGAGTCGACAAGCTGGACTCTTCAACAGTCATCTGACAATGGAACTTCTTGGACAACACTGACTACAAGCCAGCCGGGGTCAACCACAAACTTTTCTGTTTCAGGCCTAGCTCAGAGCACCACCTATACGTTCAGAGTTCAAGGAACGCTGGGAACTCAAGTCTCAGCTTGGTCAACCTCGGCAGCGGCTACCACTTCATCGGCCTCTGGCCTATGCACTTCATTGTCGGGATCTGCCACGCCCTCGACGGTGAAACGTAATCCATCCAAATACCTCGTTGAAGGCGTTCAGGTAACTGTTAATACAAATGGGGGATGCAGCTATGGACTGAGGCTGAAGTTCTATTCAGGTTCTGGCTCGGTCCCAACTCCTTTTGCCATGACTCAACAAGGGTCTGTGTTCAAGTACACCATCAACAAAAATGACTACAAGTGGACCACTGGGGCAAAGACACTGGAGATCCTTGATCCCTCTGGCAATGTCATTACCGAGATATCCCTCTTGGTGGTAGACGGATGAGTGGTAGACACATGAGTCTCAGACGCATGAACGGCAGCGAAACTTGATAGTGATGTCGATTCTTGCGCTCTTGGCATGGGCAAGACGGCGAGGAATCAGGCTTGCCAGAAGGGCCTATGATGAGACTGGTTCGACGATGATCGAGATGGCGTTGAGTTCAGCGATGCTCGCCTTGGTTATGACTTCTGTGTTGGGCTTCATGACTTCGTCGGCTTCAAACGAGCGCTTTCAACAAGCTCGTGTTGAAAATCAAGAGTCGGTGCGTTTGGTTATGACCCAAGTGGCAAAAGACTTGCGCAATGCCAACCCACTTTTGCCTTTGGCTGATTCAACAAGTTTTGCTTCTTCGTTCGAAGTCGCGTTGGGTCCAACGGAAGGCCCACTGAGCTATGCACGTTGGAATCTTGTTGGCACTGATCTGGTTCGTTCTTCCTTAAGTAGTCCCAATGGGACGGTGCTCAGTTCAGGCGTCAAGTTGAGCGGAATATCTGCCTGGTCATTGAAATACTTCGACCGCAATGATGTTGAGATAACAGCGGCAGATCTTCCAGGCGATTTTGTTAATTGCACAAGCAGGGTGGTCATCTCAATCGCATCGCAAACGAATGAAGACGCAAAAGGTTTCGTTGAGTACCACGATGTACAGCTCAGGAATCACCTTTTAACCGAAGAAGAGAGCATCGGATGTTAAAGGAATGCAGATTCGCCTCTGATCAACGGGGCACACTTATGGTTGGCATAGGGGTTATGGCCACCATGTTGATGTTGTCGGTGGCGGTGTTCAATAGAACCACTTCAAATGTCGACAACGTGCGGCGCAATCAGGACTACAGCTCAGCGCTTGCAGCTGCTGATGCCGGCATTGCAGACGCACTCTTTCGTCTTGATCAGGGCCCGAGCGCGACCTTTAACGGTTCGGGGCCGGCCGGTGGTGGCACGTTCAGTTATACAGCGACGATGATCAACAAAAACAAGTGGATGATCCGCTCTCGCGGTGAGGTGGCCGGTGTTGCCCACTCATTGCAGGCTGACGTATCGAGAGAATCTCAATATCCATACGCCATCTTCACAGAACAAGCTCTCACCTTTAATGGCAACGGTGGCGCAAACGTCAGCTCATATAACTCAGCTACCGGTGCCACCGATACTGGCAATGCCTTTGTGGGTTCCAATAACGGCATAACAATCAACGGTGGCGGTGGCGGAGATGGCCAGCACTACTACACACCTGCGGGGTCTTGTTCAGGTTGTAGCAATCCCGAGCAACGTCCAGGTCCTCGAAAGATCACCAAACTTGTGCCGCCGGTTTCATCTCAACCTTGTCCTGCCGGAGGAGTGTTTGGTGTCTTGAATGACGGAGTGGTTTCGATCAACGGGGGCGGGGGAGTCCCATTTAACTGTTCCGGTATAAATGTGAGCTTCTTGAACCCGCCTACTTGTGTTGACGACAGCGACGATGACAACGATGGCCAGAATGACGAAATCGATAACGATGATGACAACGACGGTAAGTACGACGGCGATAATGATGACGACGATGGCGACACCGACGATGACGACAACGATAATGACGGAGTTTTAAACGGCGCCGATGCAGATGATGACGACGGGGGCTGTAAGTCGATCCGCATAGTTAATGGGCCGGTGGTCATCTACACAGACGGCGAGAACAAATCGGTCAATCTCGCCGATATTTCAATCAACAGGGGGGGTGCTGCGTCTGCGCTTCAAATCTTGATGGCTGGAACCGGAACCGTCAAAGTCGGTAATGGTTCACACGTTGGGGACTTCACAGGGATTATCTATGCGCCCAAGGCTGACATGGTGATCAACGGTGGTCAGCTTCAATACAACGGAACGCTGACTCTCAACTCTTTGACAGTCAATGGCAATCCAAACTTTGAACTCAAATATGACGATGCTCTCATCGAAATCGTCTCTACCAACTGGATGGTTACGCACTACCAAGAGATTCCAAGCTCGCTTACCCAATAGTCGCTGCGTACACGTCTATTTGATTGCAGACTGACTCCACAAGGCGGAGATTGGTGCCGCAATCGTTCCGTCTTCGAGGGTGAACATGAACGGACCCGTATGAAATAGCACTGTGGCAATGCAATCTGTGCCCAATTCGCGACGAAACCAACGCAGATGACGGGAATCTCTGGAACTGGGGGAGGATGTGGCCTTGATTTCGATTGCCACGAGGCGACGAGCACCAAGTTCAACGACGAGGTCGATCTCTTGGCGGCCTTCGCCGGTGCGGAGGTGATGCAGACGTGGAGCCGGTGACATCAGAGCTACTTCGGAGCGAATCTGTGCCACAACGAAGGTTTCGATTACGCGCCCAAGAAGATTGGCATCGGTCACCACGTCGTTTTCTGTGACTCCCAAAATGCCGGCGAACAGCCCTGGGTCGACAAGATAGCGTTTGGGGGGAAGCGTGAGTCGCTTAAGCCGGTTGCTCGTCCAGGCGGGGAGTCGCTCTGTTGTCAGCAGGTTTTGCAAGAGATCGTCGTATTTTCTGGCGGTGTCCTTGGATATTCCTGCAGCCGTCCACAAAGTGACATCATCAACTGTTCCAGCGCTGTTCAAAGCGAGTGCTGTGAGATATGCCCGCAGGCGTTGAGGATGACGACTGTGGACGAGGAGCGAAGCGTCACGGGTAACGAGCTGGTCGACATACGACTCCAACCACCGGCCTCGGCCGCGATCTGATGTTGCCAAGACCGCCTCAGGAAATCCCGACCGTAGAGCGCGCCGAACATATCCGCGCAAGTCGATTTCAGACCGCTCTACCGAAGGTGGCTGACCCGAGAGCAACATCGAGAACCACGAAGGACCCGAGATTCGGCCTTCTATTTCACGTTCGGTCAGTCCATATATTGAAAGCCGGACAAGCCGCCCTGTGCCAGGCCAGGTGGGAGCGTCGATGTCGCCCCGAACCGATCCCGTGATGATGTATCGACCACGATCAGGGCGTGCGTCCAAAGCCATTTTGACTGCCTGGAGCGAACTGGGAACTTCCTGCCACTCGTCGATCAACACCGGCTCGTCGAGACCACTCAGCACTGATGAAGGTGAAGATCGAAAAGCTTCGGCGACATTCGGGTCTGAAAGCTGCACGGCACTCAGTGCCAGGCGCTCGCATGACGTTGTCTTGCCAGTAGCACGAGGACCTACCACCAATATTCCAGCATGGTCTTCAAGCATCTCGCGCAACACTGGATCAGCTGCTCTATTTAGATACGAATTGCTCATTACTCACCTACTAGTCGCTGTGCACATAAATACTAGTCGTTGTGCACATATAATACTAGTCGTTATGCACATATAATACTAGTCGTTGTGCACATTATGAATGGGTTCGAAGCTGAATAGAACGGTGTCGGGGTGGCGAAGGGCTAACCTTGGGGGGTGATTCGCTTCCTGACTGCCGGCGAGTCCCATGGACGGGCCCTTGTGGTCATTGTCGAGGGGCTTCCCGCCGGCCTTCCTATAACTGTCGAAGAGGTTCAACACGAGCTTGCGCGCCGGCGGTTGGGCTTTGGACGAGGCCCTCGAATGCGTTTTGAGGCTGATGAACTCACTTTGGTCGGTGGTGTTCGTCATGGCCGCACTTTGGGTTCGCCAGTAGCAATTGAAATTGTTAACTCAGAATGGGAGCGCTCCGATCGCTGGCACGAAGAAATGTCGCCCGCTCCTGGTGAAACTCGTGAACCCCTGACGCAACCTCGCCCCGGTCACGCTGACCTTGCAGGAATGCAGAAATATGGTTTTGATGACGCCCGGGACGTTTTGGAAAGAGCCTCGGCACGCGAAACCGCTGCTCGTGTGGCAGCGGGAGCACTCGCCAAGTGTCTGATCTCGCATTTGGGAATATCGATCATCTCTCACGTCATTCAATTGGGGTCGGTAGTTTCAAAAGGTACACAAAGACCTGGCCCAGATGATCTGGCGACGATTGATGAATCAGAAGTTCGTTGCTTCGATCCAGATTCAAGCATGGCCATGATCGAGGAAATCAAGGCAGTTGCAAAAGAGGGCGACTCATTAGGGGGTATCGCCGAGGTTCTTGCTTATGGAGTGCCGGTTGGCCTGGGAAGCCATGTCCATTGGGACCGCCGCCTTGATGCCGAGTTGGCGAGAGCCCTCATGAGTATTCAAGCGGTCAAGGGCGTTGAGATCGGTGATGGTTTCGAGGTGGCCAGTCGTCCGGGTTCGCTTGCGCACGATGCCATTCACTGGGACAACGAGGCCAATAATTACCGTCGGCTAACTACGCTGGCCGGCGGCATCGAGGGCGGCATGTCCACTGGCGAAGTGTTGGTTGCGCGTGCAGCTATGAAACCTCTGGCCACTCTTAACCGCCCAGTACTTACCACTGTTGATGTGGTGACCAAACAAGAGACGGTTTCCTTCAAAGAGCGCACAGATGTGACAGCAGTGCCGGCCATGGGAGTTGTGGCCGAGACGATGGTTGCTTTGGTTTTGGCCAATGAAGCTGCACGTAAGTTTGGTGGAGATTCCCTAGACGAAATGTTGTGCAACGCCGGCAACTACAACAAACGGTTGCATAGCGATTCAGCTCAAGAGCAGCGACATGGCAGATGATGGTGAGGCCAAACACGAATCTAAACACGTCCCCAAACATGTGGTGCTCGTTGGGATGATGGGGGCAGGAAAATCTACTGTTGGCCGCAAGGTTGCAGCGGGGCTCGCTCGCCCATTCCTTGATTCCGATTCGGTCATAGAGCAACGTGTGGGCCGTTCTATTCGTGAAATCTTTGAACAAGATGGCGAACCGGAGTTTCGCAAACTTGAGGCCAATGTGTTTGCAGAGCTATTGGAATCAACCGTGCCGTCAGTGATTGCGGCCGGTGGCGGTGCAGTGTTGGATGAGGGCACGCGTCTAGCACTATCGCGCTCGGCAATAGTTGTTTGGTTGAGAGCTAGTCTCGAACTTCTCAGTACTCGATTGACCCAATCTCGAGAGAACGATCATCGTCCTTTACTTGACGTTGCAGATGACAACGCACAAGACGTACAAATGGTGTTGGCCGAGCTGAGCGCACAACGCTCGCCGATCTACCAAGAGGTGGCCGACCACGTCATTGACGTTGGCCATAAGGGGTCGAGCCACACCGTAAAGTCAATACTTGAGGCACTCGCATGATCGTTGTCCCAGTTCCGCTTAGTTCAAAGCCTTATGACGTGTTGGTTGGAGGTGGCGCTCGTCATCATTTGGCAGGACTCATTCCTGAGCGAGCGAGCCGAGCAGCCATCGTCACGCAAGGCTCCATTGGTATAAGTGTTGACCCCGGCATTGAATACAGAATCTTTACGATCGGTGAAGGTGAAGAGGCAAAAGAACTTGCCACCATTGAGTCACTTTGTCGTGGGTTCACCAATTGGGGATTGACCCGATCTGATGTGGTGATAGGCGTTGGCGGGGGAGTGGTCACCGACATTGCCGGCTTTGTTGCCGCTGTGTATCACCGAGGGGTCGATGTTGTGCATGTGGCAACCACGCTGCTTGGCCAGATCGATGCCGCCATTGGCGGAAAGACCGGGGTCAATCTTCCAGAGGGCAAGAATCTCGTGGGTGCATTTTGGCAACCCAGCGCTGTGATCTGCGATACCGAATTGCTCGACACCCTTCCAGAACGTGAGTACCGAAGTGGTCTGGGCGAGATGGCCAAGTATCACTTCTTGACCCACGACGATCGTGACATTTCCGACGCAAACATAGAGAACAAAGTCGCAGCATGTGTACGCATCAAAGCGAGGGTTGTTAGCGCAGACGAACGAGAAGGAGCATCGGGGCTGCGGGCCACTCTCAATTACGGCCACACCCTTGCTCATGCACTTGAAACTTCCGGAGGATATGACCTGCGACATGGCGAGGCAGTCGCAATTGGTTTGGTCTTTGCGGGTGAGCTGGCCGCACAGCTTGGGCGCATAGATGCAAGGCGAGTTGCAGAACATCGCGCAATCGTCGAGAGCTATGGCCTTGCGACAGTTATTCCACCCGGGGCAAACAACGATCTGTTGGTCGAACTGTTTAGCCGTGACAAGAAGGCAGATTATTCCGAAGGCTTCACCTTTGTTCTTGACGGCCCTAAAGGTGTCGAGCTTGTCCATGGAGTCACACGCCAGGCAATAGATGCAGCACTGGAGGCTTGTCGATGAGTGCAAATCGAGTGGTCTTGTTGTTGAGCGGTCCTAATCTGAATCTTTTAGGTGAGCGAGAGCCCGAAATCTATGGCTCGGCGACACTTGATGATCATGTGGCTATTGCCGCTCAAGCTGCAAACAGTCATCAACTGACACTCGAACACGTGCAATCAAATGCAGAGAGTGATTTGGTAGATGCAATTCAAAACGCACGTGGGCGCTGCGCTGCGATAATCATCAACCCCGGGGCATTTACGCATTATGCATGGTCACTGCATGACGCACTCGCTGCATTCGATGGAGTGATTATTGAGTTGCATATCTCAAATCCCAACGGGCGCGAATCTTGGCGACATACATCAGTGGTAGCGCCGGTGGCGACTGGCACAATTGCAGGCATGGGCGGTCACGGTTATGCCCTTGCGATCGAAGCAGTCTCGAGACTATTGGAGAAGCCATGAGCACAATCATGAGTGACCTAGCCCTTGCGCCTATGGACGTTGCTTCAAGAGCGTCACGCTTGCGAGAATCGTTTGAGCTCGCCAACTGTGACGCATTGCTTGTTACAAATCTTGTAAACATCCGCTATCTGACCGGCTTTACCGGTTCGGCAGCGATTGTCGCAGTGCTTTCGGACAAGATGATTTTGGTCACCGATGGTCGCTATCGCGACCAAGCATCTTTAGAGACATCCACTGCCGGAGTTGAAATCAGTGTTGAAGTTCACAGCACACTCAGTTCACAACGAGAAGCGCTTAGTAAAGCCATGAGTTCTGTCAAGAGAATCGGACTTGAGGCGAGTGCAATCACATGGGCAGCACAACGTAGCTATGAGAGCGAGTGGTCTGGCGACCACGAGTTGGTTGCAACCGATGGACTCGTCGAGGCGTTGCGTATCGTCAAAGACGACGGAGAAATTGCTCGCATGGCGATGGCTGGTGCCATAGCCGACAAAGCCCTGGCTAAGGTCAAGCCCCAAATAGTCGCAGGTGTCACCGAAGCCGAGATTGCACTTGAGCTCGATATGGAGATGCGCCGTGGCGGAGCTTCTGGTTCAAGTTTCGAGACCATCGTGGCGAGCGGCCCAAATGCCGCACGTCCACACGCCCGCCCGGGGTCAAGGAAGCTGGAAAACGGAGACCTAATTGTCATTGACTTTGGTGCACTGGTAGACGGATATTGCTCGGATATGACGAGAACCTTCGTACTTGGTGAACCAAGTAAAGAAGCGGCTCGAATGCTTGAAGTTGTAGCAGCGGGCCAAGCCGCAGGAGTAGCGGCCATCGCCCCGGGTGTCACTTGTGCACAAGTTGATCAAGCAGCTCGAGAAGTCATAAACGCCGCAGGGTGGGGCGAGGCCTTCTTACATGGCACAGGTCACGGAGTTGGCCTGGACATTCATGAAGAACCACGGGTCTCTTCTGTGTCAACTGCTACCCTGAGCATCGGCCATGTCGTGACAGTCGAGCCTGGCGTCTACCTACCTGAACATGGTGGCGTTCGGATCGAAGACACTTTGGTCGTTACACCTGAGGGCTCCAAGCCCCTTACTCTCGCTCCCAAGGATCCTGTATTGCAATGAGTATCTCTACAAATGATTTGAAGAACGGCATAACTCTTGATCTGCCTGAGGGACTTTTCCAGGTGGTTGAGTTTCAACATGTGAAACCAGGCAAGGGCGGTGCATTCGTTAGAACAACTTTGAAGAATGTGCGTACCGGTGCGGTAATAGAGCGCACCTTCCGTTCTGCCGAAAAGGTCGAACAGGCCATTATCGACAAGCGTGAGATGCAATATCTCTATAGTGAGGGCGACGATTTCGTCTTCATGGACAACACCAGTTATGACCAGATGAATGTGTCGCCCAAATCGCTTGGCCCGGCTGTGAACTACCTGATGGAAGGTTCTACGGCGGTGTTGCAGATTTACAACGACGAGATTGTGGGAGTTGATATTCCAGCGTCGGTTGAACTACTTGTCACCGAGACAGAACCTGGCATTCAAGGCGATCGGGTGTCTGGAGCACGAAAGCCAGCGACGGTTGAAACCGGCATCGTCGTACAAGTTCCTTTGTTCGTGAACATCGGTGATCGCATAAAGGTAGATACCCGCTCGGGCGACTATCTGACCCGAGTGTGAGTGGGCCAGTCGCTGACGGGGTTGGCACCAGGCGAGAGGCACGCGAACGAGCCCTGTCACTTTTGTACGAAGCCGATCTCAAGAGCGAATCACCAGACGATGTTCTTGCCCAGTTGCCCCTCGAACCAGAGGAATTTGTCGTTGACCTCGTAGCTGGAGTCAACAAGCATCGAGACGAGATAGATGCTCTTCTCGTTCGCTATGCCAAGGGTTGGACTCTTGAACGCATGCCCGTCATAGATCGAACCTTGTTACGCATTGGCGTCTACGAACTGGCCCATCGGCCCGATATTCCCCTAGGCGCAACCATTTCAGAAGCGGTCGAACTCGCCAAGCGTTACTCAACTGACGACTCAGGCAAGTTTGTCAACGGCATGCTCGCCCGCATCGGCGAAGAACTAAGGCCTTCTTGAGCTCTCATTACTTACGCCGTGCGTAACTTACATCTTGCGTAAGTTATCTGTAATTCAGATCGGTTCAGGGAAGGGA
>CAYGGL010000075.1:0-10566 GCA_964349215.1 uncultured Acidimicrobiaceae bacterium | reverse complement strand
ACTCAGAGATGACCTCAATTTCGGTACACAAGGTCTTGGTCTGATAACCGCTGTGTTCTTTGGAACTGCCTCTCTTACCTCGGCAGTTAATGGTCGCATCGCAGAACGTATTGGCTCACTCGCTTCCATGCGAGCTGGGGCTCTCTTGGCAGCGAGTTCACTTGGAGTTGTTGCCATTGCTGCAAAGTCACTGCATTCTCTATTGGCTGCCTTGGTTATAGGGGGAGTGGCCAACTCATTGGTTCAGCCGGCAACAAATCTTTTTTTGTCTCAACGAGTTCCATCTACTCGATTGGGCATGGCCTTTGGAGTCAAACAATCTGCAATACCCGCGGCAACACTTCTTGGGGGTTTAGCGGTCCCTGCACTCGCATTAACTGTTGGATGGCGTTGGGCATTTGTGGCAGGGGCAGTTGCCTCGGTTTTGGTAGCGATACTTGTTCCTCGAGACAAAGGTCGCCCAGAACGAACTCGAACCATTGGACGTAGCGTCGAAGATGTCAGCCTGAGACCATTGCTCTTATTGGGATTGGGTGCTGGTCTTGGTGCAGGTGCAGCGGGAACGCTCGGTGCTTTTTTGGTCAGCGGGGCTGTATCGGCGGGTTTCGCCGAGGGCGCTGCAGGATTGTTTGCATCATTTTGTAGTGCTGCTGGGCTGATTACCAGATTGGTCTCTGGAGCGCGAGCAGATCGTCGTGGCGGCAAACACCTCTTGACCGTGGCGGTGATGATGGCGATGGGTGCCATTGGTTATGCAGGACTCGCCACCAATACTCCGGCCCTGATGGTGCCTGGTGCAATTGTGGCTTTTTGTCTGGGTTGGGGCTGGCCTGGGCTTTTCAATCTGGCAATCGTAAAGAACAACGCCGGCTCACCAGGGGCCGCAACCGGAATAACCCAAACAGGCACCTACATGGGCGCTGTATTAGGCCCAATCGCCTTTGGTGTAGTTGTAGAAGCGAGTTCGTACTCCATTGGATGGCTATGCGCAGGGGCCATGTCGTTGGCAGCCGCTTTGGCGGTAAGGGCGGGACGAAGATCCCTTATCGCAGATCGTGAAGCTCGCGTCTAGCTCTTAAATGAGTGGGCTTTTGATGAGCACTTAAACAAGCTTGGAGTCTCTGCCTTCCCAATAGCGATCACGCAAAAGGCGCTTGTAAAGCTTGCCTGTTGGATGACGCGGAAGCTCTTCTTCGAAATCTATAGAACGGGGACATTTAACGTCGGCCAATTGCTCTCGACAGTACTTAATCAACTCGGCAGCAAGCTCTGGTCCCGCGTCTGCCATATCAAGGGGCTGCACTACGGCCTTGACTTCTTCGCCAAAGTCTTCGTTAGGAACGCCAATCACCGCAACGTCTGCAACCTTGGGATGCATGGTCAGAATATTCTCGGCTTCTTGTGGATACACGTTTACGCCGCCGGTAATGATCATGTAAGCCTTGCGGTCTGTCAGATATAGATACCCGTCTTCATCTAGGCGTCCTACATCTCCAAGCGTGCTCCAACCTTCGCGCAGGCGTGACTCGGCGGTTTTAGCTGGATCGTTGTGGTATTCGAACGTTGCTCCACCTTCGAAGTAGATAGTCCCTGCCTCACCTACCGCAAGATCATTTCCTTCGTCATCAACAATGTGAACCATTGCCATCATTGGCTTGCCAACGGTCCCTTTATGGGCGAGCCACTCTTCGGAATTGCATTGCACAAAACCGTTGCCTTCTGTACCAGCGTAGTACTCATAGATGATCGGTCCCCACCATTCGATCATCTGTTCCTTGACCGGGATTGGACAAGGAGCGGCGGCATGGATTGCCACCTTCATACTGGAAACGTCATATTGAGAACGTTCTTGTTCAGTTAGCTTCAACATGCGCACGAACATTGTCGGAACGACTTGGGTATGAGTTACTGAATATTTTTCGGCCAGGCGCAGATACTCAATTGGATCGAAATGTTCCATAACAATGACGGTGCCGCCCACGCGATGGACTGCCATTGTGAATCGCAGCGGAGCAGCGTGATAGAGGGGGGCGGGGGATAGGTAGACCATTTCAGGGCCGAATTGATAGAGAAGGCCTGCAAGCGTGTGGACCCCCATGGCCGTACCTATGGCTTCGGCCATCAGAGGGACCTTGACTCCCTTGGGTTGGCCCGTGGTTCCAGATGAATAGAGCATGTCCATACCCTCAGACTCATCGGCGATAGGAGTGCTTGGCTGTTCGGCTGTTTTCTTTTCATATGACTCATAGCCAGCCACGGTGTCGTCAAGCATGAGTTTCACCGCCACGTTTGGCATTGAGCCAACAAGCTTTTCTGCGATGTCACTCTTGTAGGCAGAAGTAATGAACACCTTTGCGCCACAGTCGTTGATTATGTATTCAGCTTCTCCCAGTGTGAGTCGAGAACTCATCGCCGTGTAGTAAAGCCCAGCGCGTTGAGCTGCCCACGCAATCTCAAAGAATCTTTGGTGATTCTCGAGCATGAAAGCGATGTGGTCGCCTCGCTTGAGCCCTGCGGCACGAAAGAGATGAGCCAGGCGATTCGAACCTTCATCGAGGTCTTTGTAGGTAACCACCTCGCCTGTAGTCGCCATGATGTAAGCGGGATGATCTGGATTGGTCTGAGCATGGGCACCTGGATACATATCGAGAAGCTATCGCGCACATCGGCCATGAGACCAAGTGGCCCATATGTGTCATGGTGAACCCTCAGGTATGTCGAGTTATTTGAAAAGGGATAAGTAGCCTCGGAGTATATGAAAAGACGAACAAAAGTCGTGGCAACAATTGGGCCTGCATCGAGTGATGAGTTCACCTTGAATGCCCTTATCGACGCCGGCCTTGATGTGGCACGCATTGCCCTGGCTCATGGCGAAATTGCCGATCACGTCTCTCGTATTGAGTTAATTCATCGTTTGTCTCTTAAAAAAGGTCGCAGGGTTGGAGTCTTAATCGATCTACCTGGACCAAAAGTGCGTGCAGTCTCATTCCCTACAGAGGGGGTGTGGCTTGAATCAGACGCAAGCGTGGTGCTCATTCCATATGAACCAGAAAATCCTGACCATGTGGCTAGCTCGGCTGAGCGAATAATTGTTGAACATGCCTCCCTTTTAGACGAGATCATGATGGGCGATCTGATAGCCCTGGGTGATGGAGCAGTTGGGCTTCGAATTACCGAAGTCAATTCAAACTCGGCCAAGGCAGTAGTACTTAATGGGGGTCGCCTTCAGGGCCGCCCAGGAGTAAATCTTCCACCGGCTCGATTCAGCCTTACTGCCCCCACGGCCCATGACCTTGAACTCATTAAGGCAATCCAAAAAGCAAATGTGGTTGTCGACGCCATTGCCCTCTCTTTTGTGACCTCCGCTCGCGACATTCAGATGCTGCGAAAGGTTGTCGGTCCAGACGGACCGATGCTGGTGGCAAAGATTGAGACAACCGCAGCAGTAGACGACTTAGAGGCAATCATTGAGACTGCCGATGCTGTCATGGTTGCAAGAGGAGACCTCGGCGTGCGATTTCCTCCAGAAGATGTTCCTCATCTTCAAAAACACATCATTCGAACTTGCGTAGCCTTTGGTCGACCAGTGATCACTGCAACTCAAATGCTCGAATCCATGATTCATGCTCCGGTACCAACTCGCGCAGAAGTTTCTGATGTTGCCAACGCAGTTTTTGATGGCACTGACGCCGTGATGTTGTCTGCAGAAACTGCAATTGGTACGCATCCAGTTGCCGCAGTTGAAACCATGTGCAGAGTTGCCCACAGAGCAGAAAAGGAAGCCAACTATGTGCAATGGGGTAGCCGCCTTGGTCGTCAGCAGTCGGCTTTGATGGCAGATGCCAGTTCCAACGAGAGAATGACAGCGGCCATGACTGCCGCAGCGTGGAGAGCAGCACTCGATGTCGAAGCTGCACTGATCATTTGTTGCACTCGCACGGGAAGCACCGCTAGGGCTGTTGCCCGTTTCAGGCCAACAGCACCAATTGTCGCCATGACTCCCTCAACACAAACGATGGGACAGCTCAGCCTGACATGGGGAGTAGAAGCATTCTCCAGTCGTGAATATTCGAATGTCGATGACATTGTTTGGTACGCAGTAGAGGAGGCATGTCAGATGGGGATGGTCAAAAAGGGCGATATTGTTGCCGTCCTTGCGGGATCTCCAATTGATCCAGAACCAGTAACCGATGTTCTCCGATTAGTCAGAGTTAGGTGAGCACCCCAAAGAACGATCATGGCTTGGCTGTGACGAGTTCTAACCTTGATCAACCAGACCCTCTTATCGTCCTTCTTCACGGCGCCTTAGATCGAGCAGCTAGCTTCGCTCGAAGCGTTCGCCACCTCGGTTCTCTTCCGGTTTTGCGTTATGACCGAAGAGGTTATGGACGTTCCCGCACTCGCGAGCTAGTAGGAATCGAAGGCCATGTTGCTGATTTGTTCGATCTAATTGCCAATCGTCGTGCTGTGGTGGTGGGTCATAGCTTTGGAGGAGTGGTTGCCCTAAGCGCTGCTCAACAAAGGCCCGAACAGATCATTGCTGTAGGTGCATTTGAGTCTCCTATGACTTGGCAAAGCTGGTGGCCTGGCAGAACTCCAGGTGGCACTGCTGTTGATGTGGCACACAGGTATGGAGACACTCAATTGGCAGGCGAAACCTTCATGATTCGTCTTATAGGCGAAGAGCGCTGGATGGCTTTGCCAGATCGCGTGAAGGCGGCTCGTAGAGCTGAGGGAGCAACACTCGTGACAGAACTCGACTCAGTTCGTTTAGGTGATCCGCCATATAACCCAAGTGACCTTAAGGTTCCGGTGCTCGCTGGATACGGCACCCTCTCAAAGCCCCACATGATCAAAGCCGCCAGCGTGCTGGCAGAAGAGGCTCCAAAGGGCGAACTAATGGTTTTCGAACAAGCTGGACACGGAGCTCATCTAACCCACCCAAAACAATTCGCACAGTTCGTTTTGAGAGCAGTCGAGCTTTCGCAAGGCCAAGACGAACCCGAACATTAGGCAAATCCGCGTCTTGGTGGGGCGCCGGCGATTGAAGGCAGGCCAACAGGGGCTGGCGTATCTGCGTCGCTGTTGTCGCATCCGGGGACTTGGACTTTCCAGTTGATGATCTTGCATGAACAGGTCTGCTGACAGGTTTTAAGTTCACCCCGTTGGCCCCAAAGTATTACTCCCAGGCCAATTAAAAGTCCGAAGAAGATCACGCGCGACACCATCTTTGTGACCAGGTACCAGCCGGCAATTGCAGCGATGAGCAATACGGCAATCAATACCATGATGCCTGTGCGTAGAGTTTCTGGATCAAGAGTCTGAGGAAGCACGAGCGATAGCGTATTGCTTGGGTGGCGAGATGACCTGTTTTTTGGATAATTGTCAACCAATCGTGATATTTACCCCAGCTGAGTAGGGTGAGCCCATGAGCGATACACATGCAGTTCAACTGAGTTCAGGATTGCCTGAGACAGTTTTGGAATCTGAGCCACCTGAGGTGTTGTCACAACTTCAAGAAGCACTCAAGGTCTCTGACCAAGGTGCTCGACGCGATGCCGTGGCCAAGGTGGTCGCCGCTCATCCTCGTTTTTTGGATGCATGGGCTCAACTTGGCTTACTGGCCCGAGATGACATAGAGGCTTATGCCTATTTTCGTGTGGCTTACCACAGGGGCCTTGATCATCTACGCAAAGCCGGGTGGCGAGGGTCTGGCTATGTGCGCTGGAAGCACGAATCCAACAGAGGCTTCCTTCGTGCACTGCAGGGCTTGGCTCGCCAAGCTCAGATCATTGGCGAGCTTGACGAGGCACAACGTTGCGCTTTATTTGTCGGCCAACTTGACCCCACAATCGTAGGAAACAGTGACGAGTCCAACCGCTGATAGTCACTTGCTATGGGGAGCAATATTGTTAGGTGGTGCCTCCAAGCGAATGGGAGGTGATAAAGCTCTGATCGAATTCGGCGGCAAGCCACTTATCTCCGTTGTCCATCAGGCACTTATAGAAGCTGGGATTATCAAGTGCATTGCAATTGGCGGAGATGGCGAGACATATAGACACAAAATTCCCAACCTGCTAACGGTTCCAGATGACTTTCCCGGAGAGGGCCCGCTCGGAGGAATTATAACGGCGCTTAGGAATGCGCCGAGCGACAGGACCAAGATGGTGATACTGGCCTGTGACCTCGTGGGAGTCTGTGGAGCCAGCGTGACAGCAGTAATCGATGCGCTTGAGGCCAACCCAGAGGCGGAAGTAGCAGTTGCTGTAAAAGAAAACCAATTAGAGCCACTGCATGGAGTTTGGCGGAGATCAGCCTTGGCCGATATTGAAAGCTCGTTCCAAAATGGAACGCGAGCG
Source organism: uncultured Acidimicrobiaceae bacterium (assembly GCA_964349215.1). GTDB lineage: Bacteria > Actinomycetota > Acidimicrobiia > Acidimicrobiales > CADCSY01 > JACOTK01. The sequence goes on along the minus strand of CAYGGL010000075.1, from coordinate 4,207 downwards.
GTTCATTCGGCTCTTGAAGATCTTAATATCGTTAGGGTCGAAGGTTTAGAGCCTAAGTGGCTTCGTAACGTCAACACTCGACAAGACTTACTTCAATGAAGACGCGCTTTTCGAGTCTGACGGGCCAGACTGTAGGAATGGACAATCCCAATCCACTTGAAATCTCCATAGATGAGCTTGCAAAGCTGATAAGTGATGGCATAACGCTCATCGATGTGCGCATGGAAGATGAGTATCTGGAAGGCCACGTTCCGGGCGCCAAGTTGATGCCTCTTGATCAAATTGAAGAGCGAAGTAACGAGGTTCCTTCAGATAGAGACGTGTATTTGATTTGTCGCTCCGGAGGAAGAAGCGCCAAAGCGCAGGATGTTTTAAATGCAAAAGGGCGGAAATGTATCAACGTTGCCGGCGGAACCCTTGGTTGGATCGAGGCCGGACATAAAACCATTGAGGGCCCAAACGAAAGCTGAGCGAGCCTTGGCTCTAGAGCAGTCAGAGACCAGAACACCGAGAACTCATCGCCTCGTCGATAACGATGCTGCATTTGCAGAAATTATTGAGACCCTAAAAGGTGAACCTGCATACGCCGTGGACACTGAGTTCCATCGCGAAAGGACCTATTTCCCCAAGGTAGCCCTAGTACAGCTGGCCTGGCCGGGAGAATGTGTCCTTGTTGATCCTCTGGCTGTTGATATGCGCCCATTCGCCGAGGTTCTCAACGGCCCAGGCGTTGCTGTAATGCATGCCGCTGCGCAAGATCTGTTGGTCATGCAACGTTCGTGTGGAACGGTCCCTTCGCAATTATTCGATACTCAAATCGCTGCTGGTTTCGTAGGATTTTCAAGCCCATCACTGTCCACATTGGCGCTTCAAATTTTGGGTGTCGACCTACCAAAGGCAAACCGATTAACAGATTGGCTAGCCCGGCCGCTTGACGTTGGACAACAGCTTTATGCGGCCTCAGATGTTCATCATCTGTTGGATTTAGCTTCAATATTGCAAGAGGAGCTATCTGCAACAGGAAGACTTTTTTGGGCTGAAGAAGAATGCGAATTGCTTCGCTCTCGTTCATGGCGACCTAACGACCCAGATTTGGCATGGACCCGACTAAAGGAGTGTCGCCAACTTCGCGGGCCTGCACGAGGCGTTGCACAAGCAGTGGCGGCATGGCGTGAGCGGCGAGCTGCAGAGCTTGACCTGCCCGTGCGCTTTGTCATGCCAGATTTGGCAATCAGTGCAATTGCGCATCGATCACCAAAGACACTTGAACAACTTGGTTCGATTCGTGGTATCGACCAAAAAATCATGAAAGGCCAAGATGCCATAGCCGTCTTAAGCGCTGTTCGTGATGGACTTTCTATGCCTGATGCTCAGCTAAATGTCCCCAGAACTGATGAAATTGATCGAGATATGAATGCTGCCGTCGGCTTAGTGTCGGCCTGGCTATCGCAAATGAGTCGAACGTTGCGGATTGAAGCTTCACTCTTGGCCACCAGATCTGATGTAGGAGCCTTTTTGAATGATGAGCCAGATGCACGTTTAGCTCATGGCTGGCGAGCAAAGCTCTTGGGTGACCCAATTCGCCAACTGCTTGATGGTAAATACGCCCTTGCTTTTGATGGAAAAGGTGGCCTGGCCCTCGAACAACGCTCTGGTTTGCCTGTGATATTCGATCTTCCCACCCCATCGATGGCCTGGGATCGCCCTAAGGGCTCAGCCTGATACTCAACCCAAAAGGAATTCGTAATGAGATTGTCTCAAAAGAATGGTCTTAGGCTGCGAAGAAGGTAGGATGGCTGTGTTCCTGTCAGTTGCGCTATCTTCAGCCTTTCAAAAGCCGGGAGAGCCCACGTGAAAAAGGGTCGTCATCGGCGCTTCGAAGAAGCCCGGGCCATTAAACACACCTCTGTAGAAATTCGTCTGGACGACGAGGGTTTTCACGCGCTGGAGCCGTGCCCAGAGTGCGGCACCCAGCCAGGTGATGAACATGCTTCGTGGTGCTTGCACGACGAAGAGGAAGATCTGCCTGCCTCTGACTGAGGTCGGTTCTAACCACCCATAACCCCCGAAAGACCTAACCTGTGTCCTCCACTCCATTGAGTTCGGACAACGGCAGCTCGCGCCCAATGCGCAATGTTGCCGTTGTAGCCCATGTAGATCATGGAAAAACAACCTTGATCGACACCATCCTTCGCGCCACTGGGGTGTTTGCTTCCCATGAGGCAGTCGTTGAGCGAGTGCTTGATTCAAGCGATCAAGAGCGAGAGCGCGGAATAACCATTTTGGCCAAGGCAGCCTCGGTTCATTGGAAGGGCATCAAGATCAACTTGGTCGACACGCCCGGACATGCTGATTTTGGTGGTGAAGTTGAGCGAGCTTTAACGCTGGTAGACGGGGTCCTATTACTTGTAGATGCCGCAGAGGGCCCTTTGCCTCAAACTCGCTATGTTCTGTCCAAAGCCGTTGCTTTAGATCTGCCGGCTGTGGTGGTTCTCAACAAAGTTGACCGTTCAGACGCTCGTGCTGAAGAGGTTCTTAATGAGATTTATGAGTTGTTCGTTGATCTTGAGGTGCCTGATCACCACATTGAGTTCCCAGTCATATCTGCGGTAGCTCGTGAGGGACGTTCGATGTTGGGCGTGGGCATGCCAGAGCCTGATGCCGATTTGGCGCCACTTCTCGATGCATTGGTCGATCACATTCCCGCCCCCATGGGCGACCCCAAAGGACCGCTACAGGCACTAGTCACAAACTTGGACGCATCTGAGTATCTTGGCCGCCTCGCTATTGGGCGAGTCGTTCGCGGCACATTGCGTTCTGGCGGACCAGTGATTTTGATGAAAGCAAACGAAAACTCACCAGTTGCTCGAAAGCCTTCCCAGCTCCTAGGGGTTGAGGGATTGGGTCGTGTCCAGGTAAACGAAGTCGAAGCCGGCGATCTTTTTGTGCTTGCTGGTTTTCCTGAGATCGAAATCGGCGACACTATTGCCGACCCCGTCAATCTTGATCCACTTCCAAGGCTGTCGGTTGACGAACCTGTTTTACGCATGACCTTTGGTGTTAATACTTCACCGTTGTCAGGTCGTGAAGGTGCTTATGTGACCTCTCGTCATCTGCGCGAGCGACTTGAGCGTGAAATTTTGGGAAATGTCGCCATCAAGGTTGAAGAGACTGACTCTCCTGACATCTTACAAGTTGCCGGTCGAGGTGAACTCCAACTTGCTGTTTTGATTGAGTCAATGCGGCGCGAGGGATACGAACTTGAAGTATCCAGACCCGAGGTCGTCACACGAGAGATCGATGGAAAACGTCATGAGCCTTTAGAAGAGGGCACTGCAGATATACCTGACGAACATGTTGGCACCGTGACTCAGGCGCTGGCACCTCGCAAAGGCCAAGTTGTCGACTTGCGTCCCGGATATCCAGGACGCACGATTCTCACCTTCGAAGCTCCTGCTCGTGGGCTCATTGGTCTACGTACCGAACTTCTCACTGCCACGCGAGGAACGATCTTGTTGCATACACGTCATCGGGGTTGGGTGCCATGGGTTGGCGAACTTCCAACTCGACGCGGGGGCGCAATGATTTCTGATCGCTCTGGAGTCACGACTGCATACGCTCTGGACAACCTGCAGCTCCGTGGCGAATTACTGGTCGCTCCGGGGGAGGTCACTTACGAGGGAATGATTGTGGGTGAATCAAGTCGTCCTGGAGACATGGTCGTAAATGTCGTTCGCGAGAAACAAAAAACCAACATTCGTACGCATGCCGCCGATGACGCCATAAAGTTGACTCCACCCAAACCGTTAACGATCGAAAGCTCGATCGAACTTATAGCCGATGATGAATTGGTAGAGGTAACACCCACGGCATTGCGCATCAGGAAACGCAAGCTAAAGGAACAAGACCGCCGCCGGAACAAGTGAATCAACTAAGGTTTTAAGTAAATGAGAAATCGCAAACGCTTTGTTGGTACCGCTCTCTTTGGTGTGGCTCCCGTTGTTTTCGTGTCCATAGCAGTTCTTCATAGGGGTGGCAGTCAAGACGCCGAGAAGGTGCTCACCCGAGTTGAAATAACAACAACAACAACAACCACTACAACAACCGTTCCAGCGACAACGACAACTGCGCCAACAACAACGGTGCCGGCGACAACGCCCCCAACTGTGGCACCTGCAACTGTTCTGCCGCCACCTCCTCCGCCACC
>CAYGGL010000074.1:0-10679 GCA_964349215.1 uncultured Acidimicrobiaceae bacterium | reverse complement strand
AGGTCATAACCGATATAGCGTCTACCCAAGCGGGCAGCAGCGACTAAGGAAGAACCGCTTCCCATGAACGGGTCGAGCACCAGATCGTTCTCAAATGTATAAAGGCGAATCAATTGCTCTGGTAACTCAACAGGAAACGGAGCAGGGTGCCCAACTCTTCGAGCACTCTCCGGTGGTATTGACCAGACATCCAAAGTGAGCGCCATGAAGTCTTCTGTCATCAGAGTGCTCTGATGTGGCAATCCCTGAGCGGCACGGTCTTTGACCGAAAGCGCACGATCAAAGCGTCCTTTGCTCGCGACAATCACTCGTTCGCTGATATCACGCAACACGGGGTTTGTCGCACTGCGGAAGGACCCCCACGCACAAGATCCGTTTGCACCCTCACTCTTTTGCCAGATCAACTCGCCTCGTAACAACAGACCGAGGTCGTGTTCCAAAATCCTAATTACGTCTGCTGAGAGGCTCCGGTAAGGCTTGCGTCCGAGGTTGGCCACATTCACCGCAAGGCGACCGCCAGGCTCCAGTTTTCGAACACACTCGCCAAACACTTCAGTGAGCATCTCCAGATACTCAAGATATGAAGAGGGAACTCCCTCGCGCTCGAGTTCTTCCTCATATTGTTTCCCCGCAAAATAAGGAGGAGAAGTCACAACGAGTGCAACTGAGCCGTCTGGTACTCGATCCATCTTCCGTGCATCACCGCATACGAATGGTTCCTCTACGGGTGCCGGCGCCAAAACTTCTTGCCCATCAGATAGTTCAGGGGCTCGAAAGCGTTGGTAGAAAGAACTTGAGTCATGGCTTTCACGGGCACCGACTCCGAAGTTTGAAGTCGCCGTCTTGCGTCGCTTTCTTGCCCCAGATGTTTGCGGGCTTGCCATGACACGACCTTAATCGCAAGCGATCGCGGAGATGAAGACCTCGAATTCTCAGCCTGCGTGGTCGGCGGGTCCTTTGGATGATCTGGTTGACATGGCAACCACGTTGAGCCGCCCTGCCACCATCACTTGATCACGACCAGTTTCCTTGGCGAAGGTGAGAGCCTCACTCGCTGCTGCGAACATCGCATCGCAGTCTTGGGCAGGGTGATCAGGAAAGCTGACGCAGCCCACGCTAGCGGTTGCCGACACCGGAGTGATCTCAGAGCCGTTCTTGGCTGCTATTACCGTGTTGGCGATTTGTCGCCGAACGCGTTCTGCAACTCGAGAAACGTCTGGTCCAGAAGCATTGGTGGTAACGACCATGAACGTGCCTCCAGAACAGTGCGCAAGAACATCGCCGCCACGCACTATTTCTTGTAAGCCCCAGGCGACGGCAGAAAGAAGTTGATCACCGATGACCCGACCGTAAGAGTCGTTGACCGTCTTGAAATTGTCGAGGTCCACAATGAGCAGGCCAATACGGGTCTTCGTTCTTTTGGCACGGGCAATCTCTTCATTGAGGCGTTGCATTCCGAGGCGATGGTTCAACAGTCCACTTAGAGGATCTAATGAGGCAAGTTGATCGAGCTCTTGGAGGACCAAAGAGTTGTTGATAGCGAGCGAGAGAATATTGCACAAGGTTGTGATCAACTCGATTACTTCGGGCCCTTGTTCTTCTGTTCTGCCCTTGTTGTGCTTGCCCTCGTTGTCGGCAAGCACAACGACACCCAGGCCAATGCCTTGAAAGACGAGCGGAACCAGCATGACCTTCAGACCTTGACCATGATCGAACACGTGATATGAAGGGTCCATCTGATCGAACGCGCGGGTGACTACAGGTGAAGCTGCCAGGTCTACAGTAAAGGGATCACCGTGGCATGCAACCAGGTCGAGAGTGCCCGAGCGATTGATGAGTACGGCTCCAGATGCGGCGGCGCTTACTTCACATAACTGCGCCAGCGACGACTCGCATAAAGAGTTCAGATGAGTGTTATGCAACAAGTTGGCGGTAAACGACTGTACGACGCGTTCCTTCAATTCGATCTCCAACCTTTGGTCCGGTACGCCCTTTTAAATGCATCGGCAGAAATCGAATAGGAGTTGAGCTAAAACTAAACCCTTGTCGCCCTAGGTTTTCCACGAGCAACTTGGAAGGTGGCCAAGTCGCTTACCGAACTGTTCGGGTCATTCAGGTCTGCAACGGTTCGAAAGGTTGTCTTCCAGCGTTCATGCGTAAGGTCAACGATTGCATAGCCATGACGCTCACCCTCGACGAAACGTATATGAGGGTTGGTTATTGGCAGCACAGACTTGAGAACGGCGTTCGAGCCCTTGGGGAAGCCCTCCGAGGTGATTGAACTTCCCACGAACTCAGTTGCGATTGCCGGCGAAATACGAGAATCAAAATCAACCTTGAGGTCCGATACCCAATGACTATGGATATCGCCGGTGAGTACCACAACATCGGGTATGGAGTTATCGGCAATATGTTTCATAAGGTTTCGGCGCGCAACGGTATAACCATCCCATTGATCATGATTGATGGTGATGCCCTCTGCGGTCTGTTGAACTTTGGAAAATGCACTGGGGAGCTTGACCCAATCGGGCAGTCCTCCCAACTTCAACTGACCCATCATGACCTGCTGCGCTATGCCTCGCCATGACGCATTACTGGTAACAAGATTGTTCTTCAACCAGGTCTCTTGTTGATCGCCCAACATCGTTGCATTTGGATCAGCAGAGTCGGCGCAATTACCAATTTGGTCGCCGCAAGGCTGGTTGCTTCGATACTGGCGAGTATCGAGAATGCTGAGGTGTAACAGGTTCCCAAGTTGGAACTGACGGTAAATGGGAAGTCCATCTAAATGAGTCGCATTAACTTCAGGCATGCGCACAGGAAGGTGCTCGTGCCAAGCCTGGTAGCCACTGGCTCGACGGGTGGCGAAAGCTTCGGGAGTCGAGGAATCTGAAGGGTTGATGCCCGCGTAGTTGTTGTCGACCTCATGATCATCCCAGGTGCAGATCCAGGTGAAAGCGGCATGGGCGTCACGCAGGGCAGGGTCGCCCTTATAGAGAGCGTAACGATTTCTATAGTCATCCAAAGTTGTTGTTTCGCCGCCGATATGGGGTCGATAAGCGTTGACATCTGCTGCGTATTCGTAGATGTAGTCGCCGAGATGGATGACGAAGTCAAGGTTCTCAGCGGCCAGCGCCCGAAGCGCGGCATAACTACCGGCTTGGAAGTCTTGGCACGATATGAAAGCGAAACGAAGTTGGTCGACCGAGTCGACAGGAGCTGTTCGTGCCCGGCCGAGACGGCTCGTCTCTCCGAGGGCACTGAATCGGTAGTAGTAGGTCGTTGCCGGTTCGAGACCGTCAACATCGACATGTACGCAATGGGCCATTTGCGCCATAGCAGCAGTGGTTCCCTGACGAACGATCTGTGTGAGACCTGCGTCTTTGGCGACAGTCCAAGAGACCTCGACTGTCTCGGCCAAGGTGGTCTCCGCGATTAACGGCGAGTTCGTCAGTCTGGTCCAGATAATGACTCGGTCGGCCAACGGGTCGCCTGACGCCACGCCCAAACCGAAGGGAGCCTTATCGAAGACAACACCCTTTGGTAGAGGAGTAGAAATTGATCCAAGCGTCGTTGCTCCGGTGGACCCAAGTGGCCAAAGCGCCGCAGCCGATACTCCTGCAGCAGATGCTTGTATGAATCTACGACGATCCATGGGCTCTCCTTGGAAGATGTCGAGTTGTCAAAAGGGCGACCCTTGCTTGAGATAATTCTTTGCCTTGGGTGTTGCAACCTGTCAAAGTAAGCCAAAGAAATCCAAAGGAGTCTTTGGACAAGAACTAACCGGGGGAACTTTGAAGCGACCTACCAAAGAAACGCTTTCACAGATCAGCACGGCACTTAAAATTGGCCGCAAGAGCGGATTGGTAGGTTTCATTCGCCCCGATCGTTTACTTGCTATTGGTCGGACTCTAAGAACGTGGGGCCCAACACCTGCTTCGGGCGTAAAGGTAAGTGCAATTCGCCACCCGCGTCATACAGCCATAATCGATGACCGAGGTGTTATCGATTATCAAACACTTGAAAGCCAAACCAACGCAATTGCTCGAGGCTTGGCAAGCATGGGGGTGAAAGCAGGTGACTCAGTCGGCATCCTTTGTCGCAATCATCGTGGTTTCATTCAGGCAACCATTGCGTGTTCAAAGCTCGGGGCAGACGCTCTTTTTCTCAACACAGGTTTTGCGGCTCCACAACTTTCAGACGTAGTTGCTCGCGAAAAACCCAGCCTATTGATTCATGACGAGTCCTTTGAAGACTTGGTTAAACAAGCCGGCCTTGAGGGCGCCCTTCCGGTGGTTATCTCATGGCCTACAGACGAAGCGAGTGCAACTTCGAGCTCTACAACGCTTGATGATCTCATTGCTTCCAACTCGGGAGATCCTTTGCAGCCACCTGCTCGTCATGGGGCGGCCACAATCTTGACTTCAGGAACAACAGGAACGCCCAAAGGGGCTCATAGAGACCTGCAAGGCGAAGCAATTGCTTCGGGTCTCGCACTTCTTGGACGTATTCCAATTCGAATGGCAGAGACCACCGTTATTGCTGCGCCGATGTTTCATTCATGGGGGTTCGCCCATTTCGTCATCGGCCTGGCGTTTTCTTCAACCATGGTTGTTCACGAGCGCTTCGACCCAGAACAAACTTTGGCGAGTGTTGCCCGACATGGCGCAACCGGTCTTGCTGTTGTGCCGGTCATGTTGCAGCGGATTCTCGATCTGCCCGTTGAAACAAGACAGATTTATGACACTTCTTCGTTGAACATCATTGCCGCCAGTGGGTCGAATCTTCCGGGAGTGTTGGCAACAACTCTGATGGATGAGTTCGGCGATGTGCTTTACAACCTGTATGGCTCTACCGAGGTGGCATGGGCGACCATTGCTGATCCGAGTGATCTACGGGCCGCCCCTGGCACAGCGGGACCCGTAGTGCCCGGGGCAGCAATTCGCCTTTTGGATCATGAGGGCAAAGAAGTGCCCGCAGGTGAACGCGGCCGCATTTTCGTGCGCAACGGCATGCTTTTCGAGGGCTACACCGGGGGTGGTGGCAAGGAGGTCATCGACGGGTTTATGAGTTCGGGTGACGTTGGCCATTTCGATTCGGAAGGTCGACTGTTTGTAGAGGGAAGAGCCGACGACATGATTGTGTCCGGAGGCGAAAACGTTTTTCCCCGTGAAGTTGAAGACCTCATTGCACAAGATCCCTCGGTTGCAGATGTCGTCGTAGTGGGTGTTCCCGACGATGAATTTGGCCAGCGATTGAAAGCGTTTGTGGTCGCTGCCGATGGATTCACCGTCGACCCAGAAGCTTTACGCTCACTGGTTAAAAACAATCTTGCTCGTTACAAGGTGCCTCGAGACATAGAAGTACGCGACGACCTACCTAGAAATGCAACCGGCAAGGTGTTGCGCCGAGTGTTGCAAGAAGAAGCAGCATCAACCAGTTGATCAACTAGTAGCTACTTGCCAGATTGCTATTTGCCAGGTGGCAGTTTGATGATAGTGACCGGACAAGCAACATGATTGGCCACCTGGTGACTTACCGAGCCAAGTAGTAGTTCACGAAATCCGCCAAGTCCTCGAGCCCCTACGACAACCAGGTCTGCTCCTGTCGAGGCCTTAATGAGAGCTCGCACAGGCAGTTCGCATATAACGGTTCGCTCGATGGAGACAGCGGATTCAGTCCCGAGAACTTCATCGACCGTTTTATCAAGTTCTACTCGGGCATCATCTTCGGAATACCCGGGAACAAAGTCACCGCCGAGCGCAGATTGGTCGAGATATGACCATGCATAGAGCGCCTCAATGGTGGCACCATGCGCTTTGGCTTCATCGATCGCCCATCGAAGAGCGGCCTTGCTCCCCTCAGATCCATCAATGCCGACAAGAATTTTCTTCACAAACGCCTCCTACTTGGTTGACTACTTCAACCTAGTCGCACCATCTTGTTGAATTGCGCGAGCACGCACCAGGGCAAAAAGGCCTGTTATGAGAATTGCAGCTCCGCCGAGGAAGATTACCCCTGCGAATGTGGGCTGCACTATGCCCGTATCACTGAACAGGGCGGAACTTAATCCAAGGCCCATAAACAAAGCGTTGCGGACAATATCGAGTACCGAAACCCGATGTTTTCCTACAGAGCCGAAGCAATTGCAGCCAATTGTTATTCCCGCCTTAAGGCCTCTTAACAACACAGTTGTAAAGGCCGCCAACAAAGCGATTGCAACAAGAGAGACAAATCGCGGAGCTGCGAACAATCCAACTGCCGTTATCAATTCAACGATCGAAACCACTCTGGCCAATCTGGCCGGTTGGGCTAGACCAAATGCCTTAAAGGAGGCAGCCGTGCCATCGAGGGAGCGTAATTTTGAAACCCCGGCTACGAAAAAATAAATGCCCAATAGAAAGGCTGATGAGTCGCCCAAACCTCTCAGCATCAGCTTGCAGGTTCAGGAGGAGGAAATTCGTCATTGACGGGTTTTATTCGTTTGCGCCACGCCTCTTCGGCTCTCGAAACAACTTCTCTGAGAGGTAAGCCGCTAGATTTGGCGACCTTTGCAGCATCGTCATGTTCAACCTTCAAGCGCCCGTCCGCCACCTTTACGTGAATGACCATGCCTTCAACGTTTACCTGATCGAATGAGCGCGAAGAGGGCCATCTGTTCAAGGTTGTTCCCCGTATACCAAGAGAACCGGTTTCGGTTCTCAATACTTTTGCCACCTGTCCTGCAAGCGCAACGTCAGCCAATGCGCTGACGGTATAAGCCGGTCGGCCCTTTTTCATAATGATAGGAGTCACCCAAGCGTCATGAGCACCCGCTTCAAGTAGCGCACTTACACAATGAGCCAGGGTCTCACCTGTTATGTCATCGACGTTTACTTCTAACAAGGTGACAGGCTGTCCTTCATTTGTCGCAGCGCGGTCAGAACCAAAGGGAACCCCTATAACAACTTGAGTCAGGTTGGGAAGGTGTTCAAGCTCATTACTCCCCGCACCAAAGCCGCTAGCGCTTAGTTCGAGTGGTGGAAGGGCCCCCCAGCCTTCGGAGAGAGTTGTGATTAACCCTGCTCCTGTTGGGGTCGTGAGTTCTATGTGGGTATCAACTCCATACGACGGTGCGCCTGCTTTGGCTAATAGTTCGACTACTGCGGGAGATGGGTTGGGCAACATCCCGTGAGCAGTGCGAACCATTCCCATGCCTGTTGCTATTGGGCTCGCAGTTACATGATCAACGCCCAGCACTTCGAGCGCAGCGGCTACTCCTACGATGTCGATGATGGCGTCGATAGAGCCCACTTCGTGGAAGTGCACCTGTTCTACCGAGCGCCTGTGTAAGCGTCCCTCGACCTCGGCAATGGCAGCGAAAGTGTCTGATGCTCTTTGATGAACCCGCTCGGGAAGATGGCTTTCGGCCAACAATCCGGTGATGTGTGCATAGGTTCTTGTCACGGTCGTAGGCGCAACCTCAACGATTGCCTGAGTCGCCGCTATACCGCCGCGCATAACCGGTTCTGCCTCGAGATTCCAACCTGAAATTGGCACTCGTTGAAGTAGGCCCCTTACCTCATCGAGGTCGGCACCGACATCGAGCAAAGCTCCAAGAGCCATGTCTCCTGCGATGCCTGCAAAGCAGTGGAACCACGCTGTCGTGGCCTCTGGTCCTCGAACCCAACGACGATGGTCAGCCATGTTTCGCTCGAACGTCGACGATGCGAGCAACTGCACAGGCTGCTCCAAAACCGTTATCAATTCCCACAACGGTTATGCCCGCGGCGCAACTTGCCAACATGCCCAACAGAGCAGTGATTCCTTCCATCCCGGCTCCATAACCTGAGCTCGTGGGTACGGCTATAACGGGCACAGCCGCGATGCCACCAACTACTGAAGCGAGAGCGCCCTCCATTCCGGCAATCACCACAACGACATCAGCGGCAGTTATGCGATCTACTTCTGTGAGAAGTCTGTGTATACCGGCCACCCCTACATCGTTAACTTGATTGGGGGTAATGCCATATGCACCGAGAACCGCAGTGCATTCACGAGCCACTGTGAGATCAGCAGTTCCTGCTGTGACCACAAGAACTTGATCGTTGCGTGCCTGTGCCGGGCGCCAGACAACCGTTGTCTCGGTTGCAATGCCTTCGGGTGCAACTGCGAGTGATGCTGTAATTTGGTCTTCGTTGGCACGTGTGAGCACAACAGGACCAGAAGTTGCCGACACAAGTTCGGTGACAATCTCGGCACATTGTTGGGCTGTCTTTCCCGGACCATAAATCGCCTCTGCCACACCTTGTCGAAGCGAACGATGGTGATCGATGCGTGCGAAGCCGAGATCTGCAAAAGGTAGGCGTCTCAGCATGGCCATTGCTTCATCTGCTGTGGTCTCACCGTCTCGAACAGATGCGAGCATTTGGCGAAGAGCCTCTTCATTCATAGGCCTATCTTTGTCTTGATTAGGACTTAGGCCAAGATTTGGCGGTTTCAGGCTCTACGCTCTGGCTTATATGACCCGTATTGGTTTTCTAGGTCCCCCTGGGACATTTACTGAACAGGCATTGTTGAGCGAGTCCGATTTGGCCCGTGGCGAGTTGGTTGCTTATCCCTCAATCCTCGATGTTCTTGTTGCCACCGAGAACGGTGAGGTTGATCTTGGCTTTGTCCCAATCGAGAACTCGATCGAGGGGACGGTCAACGTCACGCTTGACACTTTGGCGTTCGAGACGAGTTTGTTGATTCAACACGAGGTAGTGCTTGGCATTCAGCTCGACTTGTTGGCGCCTCGGGGAACTTCGATTGCAGATGTAAAAAAGGTCGTCTCTTTTCCGCACGCGACAGCTCAGGTGCGCGATTTTCTCGTGCGTGAGTTGCCCGATGTGACCACAGTTGCAGCCAACTCGACAGCAGAGGCAGCGCGTCTGGTCGGTGAGACTATTGACGAGCCGGGCTTGGCTGCAGTGGGAACCTCGCTTGCGGCTGAGCTTTATGGCCTAGATATCTTGGCAACAGACATTGCCGATCATCCTGAGAATGAAACCCGCTTTGTGGCCGTTGCAACATCAGGGGTTCCCCAACCGACTGGGCACGACAAGACGACGATTGTTTGTTTCCAACAAGCTGATCGGCCCGGCTCTTTGTTGGCGATCTTGCAAGAGTTCTCGGCCAGGGCAATCAACTTGACCAAGTTGGAGTCGCGCCCGACCAAGCGAGGCCTGGGTGACTACTGCTTCATCATCGATCTTGAAGGCCATATTGCTGATGAGGTCGTTGGTGATTGTTTGCGTGAGCTCAAGGCAAAGGTGGCTGACGTGAAGTTCTTGGGTTCTTATCCTGCCGCCGGCGAACATGGTGAGTCTGTTCGTCGTGATGCCAACGCTGCATGGCGCTCTGCCGATGAATGGCTGGCGAAGTTACGCAAGCACATGCTCTAGCTCACTTGAGCACTAGCATCTAGGGCGGAGGGATGGCAGAGCGGACGAATGCGGAGGTCTTGAAAACCTTTGGACGAGAGTCCCGCGGGTTCGAATCCCGCTCCCTCCGCGCATGGTCCGGTTGGCCACTACAGTGGGCAGCCACATCGGGAGAGGTGCCGGAGTCCGGTTGATCGGGGCGCCCTGCTAAGGCGTTGATGGGTGCAAGCCTATCCGTGGGTTCGAATCCCACCCTCTCCGCTCAGTAGTGTTGGTATAACGACTTTAAGTGGTGGAAATATTACGAAATGGTTTCGTTTCGTGTACCATGGGCGTAACACACCACACATAGCTAAACCCCTACATCAAGAAGTGGCGGCAAACCGGCTGCCACTTGATGATTTTCGTTACTGACTGACGAATCGATCGATCCGATCTGACGGTCATCTGTTTCGACATCCTGCTGGGTCCGTTTGCTCCTTGTCCCACTTTTGGTCTTGGCGCGCGTTTCCCCTGGGGTCAACAGGCCAATAGGCCAATAGGAGGCACAAGTGATAACCCCCCATTTGCATTTGTCGTACGTTCAGAATCTTTGGTCAATTGCTTGGGTTAGAAAAGCCCTTGGAATGGCTGCTGTAACCCTTGTTCTGTCAGGTTTCGCCTCTCCAGATGAGAAGCCAGATGAGAAGTTAGGTAGAAGGCCAATTGGCTCACTAGAAGCACCTTTGTCCAGTGTTGATTCGGTGCTCAGACTTGAGTCAGGACCGAATTCCTCAACCGGTGCACTTTTTGCTCAAGTGATGAATCTTGGCGAGAAGCCGGGCACAAATCAGCTGGTTGCTTCAGCAAAGACAGTGGCTGTGCTTTTGCCGACCTCAACCGTTTCCCCGGTTCCAAGCCTTCCAAGTCCACAGCGCACAACTCGCTCACCAAGACCTGAGCCGATTGATGAAGTCTCCGTACCGACAGGAGATGTCCCTATCGAAGCAGCAGTTGTCGAAGGAATAGAAGAACCTGTTACAGCTGAGCCCGAGGGTCCCGGAGAATTTCTGGGAACCTTTTCAGTCACTTGTTATGCGCTCGATGGCACAACGGCAAGTGGAGAGCCCGTTCATGAGGGCGGAGTAGCTGTTGACAGACGGGTGATTCCATTCGGTACACGCATCTACATTGAGAATGTGGGTTGGCGAGTGGCCAATGACACCGGCGGTTCGGTTCGAGGAAATCGACTTGATATTTGGTTGCCAAATCGTGATGATTGCATCGCTTTTGGGC
>CAYGGL010000073.1:0-10918 GCA_964349215.1 uncultured Acidimicrobiaceae bacterium | reverse complement strand
AACCACTAACCAAGCCCCCTTAACATTTCGGGAGCAGATGAGGTTGTCGAAACGTGTTCGATGGTTTCGGTTGTACGAAGTATCGGCAATCCATAGCGCCCGTCAACGAGCAGGGCGATCAGCCACCAAAGTTGGGTAACCCCCACCAGGGTTCCGACTCTTAAGACAACACCCGCCGCACGACCAAGAGTCAGCTCCTTGGTTGCCCAGACCGCACAAGGCAGCCAAAGTGCCAGTGCTATGGCGACATATAACAAAGAGCTTGCATTCACTGCTCCCACCGATGTAACGACTAAGGCGATGAGGGCTGGATGGCGCCATCCACCTTGCCTTGTTGCTCTGATCATCAGCGCCAACAGAACCGGCAAGCCGACCCACGGCAAGAGAATGACTGATGCTCCGGTTATGTAGCCAAGGGAGTAGGGACTCAGTTGATAGGCGAGTGCTGATATGACTGCCGCTGAGTTGCTCTTGATTCCAATAGTGCGAGCAAGAAACAACATGCCGGTACCTGCAAGGAACAAGAGCGTGCCCATCCAAAGACGTTGTGTTACCCAGTCAGGAAGCCCCAGGGATTCACCTAGCCAAAAAAATGGACCCGTTGGAAATAGGTAGCCAATGTTTTGATGAGTAACCGTTCCCATGCCAGTATTCGCGTCCCACATGAAAGGGGCATTGCGTAATAGGCGCCCTGGATTTAGATACAACAGCTGCTTGGTGTCAGCATTTACCTTTCCAGGTTGTGCCAGGAGAAGGGGCAGGTAGGCCACGAGACCAAGGGCAATAAATGACCTTGTGTTCTTAAGTCCATGGCAGATTCGACTTATTTTTTGCATGTCATCTGGTTGGCGAGTGGCGTAAGGGTGTCGTATGCACATCTAGTCCATGTGAATTGCCGTGAATACTCCAAGGCGCCATCGCCAAGTTGTTTGCGCAAGTCATCATTACGAATAACTTGAGCGATTTGATCTTTAAACTCTTCGTAGCTGTCAGCTAGAAGGCCGCTGTTATTTTCAGATATGGCATCGACATGTCCGGCAATGCGCGTTGCCACCGCTGGAGTCCCACAAGCTGCTGCTTCAGTTATGGTCATGCCCCATCCCTCAGCACTTGAGGCACTCACCAACAGCCAAGAGCGTCGATAGAGATCGATTAGTTCCTTCTCTTCAACCCTTCCCGCAAACTGCACTTGAGATGAGAAGCCGAGTTCGCCGGCAAGTTTTCGAAGAAAATCTTCTTGTGGCCCTTCACCAACGACCACAGCGCTGAGTTCTGGAAAGTCTTCATGGAGTTCTGCCAACGACTGAATGACTACTTCAACATGCTTTTGGGGCATCAAGCGAGCCACTACTACCAACATGGGTGAAGGAGATTTTGGAACCGTAGGGTCAGGACAAAAATTGGGACTAATGCCGGGGCTTGCGATATGGACGCGACGCGGTTCGTAGTTCAGCTCTAACAGTTCTCTTCTAGATGACTCTGACAGGGTCACAACTTCAGTTTTCCGATACAAGCGTGGATAAACGTGACGTTCCAATTGTTCGCCAAGGTGACCAAAGGGTGGCGGAAGCACCTTGCGAAATTGACTCCCATGAACATGATGCGCAATTGCAATTCGAGGTATGGGTGACCATAGAGGTGCAAGAAAATTTATTCCATGCCACACCTCAACGAGCCCGGTGTCTTCTTGGTCTTTAGAGAATCTCTCTCCTATGGGGTTACGGACCAAGACGCTTAAAGAATTGCCTTTGCGGATAACCCGATAGCCATTGCGTTCGGTAGTTCTTGGCTCATTCGCAACTCCAGAGGTGCGAATGATCACATCAATACCGGCACTCGACCATTGGTCGGCAATCGCATTGATATGAAGCTCCGATCCACCGGCTTCCTCGTGATCAATGTCTCGCCAAGTGATGATATGCACTCGACGTAGCCCTGTGCGCTCGGCTAGTTCTCCGATCGAAAAGGATTCGGTCATCTTAGACACTCGAGGCCTAGATACTTGATGGTTCAGCACCGGGCCTGTGTGCAATGACCATTACCGACAAGCCGAACGGAATCTTTATGCGCACAGCCAATGCTCGTTCGATCTTGGTTATCGCACTGAGAACCTTATTTATCGCCGGACTTACAAATGAAGCTTCCTCGGCATTATTTTTCTGCAACCTGCCGAGTGGGGTTTTACGCATAAGAAAAGCAATCGGCACCAACCACGAGTGGTAGTAGGTGACCTGGTCGACCTCAAGCCCTGCGCTCTCAACTGCCCTAATCAAAGAGCCGGCGGTGTATCGGCGTCTATGACCAAGGGAAACGTCATGATCGCTCCAAGCCCAGCGATACGCCGGTACCGCAATTGCGACAATGCCATCTGGTTTAGTCACGCGGCGGTATTCCTTGAGTGCCGACACGTCATCATCAAGATGTTCTACAACATCTAACGATGTAAGAAGAGAAAAAGTCTTATCGGGGAAAGGCAGATTTTCTGCTACAGAATTCGCAAGCGATCGTGCGTTGATCGAAGCATCATCTACTAGATCGAGAGCCGTTGCACTGATATCGGTACCTATTACTGGCTTGTACCCAAGTCTCGAGATCGTGTTTAAAAGTTCACCGGTACCACAGCCAACATCGAGCGTCGCTCCGGTGCATTGTGCTCTATGAGACTTTTCCATGCGTAAAACCAGTTCAGCCACCAGCTCACGTTTTGCTTTGAACCACCAATGATCACGTTCAATTTGGGCCATCACGCTGAACCGTTCATCAGCCATCGAGCTGTGTTCTTGATTGATCGAATTTATGGATGCTCCAAGGCTCATCCGTAGGCGAACCACATCAAAGGCCATTCGCAGTCCATCGCGCACTGGACGTACCCGACTGCGGTCATCATGTTTCCAAATGACCGGCAACTCAATGATTCGAAGACCTGCACGTTCTGCCCTAAAGAGCAGTTCAACGTCAAAGGCAAAGCGATCTATTTGCATGTCACGAAAAACGATAGACGCAGCCTTTTCATTAAAGGCCTTGAGACCGCATTGTGTGTCAGCACGACTTGTAAGACCAAGTAGATGCAACAAGACGTTGAAAATCTTTCCAGTCCAACGACGAGCGAATGTCTGGGTAACCAGGATGACACTTTCTTCGCTTAAGCGTGTGGTAGTCACCATGTCGGCTTTGCCAGACTCGACCAGGTCAAAACAAGAATCGATGTCTTCTATTGATGAGGACAAATCGGCATCACTGAAAGCAATTGAATCACCAGTTGCGACAGCCACTCCTGCTCTTACGGCTGCACCTTTGCCCATGTTTCGTTCGAGCTCGACCACCTGGCCGTTTAATTGGTACTTGGCCAATGCAGCCTTGGCCACATGAGCGGTTCCATCGGTACTGCCATCATCTACCAAGATGATTTCTATTGCACTAAGTGACGAAGCGCCCAGAGACTTCAGCGTGTCTTCAATACGACACGTTTCATTCAACATCGGGATTACGAGCGTTCGAGTCACGGCCCGTTACCTCGCTCAGTTCGCCTTGGATTCTTCGTGGTATTCCTCTTCGACGTTGACTTCCCAAATGTCATGACCTGCGTTATCCAGGATGTTTTCAACCGTAAGCATTGCCGTGTACATCGAATGGTCTTGGTTGTTGTACTTATGCATGCCATTGCGCCCGACTGGGTGAACATTTGGCGCATTGGCCTCTAGCCAGTTACGCAAGATGTTGACGTTGTCCTTATAGAACTCGTCATAGGTGGGGTAGGCCTTTGGCATACGAACTACGTATCCACTTTCGACCTTGCTCGGGTCAACAAGGCCCAGGGCGGCAAGTTCCTTTTTGCCAAGCTCGATCAGATCTAGATCGTCCATTACCCAAAGGTCATCACCCTCAAATACGAAGTACTCCAGGCCCAGACAGGTGCGCCCTTCCTTCACCAGGTAGGGAGACCACGACCCAAAGTTTTGTATTCTCCCAAGTCTTACTTCTGGGGCATGGACATAGATCCAGTTATCAGGAAAGCCAGATTCTTCAGGCACTACAAGAGCGACAGTAAGAAAATCTCTGAATGAAAGCGAATCGGCAGCCTTTTGTACTTCAGCAGGAACTGGTGGGTCCATCGCCTTGAGCAAAATGGGAAATGGCATGGTTGAAATGACTTCTGTACACGGGTACTCAGTCGTACTCCCAGAGTTCTCTGTTACTACCGCAATCGCTCGACCATCGGCATGGCGAATGCGCTGAGCAGAAGTCTGCATCAAAACTTTGGTGCCCGAGGCCTCGACTAGATCACGGCAACGTTCCCACATCATCCCTGGGCCAAACTTTGGATACTGGAACTCTTCAATCAAAGAAGTGATCTCTTTTTGATTGCGACTGGGTAGCAGTGCATTGATGATGGCGCTAAAGAGAGAGAGGTTCTTAATACGTTGCGCCGCCCAGTCAGCTTGTATCTCAGTCGCAGGAACTCCCCAAACCTTTTCTGTATACGTCTTGAAGAAGATTCTGTAGAGACGCTTTCCAAATCGTGACGTTGTCCATCCCTCGAAGTTGGTCAGATCCTTGGGGGGGTTAACCCGAATCCATGCATACGAGAGAACGCAACGAACTGCTTCAAAGATTCCAAGATTCTTAAGAGCATTCGATGCCTTAAGGGGATAGTCAAAGAACTTGCTCTTGTAATAGATGCGGCTCATCCGCGGTCGCATCAAGAAATCTTCGTCAGGTAATATCTCATGCCATAGGGCCTCGACTTCAGCGACTTTTGTAAAGAAACGGTGGCCACCGATATCGAAGCGCCAGCCATCACGCTCAACGGTTCTGCTTATTCCACCAACTTGGTCATCTGCCTCAAGCACCACACAGGTCTCGCCGGCCTTAGTCAACATATATGCCGAGGTCAGTCCCGCCGGCCCTGCGCCAATTACGACAATTTCGTGGGACGATTCAGCATTTTGATTGTTAATGAATCGATTCTCTGGCATCTGTTCTCCGAAATCATGGGACCTCAGTGCCCCGAGTTCCTCTAATCGTAACCTCTATATGCTGCTCGGGATGAGTTCCCCATCAGTGAGATCGATCAGATGAGCGACTACGGTGCCCCTCGATGAAACAAAGTTATGAGCGAATGGGTCAGGCATTGCTATTTCGCTGCGTCATTACGGTCGCAATTATTGGTGGATCTGTACTGCGTTTTGCCGTTGATTCGCAACTATGGCTGGATGAAGCACTGTCGGTGAATATCTCTTCTCTGTCACCAGGGCAGATGTTTGAAGCCTTGCGCAACGATGGCCACCCCCCTCTTTACTACCTAATGCTTCATTGGTGGATAGAGCTTTTTGGTGACAGCAACCTTGCCGTCAGGTCAATGTCGGGCGTGATCGCATTAGCTACTCTGCCGTTGGCCTGGATCGCAGGCAAGCGATATGGGGGGAAGGTTGTAGGCCAAATAGCTGTAGCGATGCTGGCAGTTTCTCCTTTTGCAACTCGCTATGCGACTGAGGCCCGCATGTACTCGTTGGTCACCCTCTTGGCTTTGGCCGGCTGGATCGCGTTGCAGCGAGTAATTGAACGACGTAGCCCTATGCGCCTGGCAAGCGTTACTTTGGTTTCCGGGCTGTTGTTGCTAACCCATTATTGGGCAATCTATGTCTTGGCTTCGGTAATCCTCACCCTGGTATGGGGTGCGTGGCGAGGTCGATTACGTGAAGACCGCAAGGGGGCAATCTGGATAATTGCCTCAATTGCAGGTGGGAGCTTCCTATTTCTGCCATGGCTTCCATCATTCTTGGAACAAGTCTCTAATACCGGCACCCCATGGGGTACGCCTGTACGCCCCGGCGTGATGTTTGTAACCATGCTGACTGATTTTGGGGGAGGGTTATATGGCGAAGCCCAATTACTAGGTGCAGTCATAGGGGTTTTTGCATTGTTGGCTTTGGTGGCAAGACCTATTGATCACAACCGCATCGAAATAGATTTTCGCACCATGGCCATCGCCAGACCTGAGACGGCAGTGGTGGCCGTCACGTTGGGTCTTGCAGTTGTAGCGGGTTACTTAAGCGCAAGTGCCTTTGCAAGCCGTTATACAGCGGTCGTTTTCCCGTTGATCATATTGCTGGCAGCACGAGGGGTTTCCCTCTTGCCGGCCAAGAGCATCCAACTCATTGCAGTCACGGTAATCGTGGCCTTGGGCTTGGGGACTGCTACAAGAACTGCAATCACCGAGCGCACTCAAGCCGGTGAAATTGCCGGCGCAATTGTTCGCACTGGACAAGCCGGTGATGTGGTTGCCTTCTGTCCTGATCAACTAGGACCTGCGGTATCAAGATTACTACCCGATTACTTCAGGACGTTGAGCTACCCAGACTTCGCGTCTCCAGAACTCGTTAATTGGGTTGACTACGCCAATCGAATGCAAGAGTCAGATCCTCTTGGATTTGGCCGGAAACTCGACGAGGTGGCAGGCGAATCTAGAGTGTGGCTCGTTTGGTCAGGCGATTACAGAAGTGTTGAAGGCAAGTGTGAAGCCTTGATTCAACAACTTGGCCAACTCCGTCCAGGTCCACAAACCGTTGCAGAGGTCAACACTTTGTTCGAACACGGCCAGCTATTGGTATTTGAAAATAATGGGTAAGCGAAGCTTGGAGTTAAAGCCTGACATCGCGGCAGCATTGTCGGGTTGGCTAACAGCTCGGACGCTGATAGCTCTCGCCTTCGTTGTTTCCTTGGTTGCTTCAAACGAACTTCTCGGTGGTCGTACGGAACAGCTTTTTCAGGGCCTATTTGCTTGGGACGGCGCTTTCTATCGTGACATTGCCGACTATGGATACGAGGCTTTACCGACTTCGGCCTTGCGCTTCTTTCCATTGCTGCCAATGCTTGCAAGAGTCGGGGGATTCCTTCTTGGAGGAAACGTCGGCTTGGCGTTGATAGTCATCGTGAATCTCTCAGCGCTGGCATCAGGGGTGCTGATCTACCGCCTGGCGCTCAGAGAAACAAGTGATCGAGGTGTCAGCACACGATCTGCTTGGATCATCGCTTTGCTTCCTCCGGCAACCGTAATGGTTCTGGGGTATGCGGAAGCAATGATGATGGCAATATCAATAGCTGCATTTTTAAGATTTAGAAATAATCAATGGTGGAGTGCAGCGGGCCTCGGATTATTGGCAGGACTAAGCAGACCTCTTGGCCTTGCTCTTGCTTTGCCAATGGCCATTGAGGCTTTACGAGGATGGTCGAGCGCTTCTTCGACAGAACGAGGCGCACGTCTGGCAGCAGTCGTATCTCCATTCATTGGCCTGGGTGGATATTTAATTTGGGTTGAGATGCGCTTTGGAGACTGGCGCCTACCACTTCGTGCACAAACCGCAGCAGACCTCCGAGGAGAGTTCATAAACCCTATTCTCAAGGTCATTGATGCCATTTGGGGAATGTTTGGCTCGGAGCGTCTCGGCGAGGGCCTTCATGCTCCTTGGATAGTTTTATACATTATTTTGTTGGTAATACTTTTTCGTCGCTGGCCGGTTTCATACGCCGCTTATGTTGCCGTAATCATTGTCTTTGCCTTGTCTGCTCAATCTCTTGGTTCATTTGAACGCTATGGCTTCTCAGCGTTTCCATTGATTTTTGCTATTGCTCAGTTGCTTGATCATCCAGCGGTTGAAAGAGCAGCGATGATTGTTTCCGGGGCGGCAATGACTGCATTTGCAGTACTAATTTTTACCGGAGCCTTTGTCCCATAGATCCGGAAAGTCAGTTGACCAAGCATTTCTTGACATCCTAGGTAGGATTACAAGTCATGGCCGCAGATCTTTTACTCGAACTTGCTCCTGAGGCTGAGCGTCTTCTCGAGCGACATCTTGATAATGCCAAAGAGTGGTTCCCACACGAGATGGTCCCCTGGGGTCAGGGGCGTGATTACGAACCAGGCGAAGTCTGGTCTCCCGAGCAAGCCTCGATGGACGAGGGCCTGCGAAGCGCCTTGTTCGTGAACCTCCTAACTGAAGACAACCTTCCGCACTACTTTCGGACCATCCGCGACTCTTTCAGCGACAATCATGCCTGGGGGGCTTGGTCAAAGCGTTGGACGGCCGAAGAGGGGCGTCATTCGATCGTGATGCGCGACTACATGATGATTACTCGAAGTGTCGACCCCGTTGCGCTTGAGAGAGGCCGCATGCATCAGGTGAGCACTGGACAAGTGCCGGAGTTTTCTGACCCAGCTGACGCTATTGCCTATGTGGCAATACAAGAGCTGGCCACATGTATCTCTCATCGCAATACCGGACGCATGATGGAAGACCGCAGAGGTCGTGAAATCATGGCCCGCGTAGCCGGCGATGAGAAGCTTCATCACATCTTTTATCGAGACATCGCTTTGGCTGCAATAAAACTTGATCCCTCAAGGATGGTTCAAGCGATTGCTCGCCAGGTGACTAATTTCGCCATGCCTGGCACGGCCATTCCTGGATTCACAGCTCATTCAAAGGCAATCGCCAAAGCGGGGATTTATAATTTTGCCGTGCATCATGACCACATACTTAAACCACTGGTGCTGGAGAGCTGGGCGATTGAATCAATCGAGGGACTCAATGCCGAGGCAGAGCAAGCCCGAGGAAAACTAATACCTTATATAGAGCGTGTCGGTAAAGCAGGAGCACGCAGTGTCGCACGTCAAGAAGCAAAGGCCGCTTCTTTAGCCTGACACCTTTTTAGCTTGACGCCTTGCTCTAACTTGAGGTGGGTACGTCCATAGCTTCGACGCTTAGCAGCAGACGATCAGCAATCACACTTAGCGACTTTTGAAAAACTTCGTCTGCAGTGCCTTTACCATCAATAGTCGCAAGTAAACCAAGGCTGTCCAGCCATATCAGCAATGGGCCCGTGAGGGAGTCATAGCTACTAAGTCGCGACTGGATTGCCTCTACTGTGTCATCTTGACGACGAACAATGTTTCCCCCACAGATATTGCACAAGCGAATGATGTCTTCTTCGTTCGAAGGCACCGACGAGATTGCGCCGCACCCATCACATACTCGCCGCATAGAGAGTCGACTGATCACCTGATGAGTTGGTACGTCTAATTCGATGGCGAGATCAACGGCGTCGTCTCCAAGAGCATCGAAGAGCGCTTGTCCTTGGGCCATTGTTCTGGGGAACCCGTCGAGTATCCATCCGCCCAGATCAGCAGTCTGATTCATGACGACGTCAACCACGAGTTCGTCGGGAACAAGAGCACCCCGTTCGAGGTAGTCCCCGACCCTCATTCCCAGTTGAGTCTTGCGAGCTACTTCTTTGCGAAACAGGTCGCCGGTTGATATGTGCGTGATGCCCAAAGCTGCTGCAATTCTTGCGCTTTGAGTTCCTTTACCCGAACCCTGTCGACCGAGTATGAGCATATGAGTTTGTTCGCTCATCAGTCCTCACTCCCGCTCGGCGGTGCTTTGGTACCCATCGGGCAATGGTAGATGGTCATTCATCTTTCCGCCATGTAAAAGAGTTTTTAATGCGGAAAGTATTGTAATCATTTCGCAATGTGACCAAAATGCCATGAACAGGTCAGATAAAGAGGTAAGTGTCCATCGGGGGCACTTAAAGGGAGGAACGATTATGTATACGATTGCAATCCTTGTGCTTCTTGCCCTAGCGGTGATCAAAGTTGTTGATTTCCTTGCAGGCCATGTTGCACAACTCGATCGAATGCGGTCACTTCTAACATTTGTTATTTCTGTAGGCGCAGTGATGATGCTCGACTACTCAATGTTTGAGGCTTACGGTGTAACGGTGGACAACCGTGATCTGGCTGTCTTTCTCACCGGTCTTGTAACCGCAGGTCTTACATCACCTTGGAGGGCAATGTTCACATGGCTTACTCATGATCGGGCAATGACCGACGAGACCTTGGGCCAAGTGAATTCACTGCGCAAGGTTGCCTAGCAATTAGTCACCTGGCAATTTTGGGTATCAATGTCACTCGGGTGCACAAGCACCCGAGTGACTGCGTTTTCGCCTAAGGGATCTGGACTATGCCCACATATTTCGAGATTGCAGAACCTCGCGAAGAATCGCAGGCTTATCAGTCATGATTCCATCGACTCCCAAATCGAGCAGGTAATTCATTTCGTCAGGATCGTCGATCGTCCAAACGTGTACCTGAAGTCCGCGACTATGTGCTTTATCAACAAATCGTTTATCAGTGATGGTGAGCTTGCCTGAGCGATGAGGCACTTGCGCACAAGCACCAGGATTGACACCAATTGGAAGCCCTTTGCTCGACGCCTTTAAACGTGCGGTGCCGCCAGGGCCCAACGATGTGCAAAGCAAGGGACCGACCAGTTTCCGTAATCTGGCGAGGCGTTTATCGGAGAATGCGCCGACACAAACCCGCTCGACGCTATTGGTGCGAATAAGCACTTGTGCCAAAGCTTCAACGCTTGAATCATGTTTAGGGTCAATATTTATATGGAGATCTGGCCATGTGCCCAATAGGTCTTCCAAAAGAGGTATGGGCTCTATCCCATCAACTCGGGCTTGTCGGACATCGACCCATTTCATCTCACGGATAAGCCCTGTGCGGTCGGTAACTCTGTCGAGCGATTCGTCATGACATGCAACAAGCACGCCATCGGATGTGAGATGAACGTCGGTTTCCACGTATTTGTAACCGAGTGAAACGGCATTCTCGAAGGCCGGCATTGTATTCTCCGGCCACTCGCCCGCACCCCCACGGTGCGCAAAGGCAAGTACCCCTGAATGGTTGAGAAAGGGCCACGTTGAACTAGGCATGACAAGTTGAGGGTAGTGCTTCCAGAAGTGAAAGATTCCAAGAATGCTTGATCCTGATCCTTTCGACTCCGAGCTAGGGCCTCGCACTGGCGATGCGCACGGTACTGTGATGTTGAGCGCTATCGCTGTCGCAACGGCT
>CAYGGL010000072.1:0-11048 GCA_964349215.1 uncultured Acidimicrobiaceae bacterium | reverse complement strand
AGATAAGGTGCGCAGTGTGATCCTCTCTGACCACACCATTCGCAAAGAACTCGAAGCCGGCCGAATCGTCATCGACCCTCTCGATGAGAGTTGTATTCAGCCATCTTCAGTTGACCTTCATATAGACCGTTACTTTCGGGTATTTCGTAATCACACGATGGGCATCATCGATGTGAAACAAGACCTGGAAGAACTCACCGAACTCGTCGAGATCGACGACGAAGACCTTTTTATGCTGCACCCCGGTGAGTTTGTGCTCGGCTCCACTTCTGAACGAGTGACTCTTCCCGATGACCTGGTTGCCCGTCTTGAAGGTAAGTCAAGCCTTGGACGCCTTGGCCTTCTTATCCACTCCACAGCGGGCTTCGTCGATGCCGGGTGGGACGGGCACCTCACGCTTGAGCTTTCCAACGTAGCCACATTGCCAATAACGCTTTATCCCGGAATGAAGATCGGTCAGATCAGTTTCTTGACCATGACCACGCCGGCTGACAATCCATATGGATCAAGTTCACTCGGCTCAAAGTATCGCGGCCAAAGGGGCCCCACCCCCAGCCGCTATTTCGAGAACTTCCGCCAATAGCCCTACGCCGGGGCCTAACGTGGCGCTATGGACGCTGTAGACAGCAACGAATTCGACAAGTCAGACGCCCAGAAGCCGACCGGTGGCCGACGGCGCATACTTCGCTTTGGAATCGTTTCTTTAGTGTTGGTCTGGATGGCGGTATGTGCAGTCTTGGGCTTAGGGGCCAAAGGCGACATAAGTAGTGCTGAACAAAGAGTCAATAGGGCCAAGTCGAACACCCTCGCCGAGATGATTGACGGCAAAGGTGTCAATCAATTACGCAAGGCTGAAGCCGAATTGGCCCAGGGCCATGACACCCTGTCTTCTCCGCTGATTGCACCACTACGTGTTGTGCCGGTCATTGGGCGCCAGATCAACTCGGCTCGAGCCCTCAGCAAAGCCGCTTCCAATGCATTGGCCGCCGGACTCGACTCATTGGAGGTCGTGCAAAAGACAATTGATCAAGAAGGAGTGCCTCCTGAAGAACGTCCGGCAATGTTGGCCACATTGGCCGGCGAAGCCAATAAGGCCCATGCTCGCCTAATTGCCATTGATCTTGGCCCGAGTAAAGGGCTTGTAGGGCCACTTGCAGATGCCCGGGCCGAGTTCAGCGATCGCCTTGGGCGAACTATCAGAGACCTCGACCGAGCAGGGTCAGGACTACAACAGTTCGGCGAACTCCTCAAGGGAAACTCTCGTTATCTGGTTTTGGCCGCTAACAATGCTGAAATGCGTGCCGGCTCTGGCATGTTCCTTTCGGCCGGAGAACTCCTTATTGAAAATGGGAGGCTGAGCATTTCTGAGATGAAAAGCGCGTCAGATATCAGATTGCTTGATGCCGGCGAGGTAGAAGTAGACCCAGAGATTCAATCGACGTGGGGTTGGGCCCAGCCTGGCAGAGATTTACGAGACATCGGTGTGACCCCACGATTTGATGCATCTGCAGAACTGGCTGCACGTATGTGGGAAAAATCTGAGGGCACCCAAGTAGATGGAGTAATGGCACTTGACCCCATTGTGCTCAAAGCGTTGCTAAAAGCAGTTGGGCCAGTCAAAGTCAATAACAGAAATATCGGACCAAACAACGTGGTCGATCAGCTTTTGCGTCAGCAATATATCGATTTCGAAAGTGAAGCCGATCGCAACTACTCAGGACGCAAAGCGCTGCTTGGGGGGATCGCAGAAACCGCTTTCTTGCAATTCGATAGCTTCAACTGGGACGCAACCACGCTTGCTAACGGACTGGCCCAAGCCGCCCAAGGGCGTCATCTCATGATCTGGTCCAAAGATCCAAAGATGCAAGAGGCATGGAAAAAGGCTGGTATTGGTGGAACACTTGAAAATGATTCCGTGATGGTCTCGGTGTTGAATTACTCGGGCACCAAGCTCGATCAGTTTCTAACAATTGATGCCAAAATGGATTTAGTTGCTGACACCGCCGGCACAGCCGTAACAATTTCTTTATCGTTGACAAATACCACACCAGATGATCTTCCCAGTTATATAGTGGGCCCGTTTCCTGGAAATACCCTTCCAGCAGGCGCTTATGGCGGGGTAATAACGGCCAATGTTCCCAAAACTGCGACTGATTTAAAAATGGACGGGGGTGATGGCCTAGTTGTCGTAGGCCCCGATGGCCTATCGCAAGTAGTCGGCCAGAATATTTCTTTGGAGTCCGGTAAAGAACGAACAATAAAGGTTACTTTCCATCTTCCAAAAAAAGAAAAGATGCTTCGAATCGAGCCCGCAGCCCGTGTGCCGGCCATTAAGTGGAAGATAGGAGACGAAGTATTCGACAGCGAGGCGCCACGTTGGGTAACATGGTGAGTCCTGTCCATTGTGGAGCTATAAAAATTTGGCAATGGGGCAGGAGACGCAGGGATAGAGAGAGAACTAATCTGGTTAAACCAGAGGTTAAATATGAGACATCGCGTCAGCGGTGAGATTGAGGAGCTGAATAATGCGAAACAAAATGATTCTTGGCACATTTGTTGCCGGCGGTTTTCTAGCTATGGGCGTTGCCGGTGCTGGAGCACAAGTAGTCGAGCCTTACGCCACCTTGCCCAGCACAACAGTTGCCCCTACAACGACGGTTGTCTCTCAGACGGTTGCTCCTAGCACCACCGTCCAGATCATCGGTGCTATCAGCCCACAGGTTGCCAGCGTCCAGGTTGCTGCCGACCCAGGTCTTGCTGGTTCTCGCCTTCCTGTTACCGGTGGAGACCTCAGCGCTCTTGCTGCTCTTGGTCTAGCCGGTGTAGGCGTTGCTGGTATTCGTGCCAGCCGTCGTCGCACAGCTCAGAACTAGTAATTAGTAACCGGCAGTCCCTGACTCCGGCAGCTCTTCAAACCTCATAACAACTAGACCCTTCGGGGTCTAGTTGTCGTTTTCTTGTTCTGACGGGTGTGTTATTTAGCCGTCTGGCTTATTAGGGCGCCCCAACCAATGACAGCGATGGCTGAAAAACACATCCATTGCAGCGCGTATGACAAATGGTTTCCCTCATCTTGAGGGGGAATTCCCAAGACAACGGGAATATCAGGCGCAGTAGTGGTCTTGGTAGGTATCAGTTGCACGATGACTGGGTAAAGGTCAGGACCGTATTGAAGCTGAACCCGTTCGATGTCAGAACGAGCGATTTCAGTGAGCTTTCCCTTGGGCGGATCAGTGGGCCCGATAGAGCTCCTTCTTTGTGTGGCGAGAATTATTCCGGTTACTTCTACGGTGCCTGATTTAGCAGATCGGGCTACATCTGGGCCTGGAACCCATCCACGATTGACCAAAACGCCTAAATCTTTCCCCACAATAAGTGGGGTTAGTACATGATAGCCGGCTTGGCCGTTGAGCGATCGTGACCTGACCAAAACTTCGCCGCCCTCGTCGTATCTGCCAACGACGCGAACTTGGCGATAAATCAAACTATTGACCTTGGGGTCATCTACTTCGACGGTGGGATCAATGAGCGAGTCGAGCGATTGAACGGGACTTTTCAAACGTTGCTCGATTTGAGAATTGCTTGTGCGTTTTTCGTCCAGCCGCCGAAATTGCCAAAGCCCAAAATTAATAAATGAAATAACGGTCGCGATGATTATCAGGTGGCCGATTATCCATTTGGGTTGCAGAACAAATCGATATTGCTCAAAACGATTCCCTGGCTTTATGCCAACGTTCATGTCAGCGGTCACGCCAAGATACAAACGGGGCGATTTCTATCAATGCCATCCGTGCATCTTTTTCGATGGGAGCATTTTGAATGGCGCCAACGGCTTGATCGGTCAGTGAAGTGATCAATGCCTCAACCTTTCCAAGCGCCCCGGTGCTGATGAGTATTTCTTGAATCTTTTCGACCTCTTTGCCAGAAATATCATTTGCGCCCACGCGACCCAAAAGTTTGACATCAGCACTGCTTGCTTGTTCACGGGCAAGGGCCAATAACAATGTGGGCTTACCCTCTATAAGGTCGTCGCCAACGGGTTTACCAGTCGAATTTGAGTTGCCAAAAGCCCCAAGAACATCGTCTCTCAGTTGAAAAGCTTCCCCAAGAGGCAGTCCGTAGGCTGAATAAGACTCGGCCAGTTCATCGAAGCGTCCATTGAGGCCGGCACCTATGTGTAATGGACGTTCGATTGTGTACTTAGCCGACTTGTATAGCGAGATTCTTCTGGTGCTTGTGACCGAGATCTTCGACTGCGCTGATCCCAACAGGTCGAGGTATTGGCCAATATTGATCTCTATTCTCATCTCGTCATAGAGAGATTTAACTGCCTTGTCCGTGCCGGCCATCAGAGTGTCTGCATACACAAATGCAAGATCACCAATGAGAATCGCAACCCCTTCTCCAAAGCGGCGCGACTCGCCTTTCCATTGTTTAAGACCGTGTTCCGTTGCGTATTGCTGGTGGATAGTATGCAGCCCACGTCGATATTGCGACCCGTCCATCACGTCGTCATGTATCAATGCAAACGCATGAAGAAGTTCAAATGCAGCACCTACGTCAGTCAATATCGACTCGCTTGGGTTTCCGCCTGCTCCGACAAACCCCCAGTGACAAAAGGCGGGGCGTAGACGTTTGCCGCCTGCGAGAGTCAATTCAGAAAGTCTCTTGAATGCCAACTCAAGTTCTGAATCCACTGCTGACCAACGTTTAGTTTCTGCTTGAAACAGTCTTTCCAAACGTTTCTCAACGTCTTCGGCGATGCTCGAGAGCCAAGGGGGTGGACTCAATGGCAGAGTCGAAGGGGGTTCATTTGGTTCAGCCATCCTTATAACCATATGAGAGAGATGGTGCTGGACTACAAGCGCTATGTGATCAGTGGCGGTCTAGGTTTGTGTTCATGACCATTGAGGCAGTGCTTTTTGATTGGGGAGGGACACTTTCTGAGTTTGTCTCAGTTGAGATGATCGATGTTTGGACCTTGGCAGCGCAACACTTGGCGCCAATTCCAGAACGAAGAGAAGAAGTGACAAAGCGCTTGGTTGAGGTTGAAGAACGGTTTTGGGCTCGGACAACTGGGTCATGTTTGTCGGGCACCCTTGCAGAACTCATAGATGAAGCTTCTGGGGAGTTGGGTCTCGATGTTGCAGAGGCGGTTTTGGAAGAAGCGGCACTCGGGCACCTAGATGCTTGGACTCCTCACATCCGTCACTATGCAGATGCACGCCCTACGTTAAGCGCATTGTCAGATATGGGTCTGCGCATTGGTCTTCTTTCAAACACGCATTGGCCTCGCGCGTTCCATGAGCACTTTCTTGAGCGTGATGGCCTGGCTTCATTGATAGACGCCCGACTTTACTCAAGCGAAATGAGCCACCTAAAGCCCCACCCTTCGGTTTTCGAAGCAACGCTCGATGCTGTTGGAGTCACTGACCCGAACAAAGCGGTATTCATAGGCGATCGCCTATATGACGATGTTTGGGGAGCTAAGCAATTCGGAATGCGAGGGGTTCATGTGATCAACGATCATGCCCCGCACTGGGATGTAGAGCCCGACGCCTCTATTTCCTGTTTGGCGGAACTTCCGGAAATCATTGCTGGGTGGTAATGCGGTCTTCACCGATGAGTGTTTGGTAATGACCGGCATAGAGGCCCCCGGCTTCTAGGAGTTCTTCGTGGGAACCACGCTCGATGACATTGCCGTCTTCCAGTACGACTATCTCATCGGCAGCTTGGATCGTAGATAGTCGGTGGGCAATGACGATTGAGGTTCGTCCAGTCAATGCCACGCCCAAAGCCTTTTGCACGAGGGCCTCATTCTCGGCGTCAAGATGACTTGTGGCCTCGTCGAGAACCACGATTGCGGGGTTCTTTAGCAGCATGCGAGCAATAGAGAGACGCTGCTTTTCTCCCCCAGATAAGCGATAGCCGCGCTCGCCTACCACTGTGTTGTATCCATCGGGCAGATTCGCTATCACCTGATGAATCTGCGCAGCCCTACAGGCTTGTTCAAGCTCTGCATCAGTTGCATCCGGTCGGGCATATCGCAGGTTCGAAGCTACGGTGTCGTGGAAGAGGTGAGGGTCTTGATTGACGACACCAATGGCTTTTCGAAGACTCGCCTGAGTCAAATCCCGTACGTCGTGGCCATCAATGCGAAGCACTCCATCGGTGACGTCATAAAGGCGGGGCACCAGTGATGCCAAAGTTGACTTCCCGGCTCCTGAAGGACCCACCAATGCAATTAATTGGCCCGGGCGAATATGAAGCGAAATACTCTCGAGCACGTAAGGTCCGACCCGGTCATCGAGGGATGTGTTTTGGCTCTCTGATTCGAGTGAGGCCAATGAGACTTCAGCCGCAGAGGGGTAACGGAACCAAACGTTGTCGAATTCCACCTCACCCTTTGGGTTGTTCAGATCGATAGCATCGGGTGCGTCATCAATCATGCGAGGAGCATCAAGCACTTCAAAGACTCGCTCGAATGAAACAAGAGCCGTCATCACATCTATACGAGCGTTGGTGAGACTGGTGATGGGTTGATAAATACGGGTGACAAGTGCCGCCATGGCTACCAATGTGCCTGGTTCAATAGCGTTATCTATGACCAAATGACCACCCCACCAATAAATGACAGCCGTTCCAACTCCCCCCACGAGACTCAAAGATGAGAAGAAGGCTCTGCCGTAGACAGCGTTCTTTATTCCGATATCTCGAACTCGCGACGCTCGATTTGTAAAACCATCTAGTTCGTCATCATGGCGACCAAAGAGCTTTACCAACATCGCTCCCGACACATTGAAACGTTCGGTCATGGTGGTGTTCATCGAGGCGTTGAGGTCCATGCCTTCGCGGGTGAGATCTTGGAGTTTTAGACCCACTCGCTTTGAAGGAATGATGAACAACGGAAGCAACACGAGAGAAAGGGCTGTCATGCGCCATTCGAGACTTAACATGACCCCAATCGTCGAGACCAGTGTGAATACGTTGAATACAACCTGCCCGAGTGTTCCGGTTACAGCTCGCTGCGCTCCGATCACATCGTTGTTCATGCGACTTACGAGTGCTCCGGTCTGAGTCCTGGTGAAAAAAGCCAGAGGCATGCGTTGCACGTGATCGAATACGGCACAGCGCAAATCGAAGATCAGCCCTTCGCCGATGCTCGATGACAAATAACGCTGAAATAAGTCGACGACGAGCTCAGCTATTGCGGCTGCAAAAGTCAGAAGTGCCAGCACGGTTACGAGGTCTTTGTCACCGTTTACAAGAGCCACGTCGATGATTCGCTTAAACAACAATGGGGGTGCGAGAGCAATCAAAGACCCGACCATCACAATGGCCAAAAAGCCGATGATCTTTGCCCTGTAAGGCCTGGTGAAAGCCAGAACACGTTTGTAGGTTCCGGGGGCGGGCCCACCATCTTCACCTGAACCATTGGCTCGAACTCTGATTTCAACGTGTGGGGGCATACCTACTTGCACATGTCGAGGCTAGCGGTCTCGACTGGAGTAAATGCTTGCCGTGGCCGGCCGTATGACGGCGAGTATCGAGTTTGGATAGTGTCAGACAGGTTCAAGGGCTGAACTTTGTGCGAAAACATCAAAAGTGGGGGCATATGAGCCAGGGTCGTGATGTCGAAGCAGGGGGACTTGACTATGACGTGGTCATAGTTGGGGCTGGGTTTGCCGGGCTTTACCAGTTGCACAAACTTAGAAGCCTGGGAATGTCGGTGACGCTCATAGAAGCTGGTTCGGGCCTCGGCGGAATCTGGCACTGGAATTGTTATCCGGGTGCACGAGTCGATTCACATGTCCCCCTTTATGAGTTCTCTGACGAAAACCTCTGGCGTGATTGGTATTGGGATGAGCGCTTTCCCGACTGGAAGGCGTTGCGCAGTTACTTCGCCTACGTCGATTCAAAGTGGGACCTGAGCAGAGACATCCGTTTCAATACGCGCGTATCTGGTGCCACTTGGGATGAAGCCAAGCGGACTTGGTCGGTTAGAACCAATAGTGGTGACTCGCTCAATACGCGATTCTTCGTTCTTTGCACGGGTTTCGCTGCAAAATCCTATACGCCTGATTTTCCAGGACTTGAAGACTTCGGCGGTGTCAGTCATCACACGGCGCACTGGCCACAAGATGGCCTGGACATGACAGGTCTTCGCGTAGGCGTTGTCGGAACGGGCGCGAGTGGAGTTCAGGTTGTGCAAGAGGCTGCGAAAGTAGCGGCTGAGGTGACTGTTTTTCAGAGAACACCGATCTTGGCTCTTGCGATGCAACAACGTCAGTTGACGAAGGAAGACCAAGACAAAGCAAAGGTTCAATACCCTGAGATATTCGACCGGCGAACCAAGACGAACAGCGGTTTTGACTACATCGAGTCAGGTATAACTGCGCTCTCGGTATCGGATGAAGAGCGCCAAGCAACGTTCGAGAGACTTTGGGAAGCGGGGGGATTTAGCTTTTGGGCCGGTGGCTACTCAGACATTTTGCTCAGCGAGGAAGCAAACCGAAAGGCTTATGACTTTTGGCGAGACAAGGTTCGAGCACGAATCAACGACCCGGCTATTGCTGAAATACTTGCGCCAATGGAGCCGCCTCATCCATTTGGCGTAAAACGCCCTTCTCTCGAGCAGAACTATTACGACGTGTTTAATCAAGACAACGTCTCGGTAGTAGATCTCAAGTCCACTCCAATTACCAAGATCACCAAATCGGCCGTACGCACGAGTGATAACGAATATGAGGTTGACCTTTTGGTCATGGCCACCGGTTTCGATGCGGTGACCGGAGGTTTGACCAACATCGACATCAGAGGTGTCAATGGACGCAGCCTTAAAGAACACTGGGAAAGAGGTGCGCGTACCCACCTCGGCCTTGCAAGTGCCGGATTTCCAAACCTGATATATCTCTATGGGCCTCAGAGCCCGTCAGGTTTTTGCAACGGCCCAACATGTGCCGAAGTTCAAGGCGACTGGGTGGTCGAGTTGCTTTCTAATTTGCGCGATCAAGGCATCACTCGAATAGAGGCGACTGAAGAGGCGGAACAAAACTGGCGCGACCAGGTTCAGGCAATAGCGTCAATGACCTTGTTTCCACGTGCAGATTCTTGGTACATGGGCGCCAATATTCCAGGCAAGCCTCGTGAGATGTTGAACTGGCCGGGAGGCCTACAGATGTACCTAATGGCCTGTCGCAGCTCAGCCGCCGATGGCTACACAGGCTTTGTTTTAGAGGGTTGAGGGGTGAAGTAATAGGGAGCACGCGTACTGGATTTTTTGGCGGAGAGAGTGGGATTCGAACCCACGGTGAGCCGAAACCCACAACGGCTTTCGAGGCCGCCCCATTCGTCCGCTCTGGCATCTCTCCCGGTGTTGAGGCTATCGGGCCCGACGCTCCGCGAAGAATGCCGTCAACAACTCGCCACAGTCGTCGGAGCGAACGCCGGGCGTGATGGTGACCTCGTGGTTGAGGCGGGGGTCCGCGCAGAGGTTGTAGAGCGATCCGCAGGCTCCTGCTTTCGGGTCGGTGGCGCCGAAGACCACACGGTCCACACGAGCAGCGACCAGAGCCCCTGCGCACATGGGGCACGGTTCGAGGGTGACGACCAGGGTGGTGCCGGTCAATCGCCAGGTGCCGAGGCAGGCGGCTGCCGCCCGCATCGCCACCATCTCGGCATGTGCGGTTGGGTCCCCGTGGCGTTCGCGTGCGTTGCGACCCATGCCCAGGATGGTTCCATCGGTCCCAAGGACAACGGCGCCCACCGGCACATCTCCCTCCCGGCCCGCAGCCCGCGCTTCGCTCATGGCGAGTTCCATTGCCTGATCGTCGGTCATGGGGATCACCCGGCCTCGAGGATGAAGGACGTACCTGCAGGATTGTGAACACCGGTTGGCGAACTCCTGAGGGTACGGAGACATCCAAAGGGTTTGCATCCAAAGCCCTGTCTCGCTCGGGCGGCGCTGGGGCCGTCCGGTCGGTGCAGGGGTCTGAGTGACAGCCCCTTTGGATGTCTCCGTACGAGGTTTTACCCTCCGGCGGAGGGGGTGGGATTCGAACCCACGGTGAGTTTCCCCACACACGCTTTCCAAGCGTGCCGATTCGGCCGCTCTCGCACCCCTCCTCTTTTGCTGTCCACACGCTATCGTGTATTTGCGCCTGCCATTTCACGAGGCGGCCGGGTCCTGTGCAATTGCTCCCTGTGAACCGAGTCAGGGTCGGAAGGCAGCAGCTCTCAGCAGACCGAGCGGTGTGCCGCAGATCGCCTGGCCGTCTCGTGAAATGGCTGGCAACATTACAGTTCGTCGAGCATCAAGTAGAGCATCAATCAGCGCGTCCTAATTCCTTTCGTCTACGGTTTTGATATGGCCTTTCAGTCTTTGTATCGCAGGTATCGTCCTCGTCGATTCGACGAAGTGCAGGGTCAAGATCACGTGGTTAAGGCATTGCGAAATGCTGTACGTGGCGACTCGGTTGCACATGCATATCTGTTCAGTGGCCCACGAGGTACGGGGAAGACCTCGACGGCTCGCATACTTGCCAAAGCGATTAACTGTGAGTCGCCTCTCGATGGCGAACCATGTTGCGAGTGCAATTCCTGTCTCTCAATCGAGGCCGGCAATTCGCTAGACGTAAGTGAACTAGACGCAGCTTCGAACAATGGCGTTGAAGCAATGCGAGAACTCGTCGGACGAGTTTCTATGGGTGGATCAGGAAAATCACGTCTCTATATTCTCGACGAAGTTCACATGCTCTCAGCTGCTGCATCTAATGCCTTGCTCAAGACCCTTGAGGAGCCACCAGCTCACGTCATTTTCGTATTGGCAACGACTGACCCTCAAAAGGTGCTGCCGACAATTCGAAGTCGAACACAGCACTACGAGTTCCGACTTATAGGAGCAGATGTACTTAAGAGCCATCTTCGTAGTGTTGCAAGCCACGCCGGCCTCGAAGTAACAGACGCAGTAATTGAACGAGCGGTGGAACAGGGCCACGGTTCAGCGCGCGATGCCTTGTCTGCGCTCGATCAACTCGTTGCCGGGGGCG
>CAYGGL010000071.1:0-11441 GCA_964349215.1 uncultured Acidimicrobiaceae bacterium | reverse complement strand
GAGCCCAGCCCGTATGTCTGCAACAGAAAGTCTCGAACCCTTCATCACCACAAATTCTAAAGAGGGCGTGTGACAACGAACCTCTCAAGGTTTTGTGTATGCGAGTTGGAGAAGATCGCCGCCGGCAACGAATGTTCCAGATGCGGTGGTGCAACGCACGCGTGTTAATACTTCGCCGGTAGCTCCGGTGCCGCTGATGAAATTGGCAAGGTTTCCCGTTGGGGTGAGATCAGAAATCAAGACTTCTGTTGTCCCAACTGTGCGGCTATCAAGTTGCACCCATGTGCTGTCCGACCAGCGCCAGGCATGGATCTTTTGTGTGCAGTTGCGTGAGTTCTTTCCTTTGTATGTGATGTCCAAGTTGGTTGCATTGCGTGGAACGCCAACCATGCTTGCTTGCCACGCTGTAGTTCTGGTGAGGTTGGTGTTGGAATTAACTGCGAAATAGACATTGTCATCACTTGCAAGTGAAGCGGTGTTTCCACCCTGAAGCGTCCCGGTCAACACCTTGGTTG
The DNA here is from genome assembly GCA_964349215.1 of uncultured Acidimicrobiaceae bacterium. Lineage (GTDB taxonomy): Bacteria > Actinomycetota > Acidimicrobiia > Acidimicrobiales > CADCSY01 > JACOTK01. The sequence continues at coordinate 10,926 of CAYGGL010000071.1, read as the reverse complement.
CGCTGGGTTGAACAACAACGGGGGGAGGAGGTGGAGGCGATGCAGTGAGGTCTCCGGATACATCTACAAACCATGGCCCTGAGCCGTTATAGGAAATGACGCGCAACAGATAAGTACCGGTAGTCGGTTTGATACTGATGTTCTCTTGGCGTTTGGAGGTCTCGGCAATAGCGACTTGGGACCCATTGGGTGCAAAGAGAATGAGATCAAAGTCTGGTGAACTCGCGCTCGCTCCTGTGACACTTGGTTCTATAAGTGTCGCCGCAAGAGGAAACGACGGACTGGCAACATTTAAGGCAACGTCATACTTAGCCCCTGTGCCAGAGAGACTTCCTTCAAAGCGCTGGTGAGCAGGAACCGTCGGTGGTGAGGTCACTGTCAACATTGATTGGATGCTTGCCAGCGCTGCATAAGAATCGAGGCGGCCGGCCCCGTAGTCAATGTCGGGGCCAGTGGACCCTGCTGTCGTGTTCTTTCCTCCTCGGCCCCAGTCGACGGCCGTAGTTGTGATGGCATCTTTGATTTGTTGTGGACTCAGTCCTGGTGAGGTATCGAGCATCAACAAAGCTGTTCCGGCGACGAAAGGCGTTGCCATACTGGTTCCGCTATAGAGCAGGTACCCATTGGTGGTTCCGGCGTCGGCAGAGGTGATTGAGACGCCTGGCCCGATGATGTCGGGTTTGATACGCCCGTCAGCAGTTGGACCACGACTTGAGAAGCCTGCCAGGGAAAATCCTCCAACATCTAAGTCGGCCATGGCGCCAACCGTGATGGCGTTTTGCGCCGCTCCTGGTGATCCGATTGTGCAGGTTCCAGGGCCGGCGTTGCCGGCAGCGACTAATACGACGATGCCGGCAGCATGAGCGTTATTGACAGCTTGCGAGGTTGCATCTGTTCCATTCGAACACCCAGATGTACCAAGTGAAAGGTTGATTGCCTCGATCCCGTAAGTGTCTTTATTGGCAACTACCCAATCGATTGCCGCTGTGACATTGGACATTGAGCCACTACCGGCGGAGTCGAGAACCTTTATCCCAACTAACCCAGCGCCTGGGGCGACTCCCTTGTTCGCAGCGTCGGGACTTCCTTCACCGTCACCGGCGATAGTCGCAGCGACGTGGCTACCATGACCGTTGTCGTCATACGCAAGGGTCTTTCCGCCAACGTAGTCCTTGAATGCAATGATCTTTCCGTCGTCGAGATCGAGATGACCTGGGTCTATGCCCGTATCTATAACCGCTGCTACCAAGTCGCCTTTGCTGTAGGTAAGAGCATCTCCATCGGCATCGCCGTCTAGGCCCGCCAGATCTGAGCGTGCTTTGGTGACGCCGAAGCTTGATTGTGCAGAAGCATTGCTCGCACGGACAACAGAGTCTTCTTCTACATGTTCAACCACGGGGATCTGAGAAAGAAGTTTTATTTGTTGAGCCGTAGCTGTAGTGGCAAACCCGTTGATGATCGAAAAACTCCTTATCAGCTGAAGTTGGCCAACCACACGGATTAAGCGTTCAAGCGTCGGCGTTGTGAAGCTCTCTTTAAGCATGACGATCACGGGTATCTGCTCACTTTGATTTGTAGCGCCCAGTCGAGCTTGCAGATCATCAAAGATGTTGTCACCGTCGAGATCAGCCTTGATGGGCGATGTCGATGAAAGCGAAGAATCCGCTTGGGCTCTGTCGGTAATTTGGTTGTCCATGGTGACTCCACCAATAAGGACACTGACAGAAGTCAACAATCCAAAAGCCTTGACGCCCCCAAAGCTGTTCTGAGTCCTTCGCATTACCCGCTCCCTGCTCATCGGCCGTATCCCATGCGTGGTTTTGAGCTTTGCACATGACGTAGCCTCTAGGCTTATTGCATGGCACTTTTCTCATATGGAAAAAAGACCGAAATGGTAGGTGCCGAAGAGGCATTACCCGGTCGCTCTCAACCACTTCTCGTACCTGCGGCTCACTTTGTCAACGGGAATCGCTTGGTTCCGCCTTTCCCTGACGGCATGGAACAAGCCATATTTGGTATGGGCTGCTTCTGGGGAGCAGAGCGTGTTTTTTGGCAATCTGAGGGTGTCTATACGACAGCGGTTGGATATAGCGGTGGCTATACGCCGAACCCTCTTTATGAAGAGGTATGCAGCGGAAAGACTGGACACACCGAGGTGGTGCTGGTGGTGTTCGATCCAACGGTTACGAGCTATGCAGCGATGCTGCAACTGTTTTGGACTCATCACGACCCAACCCAGGGCATGCGCCAAGGTGGCGATATCGGAACTCAATATCGATCAGCTCTCTATTGGTTTACCGACGATCAAAAGGTCATGGCTGAGCACTCATTAGCTGACTATCAAAAAGCGCTTTCAGAAAAGGGTTTCGACCCGATCAGCACAGAAGTCCGCCCCGCTCCGGACTTCTACTACGCCGAGGATTATCACCAGCAGTATCTTGCCAAGAACCCCGGTGGTTATTGCGGACTCGGAGGCACGGGAGTTGCGTGTCCCATGCCCAAACTTATCCGCTGAAAAAGCGGGCAGGTGCTCGCGCTGCATTGACGTCATTTTTGACCATATTGATTACCGGCGAACAACGTTCGGGAAGTTCGTCTGGCGGGAACCATCCGATGTCAGCGACCTCGGTATCGAAAGTTTGTCGAGCTTCGCCTCCAGTTACTGAACACGCAAAATAAACACCAATGTGTTGGCGCCGCCCATACATTGCGACAAGACCATCGACGATCACCTCATAACCGGTCTCTTCTTTCACCTCTCGTGTGACCGCATTAACTGGGGTTTCACCCACTTCCAGTTCTCCCCCTGGTAGAGCCCACGCCTTATATCCATATGCTTGATGGACAAGCAAGACGTGTCCTACTTCGTTGGTAACCCACCCAAAGGTTCCGACATCGGCGTTTAACTTGAGCGGGTCGAGCCCTGGAACCGCTGAAATGGATTGATGTGCCGAACCTACGTCGGCACCAAGATCAATCTCGACTATCTCACATTCCAGTTCGCCAGGATGCAGCGTCGAGATGCATGAGAAGCCTTGTGTTATCAACACCTCAACATGGCCTTGGTGATCAAGTACGGGATATCGAAAGTCACGACCAAGCTGGTGTGCAAGATCGAGGTCGGGAACGACTAACAACAAGGGCCTGAACATGGCTACCTGTTTAGTCGCGGATGCGCACTAGATGCTTGCGAATTCACTCGACCTTGGACCAATGAGGTCGTCGTCGGCGAAATTCGATCCCTCTCGGATAGTAAGATAATTTCTCGTATATCGCTCGGCTGGAGGTGGGGGTGTTCAGAATGTCCTCGGATCGTTTGGTGACTCGGCTACATAAAAGTTCGCGACGAGTCCGATTAGCGTTGATTGCGTGGGCCGCGCTGGCTGGCGTACTTGTGACAAGTGGTCCGGTCGTTGCACTTAGTCCTCTGCAACCACCACCTGAGATACCGCGGGACTTTCCTGCGGACTTCTACGGAAAGCTTGATTCTGTTGTTCCTGCGTGGAACGGCGTCCGGGTAACCGGATGGGCATATCTCCCTGGTCAATGGGGCGCTGATGTGCATGTGTACCTCGATGGCGTGGGTGTCGGATGGACGAGTTCTGGGGAATTCCGGCCTGACGTTTTTCAGGCGTACCCAGAGTTAGGTAACTACAAAGGCTTTGAGGTGACGGTCCCGGCCGCAATGGGCACTCATGAGGTCTGTGCCTATGTGATTCGTAAAAACGCGGACGATAATCCTCTGCTTGGCTGTCAAGAGGTGACGGTGGCGGGCGACCCTGTTGGCGTCCTCGACAGGTTGGTACCCGCACCCGGAGGCATCCAAGTGGTCGGCTGGGCAATGGAACCCGCATCGTCTGCCGAGGTTGATGTTCATGTCTATGTGGACGATGTTGGGGTCGGGGCAGACCAGGCCAACAAGCCTCGTCCCGATGTCAAACGGAAGTACCCCTTATCCGGCGGCGATCATGGGTTTGATCTCGTGGTTCCCGCTGGAAAGGGAGACCATCAGGTTTGTGCCTATGGAATCAACATAGGGGAGGGGGGAAACAGCCTTCTTGGGTGTCGTTCGATCACCTTGGATGGCCAGTCGTTTGGAAAATTAGATCAGGTATAGAGCTTTATTCAGGGCTCTCGCGGTCCTGCGAGACGTTTTCAGTCAAGGTGAAGGGGTGGCTCATCAAGCCCGATCGCTCCGGTGTGACCTCTGTCATCGTTTAGCTCGGGGGTGAAAAGGTTCAGGTTCTCACTGATCGCAGTCGACCTGATGTCGCTGCCGTCTATGGCAGCTATGGGGAGCTCTTGGGATTTGAAGCGGAGTTTCGAGCGATGCAGGGAATCCACGATGTGTGCGTTTATGACGATGCGCCGGGGGGCGTGCTGATTGGATGTGAGGTCTTCGAGATCAATAACGAACCAATCTAATCAACCTTTATTCGGCGCTCTTTTGCTGTGCTGAGAACCGCACCTGGTCTTGTGGGAGTGAACAACAGCCTCGCTGTCTTTCCCGGCTGAGCAGGTTGCCTCCCTGGCATTACTCGCATCATCGGGATTTTATCGTTGAGTCGAAGTTCTAAGGCCAGACCTGGCGAGTGGCTGGTTAGGTCGAGTGCATCACTGTCACCTGGGGCTGGATGCAATAGTTCAATTTCTGAACGACGGAAGAGGACCGGGTCGAGCACGGCGTGATGGTCTTTGAGTACGACACCCGCAGGCACAAAGACAATCCAGCGCTGACAGAGCAGATAAAAAGATCGAGTCAGCAACACTGAAATCGCCAGACCTACAACAACGGCGATGCCACCTAGTACCCATTGACCATCGCTGAGTACCAGGGGTCCAGTGGTAATGCCCAAGACGAGAAACAGCCATGCGATTTGTATTGGGCCCAGAAAAAGAGCCCCCGGGGCTCGTAACATGAATCGCCTCTCGTCCCCGTACGCGCCCGCGTTGATTGAAATCTCTCCGAGTTGGGGGCTGAGAGCAACGATTGCAATTGCCAAAGAAACCCCAAGACCCAATGGGCCCCCTTTGGCATCAATGTGCTCGACATTAATGAGAGCGCCCGCACATGCAATCGGCGCGCCGATAGCAATGACCCGAATCACCACGAGGCTGAGAATGCTGGGAATCATCAGCGCAACTACAACCAGCGCCCATGCAGCCCATAGTTCAAGCGAGGCAGTCGTTCGCAGCGCAGTCGAGCGTTCGTTAAGAGCGTCGGCAAAGTTTGGGCCTGCAACGAGTGGCAGAACCATCCATGCAATTCGTAGGAGCCACAAGATGCCACGGCTAGAGATCATTCATTGAGACTGACTCAATTAAGAACGAAAGGCCAAGTAGGCCTAGCGCTCCAGTTGGTTACTTGGGCGAATAGCCTGTTGTCCATGCCTGATTGCTCGTGCCCCGCTCATGTTCTCGGCGAGGACCCATCGACAGTCGTATTGCGCCTTAGGGAACAGATCAGGCATCACAATGATCGCTATTACAATCTGGACGATCCAGAGATCGCCGATGTTGACTTCGATGCCATGGTCCGCCAACTGCTTGCGATTGAGGCCGATCACCCCGAGCTGATAACCCCGGATTCCCCCACGCAGCGGGTGGGAACAGCTCCCTCGTCGTTGTTCACCCCCGTGGCGCACCAAGTGCCGATGATGTCTTTGGAAAATGCCTTTTCATTTGATGAGCTAGACGCCTGGGGTCAGCGTTTGGTTCGACGAGCGTCGAAGGCCAACTCGTTTGTATGTGAGTTGAAGATCGATGGTTTGGCTCTTTCGCTTAGCTATAAAGATGGAAGGTACGTCCAAGCGGGGACGCGAGGCGATGGCCGCGTTGGCGAAGACGTGACTGAAAATGTGCGGACCATATCAAGCGTTTCCAAACTCCTAACTGGCAGTACTCCGAAGCTGGTTGAGGTGCGAGGCGAGGTGTATATGCCTGTCTCTGCATTCGAGGGGCTCAACAAGCGCCAAGCCGAGACGGGCGCTCGTCTGTTTGCAAACCCACGTAACTCAGCCGCCGGTTCTTTGCGCCAGAAAGATCCATCAGTGACGGCAAGTCGTGACTTGGCCTTTTTTGCTTATGACATTGGGGCTCTTGAAGACGGTCCCGAGTTGGCAACGCATACTCAAACCCTGGCTTGGTTAAAGGACATGGGTCTACCTGTTAACCCAGAAATTCGCACGGTCGGCTCGCTTGAAGAAGTGAAGGAGTTTTGCACCTATTGGGTCGATCATCGCCACGACCTTGATTATGAGATCGATGGCGTTGTGGTCAAGGTCGATGACCTTGCCTTAAGAACCGAGTTGGGCGTAACGGCAAAGGCACCAAGATGGGCCATTGCCTTCAAGTTTCCCCCTGAAGAACGCACTACGAAACTCATTTCGATAATGGTCTCGATTGGCCGAACTGGTCGGGCAACTCCTTTTGCTCAGCTTGAGCCGGTAGTCGTTGCAGGCTCTACCGTTTCGCAAGCGACGTTGCACAACGAAGATCAAGTTAGGGCAAAAGACGTGCGCCCTGGAGACGTGGTGGTTGTGCGTAAAGCAGGCGATGTCATCCCTGAAGTGGTTAAGCCCGTATTGAGTGAACGTCGAGCAGATCTTCCAATTTGGATTTTCCCAACCTCATGTCCTCGTTGTGGCGAGTCGCTGGTGCGAGGCGAAGGCGAGAGCGACACCTTTTGCATAAACGTCGAGTGCCCGGCACAACGCCTTGCTCGTTTAGAGCACTTCGGATCTCGTTCGGCAATGGATATAGAACACTTGGGCGAGCGGACAGCAGCTCAGCTCTTGGATGCAAACCTTGTTTCAGACCCGGCCGATCTATACGGTCTCGAAGTTTCTGACTTGATGGGCCTTGAGGGTTTCGCCGAGATATCTGCCCGCAACCTCATAGACGCTATTAACTCTTCGCGGACTCGTCCTCTTGCCAATTTGTTATTTGCACTGAACATTCGCCATCTCGGCCCGACCGGTGCTCAGTTGTTGGCGCGTGCATTTGGTCATCTAGATCAAATAGCTAATGCAACTCCACAAGATATGGAAAAGGTAGAGGGAATCGGTCAAGTCATCGCACAAAGTGTCGCCGATTTCTTCGCGTCAGAAGCCGCTGGGACGTTGATAGAGAAACTTCGTGCAGCGGGTGTAGATATGGGCCAAGTTGCCCAGTCAAACCTTCCTCAAGTGCTGGTGGGTAAATCAATCGTCGTGACAGGTTCTCTCGAAGGATTCACCAGAGAACAGGCAGAAGATGCCATCAAATCCCGTGGTGGTAAATCGCCTGGCAGTGTTTCGACAAAGACGACAGCAGTAGTAGTGGGTGAGGCGCCTGGCGAGTCGAAACTGACCAAGGCGCAAAGTCTCGACATTCCAATACTCGATGAGCAAGGGTTTATTCAGATGCTGGAAACTGGCGAGCTGCCTGCTCTGTGACTTTTGGGATTAAGCGACGTTGAAACACCACTCAACTGACTTAGCGGTGTTACCAGGATCGCTCCCTGCGACTGGGGTAAGTGCCGCAAGTGCACAGTGTCGGCCTGGGGCCATTTCTTCGATGACTTTTCCTTGGGCCGGCACGAAGAAGAACACGTTTTGAGGGTCAATGCCTGCCGGCGGCCTGCTCTCGCAGTCTTCAATCGTGAGGCAATTGATCTGATCATCGGGAATTGGTGTGCCGTCGATTGTCAACGTCGCTATCCAACCCGGAGCAAGGTCAAGGCCTATTTGAGTTTGTCGTAACTCGATCACGCTGTTGTCATCGGGAAAGAATCTTTCAACTGCAGAGGTTGATGAGCGCACCTGGCTGGAGGTGTCGCCAAGCGTGAAAGCCCAGACGAAACCAGCGAGCGCAGCTACGACAATGACGGTCGTTACAACTTGACGAAGCGTGATGATTGGTTTGGGTTTGTCGTTGGCAGATTCGGCCATCTACCGATCATTACACAAGAGATGTTCGGTAGATGTTGCCCAAAGCGCTAGCCTGATTCGGTGGCAACGTCAAGAATGACCGACCAGGTCGGGCGGGTGCTCGGTGATAGGTATCGACTTAATGCACCTATAGGTTCGGGAGCATCTGGCCAGGTATATCTAGCTGAGGATGTAAATCTTCGCCGCCAAGTGGCGGTCAAATTGCTGCACCTTGGTTTGGCAAATGATGAGGCGTTCCTGAGACGCTTTCGAGCTGAGGCTCGATTTATTGCCAATTTGAATCACCCGAACATCGTTGCGGTATACGACTGGAGCGAGAGCGACTCAGAAGAGCCATATCTGGTGCTTGAGTACCTAGCGGGTGGAAGCCTCAGGGCTCTGTTGGACAATGGTGCAAGGTTAAGCATCTCGCAGGCCTTAATGGTCGGTCTTGAGGCGGCTCAAGCGCTGGAAGTTGCTCATAGAAATGGATACGTTCATCGTGATATCAAGCCGGGCAATTTGTTGTTTGGCGACGATGGTCGACTGCGCATTGCAGACTTCGGTCTTGCTTCATCGCTTCTAGAGGCAGCCTTTACCGAGCCTGGTACTGGAGCAATCGGTACTGCTCGCTATGCAGTTCCCGAACAAGCCAATGGAGCCCGACTCGACGACAAGGCTGATATCTATGCTCTTGGTCTCGTGCTCATTGAAGCCATAACCGGCACAGTGCCTCTTGTGGCAGAAACGATGTCGGGCATCATTATGAGCCGAGCGAATAAGGCCGTTCCGGTTCCCGAGTCAGTTGGTCTGATGCGTCCGATTCTCGAAAAGATGGGACAGCCTGATCCAGCAGATCGTCCAAGTGCGGGTGAGGTCAAAGCAGAACTATTGCGAGTTTCGTCCAAGCTTGATGCACCGGCCCCTCTTCCTCTTGTCGGAGCAATCGATATACGCACTACTGGCGGACGTGATGATCTGACGATGATGCCCGGGTCTCGGCTTTCGACCAATTCGGAGATATTGATCGAACAGCCCTCAACACAGGCGAATGTGCCGGCGCCAAGATTGGATGCCAAGACCAAAAGGCCTGCTTGGTTAAAGATCGCTTTGTTCTTGGCACTAGTGATTGCTTCGGCCACAGGTGGTTGGTTTGCTTGGAATGCATTACAACCTCCTAGCGCGATTGTTCCTGACGTGGACAGCCTTGTATTAGCAGACGCACAAAAGAGCTTGGCCGACGCGCAAGCCAATGCCGGTGAAGGCTTGAAATGGAAGATAACTGTTGAAAAGGCTTTCAATGAAACGGTAGAGATGGGTGCTGTTATAAGTCAGAAACCGACGGCGGGGCAGCGCCTCGATGATGGTGGGACCATCACGTTGGTGGTTTCAGATGGGCCACCTCCCATGAAAATACCACCCGATATTCTCGGCAAGACTGAACCAGAAGTAGAGGCCGCATTGAAAGCTGCTGGACTCGAAAAGGGAGCCGTCAATACCTCGCCAGACGAAACTCTTGCCGCTGGTCAGTTGTTGACATGGCAGTTTGGCGGACAAGATCGTCCCCCAACTGTGCCCAAGGGATCCAAAGTTGATCTTATTCTTTCTTCTGGTCCGGTCCCCCGAAAAGTTCCCGATCTCTCAGGTATGAGCTTGGATCAAGCCACGGCTGAACTTGCCAAGATGAACCTGGGGATCAAGCCTGTTGAGGAGTTCCATCCCACGGTGAAGTCTGGCCTGATTATCAAGACCCAAGAGCCCGTCGGTAGTGAAGTTGCCAGAGATTCCACCGTGACTGTGATTATTTCCAAGGGCCCCGATCTGGTGACTGTTCCATCAGTCAAAGGTATGACGGCCGCCCAGGCAGCCGATGCAATTGAGGCTGCAGGACTCGAGGTGGGCGAATTAATAGGGCCTTTCCGTGGAGAGGTTGCTTCGACCGACCCAGGTGAGGGTCAGAAAGTCGCTCGTGGGACGAAGGTGGACATCCACCTCAAGAGATAGATGTCCACGTCAGGTGGTAGCGCCTGCTTACGTATAGCTTGTTAGTTTGAAGTCTCATCCTCTTGATAGACGACCACAACGAAAGAAGGCCTTGTTATGGGCAAACTCGATGGACGTGTTGCAATCATTACTGGAGCAGGCCGAGGTATCGGACGCGAGCATGCCCTTTTATTTGCGAGCGAGGGGGCCAAAGTCGTTATAAACGACCTTGGTGGCGCCATGGACGGTTCGGGCGATGATCGCACTCCTGCACAACAAGTCGTCGATGAGATCAAGGCAATGGGTGGAGAAGCAATCGCCAATGCTGACAACGTAGCTGATTGGGAAGGCGGACAGCGTCTGATCAACGCAGCCGTAGAAGCCTTTGGCGATATCAACGTATTGGTAAACAACGCAGGCATCTTGCGAGATCGTGTTTTGGTCAACATGACCGAAGAAGAGTGGGACTCGGTAATACAGGTGCACCTCAAAGGCCATTTTGTCCCAACGAGATGGGCAGCGGCTTACTGGAGAGAGCAGTCGAAAGCTGGGAAACAGGTTCAAGCTTCGGTCATCAACACTTCCTCAACATCGGGCTTGTTGGGCAACCCTGGCCAAGCTAACTATGGTGCCGCAAAGGCGGGAATCGGAGCGTTCACAATTATCTGCGCTCAAGAACTTGCCCGCTATGGGGTACGCGTCAACGCCATTGCCCCCGCTGCTCGTACTCGTCTTACCGAGGCGACCCCTGGGCTTGGCGACATTATTCAACCCCCTGAAGATGCAGGAGCATTTGATGTCTGGGACCCGGCGAATATCTCACCTTTGGTCGCCTACCTTGCTACCGCTGGTGCCGAAGAGACAGGGAAGGTTTTCTTTGTACAGGGAGGCCAGATCCGCCTTATGAACGGATGGGCTATGGGCGAATCAATAGAGAAGAACGATCGTTGGTCGGTAGCCGAACTTGAGGCCGAAATGACAAAGCTCAGATGACAACTTGAGTGGATAAATCTCACAACCATGAAATTGGGCT